>JANLQE010000157.1:0-46390 GCA_031367625.1 Bacteroidota bacterium
GCCATTGGCATCATTCTTATTTTAAAACAATTGCCTCACCTTGTTGGCTACAATAAAGATTATGAAGGCAATGAAACATTTATACAATTATCAGGAGAAAATACTTTTTCTGCTCTTGTAAATTCACTCAATCATCTTACGCCGGTAGCACTAATTATTGGTGTGGCCGGTATTGCTGTTTTAATATTGTATGAAAACAGTTGGGTAAAGTCAAAGAAAATTTTTAAATTATTCAGTGGCCCATTATTGGTTGTTATCATGGGCGTATTGCTTAATTATTTTTTAAGTGACCTGGAAAATCCTTTAACTGCAAAAGATGCACATCTGGTAAATATTCCTGTAGCATCATCCGCAAAAGAATTCCTTTCTTTTTTAAAATTTCCAAACTGGTCTTTTATTACCAACCCCGATGTGTGGGTTACAGCCATTACCATTGCATTGGTAGCATCGCTGGAAACCCTGCTGGGAATAGAGGCAACAGATAAACTGGATTCTTTAAAACGGGTATCGCCACCCAACCGGGAATTAATAGCCCAGGGATCGGGCAATATCATCAGCGGGCTGCTGGGTGGCCTGCCGCTAACGAGTGTGATTGTACGCAGCAGTGCAAATGTAAACGCCGGGGCAAAAACAAAAATGAGTACTATTTTTCATGGGGTGCTGATATTTGTTTGTGTAGCATTTGTACCCGGCATTTTAAATGCTATTCCCAAAGCGGCACTGGCAGCAATACTTGTTTTTACCGGGTATAAACTGGCCAGGGTATCTTTGTTTAAAGAATATTATCAAAAAGGCTGGGAACAGTTTATGCCATTTATAATTACGCTTACTGCCATTGTTTTTACCGATCTGCTAAAAGGGGTTTTAATAGGCATAGTTGTAGGCGTTTTTTATGTGATACGCAGCAATTTCCGAACAGCCATTTTTTCAGTATCAGATAACAATCATCATTTAATACGGCTTAGAAAAGATGTGTCTTTTTTTAGTAAACCCATTTTAAAAAGAAAACTGGAGCAGTTGCCGCAAAATGCAAGCGTTATTATTGATCTTACCAAAGCAGAGTTTATTGATAAAGATGTTATTGATACCATTAATGAATTTATGCAACATGCCGCTTTAAAAAACATAACTGTTACGTTAAAGAAAAGCGTTTATAATCTTTCTCACCAGTTGGTAGATAAAAATTTATACAATGCTGATGATTCAGCACATTAATTAACTTTATAAAAATATTTATATGCTCTCTTACGAAAAATTATTAATAGAAAATAAAGCCTGGGCTGCCGAACAAAATAAAACAGATCCTCAATTTTTTAAAAGGCTGGCTGCACAACAGGCTCCCGAATTTTTATGGATCGGTTGCAGCGACAGCAGGGTGCCTGCAGATAAAATCACCGGTACCGAGCCGGGAGAAATTTTTGTTCACCGCAATATTGCCAACCTGGTAGTAAATACTGATATAAATCTTTTAAGCGTATTGGAATATGCCGTGGAAATACTAAAAGTAAAACACGTGATTGTTTGCGGGCATTATGGCTGCGGAGGCGTAAAAGCGGCTATGGCAAATCACCATCTGGGCATAATCAATCACTGGCTTAAAGAAATAAAAGATGTCTATCGCTTTCACCGGGAAGAAGTGGACAATATGCCAACAGAAAATGAACGGGTAAACAAGCTTACCGAATTGAATGTGAGGGAGCAGATATTTAACCTTGCCAAAACATCCATTATTCAAAAAGCATGGAAACAGGAGCAGCGGCCGCAACTGCATGGCTGGGTGTATGGGCTTAATGATGGCTTGATAAAACAGGTTTGCGAAATGGATGCCGGCTCTCATATTGATCCACTGTACGAATATGATAATTTATAAAAAAATCCCCTGGTTTTACCGGGGCATTTTTTATCTTCTTATTTAATTTATTACCAATACCCCCCGTGCTGTAAATTCAATAGCTGTTTTGGGTTCTGTTATTTTTTCAATTTCTGCTGCGCTTTTTCCACCATCTTCTGCATAATGTTTAAGCATTTCTACAGAGGTAGTGGTTTTTTCTGCAACACCTTCCAGCACTACATCTTTACCAACAATATTTTTGGGCATAAAAAATTTATAATCTTTAAACCTTATCATAATGCCTTCGCCATCGGTTTGTGCCAATTTCATCCAGCAACCTTTTTTTTCGCATACACTTATTACGGTGCCTTTTACTTTACCGGTAAATTTTTCGGCCGTGGTTAGTTTTTCTTCTAAAAGATTTACTTCTATGGCTCCCCCGGCTGTGGTTTTACTGCCATATATTACTCCTTTAGCCGCAGGCTTTATCTGCGAAAAAGAATTTAACGAAAGCATTACAATCACTGCTGCAAATACATATTTCATAATGTAAGTTTTTAAATTATGCTCAAAATTACTACAATAAGTTTTTAAAAATTACCTGTTTAGGGTATTGTGGGTATAAAAAAACAATGTTCTCTTTGCAGAGTATTTAATAACTACCCAAAATAATAAAGGCCCGTTTATCGTATCCCGGCCATTGCTGGCTCACCTGAAAACAACAAACATTTTTTCTCATGCTTGAACACTCTTCCCGTTCCGGATTTCCGGGGCGGGATTTTTTTACATTTCGCCTTTAAAATGCCGTCAGCTAAAAAACTAAATAAATTACCAAAATAATACTAAATATATTAGTGTTGATAAAATAAATGTTTTACATTTGTTTACATAAATACATTTACAACTCAAACACAGATACATCACTTAAAAAAACAACAACAATGAGCAACGCAGAAAAATTAAAGGCACTAAAATTAACGATGGACAAAATTGATAAAGATTTTGGCAAAGGTTCGGTAATGATGATGAATGAAAAAGGGCATGTAGAACAGGAAGTTATTTCAACGGGTTCGATAGGCCTGGATGTGGCATTGGGAATTGGTGGCTTACCAAAGGGAAGAGTAGTAGAAATATATGGCCCGGAATCTTCCGGTAAAACCACCCTGGCCATCCATGTAATTGCAGAGGCACAAAAAAAAGGTGGCATTTGTGCATTCATTGATGCAGAGCATGCATTTGACAGCCTGTATGCGCAAAAACTTGGCGTGGATATAGATAATTTATTAATATCACAACCCGATTATGGGGAGCAGGCATTGGAAATTGCTGACCGGCTTATCCTTTCCGGCGCACTGGATGTAGTGGTGATAGATTCTGTAGCAGCACTGGTGCCAAAAAGCGAGTTGGAAGGAGAAATGGGCGACAGCAAAATGGGCCTGCAGGCAAGGCTGATGAGCCAGGCCCTGCGTAAACTGACCGCTACTATTTCCAAAACAAATAGCTGCTGCATTTTTATAAATCAACTGCGTGAAAAAATAGGGGTAATGTTTGGCAACCCCGAAACCACTACCGGTGGTAATGCCCTTAAATTTTATTCTTCAGTAAGATTGGATATACGCCGCCAGGCGCAGTTAAAAGACGGGGATGAAATTATTGGTAACCACATTAAAGTAAAAGTGGTAAAAAATAAAGTAGCCCCACCCTTCCGCACTGCAGAGTTTGATATTATTTATGGAGAAGGAATTTCTAAAGTAGGCGAAATTATTGATATGGGCGTAGAGCTTGGTATTGTACAAAAAAGCGGAAGCTGGTTTAGTTATAATAACGATAAACTTGGCCAGGGCCGTGAATCAGTAAAACAATTGATGGTAGATAACCCCGAAATGGCAAATGAAATAGAAGCAAAAATAAGAGCCAAAATAAAAGAGAACCAGGCATAAGTTAGTTCCCCGATTTTGCCGCTTGGAACTGAGGCGCAAAAATAAAAAGGATTATAAAAAATTAAAGCATCTCCCTCTGTTTTGGATAAAAGGGTTGTTAAGGTTTTAAGTTTGGTTAGTAAGTATTAAACCGTCTTTTTCTAAAGATGGTTTTTTAATGCCGGTTACCGAACTTCGCATTTTATGCCGGTGTGATAGCTGTAATGGATTCCCTATAAAAACGGGAACTTAGCAGCTATCCCCATCCCGATCTGGCAAGCCGCCTGAACGGAACGGGCAAGGGCTGGCAATCGGCATTTCACCATTAAGCTGCGGACTAATGTGAAACACACTGGTCTCAATTATAAATTTGAAAAATACTACCAAAGCACATTTAGCTCTCTTAGGAACCAATATATTTTTTGCCATTAACTATACGGTGGTCAAACATCTTATCAATAATGGGCTGGTAAAACCTTTCGGCCTTAATATTATCCGGGTAGGGGTAAGCGTTCTTTTGCTATGGGCAATGTATTTTTTCCGCCCCGTAAAAACGGTAATACAACGCAAAGATTATAAAAGATTTTTCCTTTGTGCACTTACCGGCATAGCCATTAACCAGTTACTGTTTATAAAAGGCTTATCGCTCACTTACTCTATACACGCCTCTTTACTGATGCTTACCACGCCTATATTGATAACCATAATTGCGGCATGGGTATTAAAAGAGCGGTTGAATAATTTTAAAATTGCAGGGCTGGCCCTGGGTATTGCCGGTGCCGCTGTGCTTGTTGTTGCCAAAGAAAATAATGGCAATGGTGCTGATGTTTTATTGGGAGATATTTTCATTATTTTAAATGCTGTTTTTTACACTTTTTATTTTATCCTGGTAAAACCATTGATGAAAGAATACGATCCTGTTACAGTTATCCGCATAATATTTACCATTGGCTTTTTTCTGATGCTTCCTTTTTGCTGGAGAGAATTTACTGAAGTACCCTGGAAAATATATTCGGCTGCAGATTATTTTAATCTGGGGTTGGTAGTAATTGGCGGCACTTTTTTAGCCTATCTGTTAAATGTGTATGGTATAAAAATTCTTGGGGCATCTGTGGCCGGCACTTATATTTATTCTCAGCCCGTATTTGCAGCCATTATTGCCATGATTGTGCTTGGTGAAGAACTTACGCTTTACAAAATTGTAGCCGCAGGCTTAATTGCTGCCGGGGTATATCTGGCAAATAAAAATAATGCTAATAATTGATGTGTATGGCTGCTGCAATGCCGGTTGAAAAAATATACCTTGCAAACCTTCATTCATTTTTAAAATAAAATGGCAAAGGTTCAAAAAGGAGGAAAGTTATAGAGTCAACTTATTTTAGGGTTTGTCAAAAACCAAATAAAAGGATGTTTGTAAGTTTCATCTTCAATTTATTTAGATTTTAAAACACATGGATATTAACATCGGAAATTGACGCAATTGATCACGACAACAAAAATTATTTCAACACTAATAACTCTTTCCCAATTTTTGTAAATGCGGCAATGGCTTTATCCAAATGCGTTTGCTCATGTGCAGCGCTTAACTGTACCCGTATGCGGGCCTGTCCTTTGGCTACTACCGGAAAGAAGAAGCCGATAACATAAATGCCCTCATCTAATAATTTGGCAGAAAAGTTTTGTGCAAGTATGGCATCGTACAGCATTATGGGTACAATAGGATGATCGCCGGGCTTTATATCAAAACCGGCTTCGGTCATTTTTGTACGAAAATATTTTGTATTGCTTTCTAATTTGTCTCTTAACTCTGTAGTGCGGCTCAGCATATCCAATACAGCAATGCTGGCACCCACAATGCTTGGTGCAAGAGTGTTGGAGAATAGATATGGGCGGCTGCGCTGGCGAAGCATTTCTATTATTTCTTTTTTGCCGCTGGTAAAACCACCACTGGCACCACCCAGCGCTTTGCCCAACGTGCCGGTAATAATATCTATACGGCCCATCACATTTCTGTACTCATGCGTACCCCTGCCGCTCTTTCCCAAAAAGCCAGACGAGTGGCATTCATCTATCATTACAATGGCATCATATTTATCTGCCAGATCACATATTTTATCTAACTGTGCAATTGTGCCATCCATGCTGAAAGAGCCATCAGTAACGATAATGCGGCTGCGAAGCTGGGCGCTTTCTTTTAATTTTATTTCCAGGTCGCCCATATTATTGTGCTCATAACGGTAACGCTGAGCCTTACATAATCTTACTCCATCTATTATAGAAGCATGGTTTAATGCATCGCTGATGATGGCATCCCGTTCATTAAACAAAGGTTCAAATACGCCGCCATTGGCATCAAATGCGGCAGCGTATAAAATAGTATCTTCTGTACCGAGAAATGCAGAAAGTTTTTGCTCCAGTTCTTTATGAATATCCTGTGTGCCGCAAATAAAACGTACACTGCTCATACCAAAGCCACGCAGATCAATATATTTTTTTGCCGCTTCCAGTACTTTTGGATGAGCCGAAAGACCAAGGTAATTATTGGCGCAAAAGTTTAAAACTGTTTTGCCGTTTACTATTATTTCTGCGCCCTGCTCGCTGCTGATGATGCGTTCCGTTTTAAAAAGTCCGGCGCTTTTTATCTCTTCTACTTCTGCGCCTATACGGCTGGCAAATTTTGTATTCATAACTCCAGATATTTTGCTGGCAAAAGTAAGGAAATGGAATCACTGGTGATTAAAAAATGGATACACGGATGACACAGATTAAACAGATTAACACAGATAAAAAAATGGATATAGGGATGATATGGGTTAAGCAGATTAAAAAAACCGTAAAACCATTCTTATCCGTTTCATCCGCCCAATCTGTTTTATCTGTGTATCTAACATCCTGCCGTTTAATTTTTTATCTTTTTGTAACTTTTGCACTTATTATTGCGTAATACTAAAAACCATTAAACTGATTTACTTTTACCGCCTTTAATTCTGTATGACTGAGAGAGAATATAACGAATGTGTAAACCTTTACTCGGATAATGTTTATCGCTTTATCCTGAAGAATCTGCGGAATGAAGATGACGCAAAAGATGTAGTGCAGGGCGCATTTGAAAAAATGTGGGTAAACAGGGCGCAGGTGGTTAATGAAAAAAGTAAAAGTTTTTTGTTTACGGTTGCATACAACCAGATGATTGATCTTATCAGAAAAAATAAAAGGATTAGTTTAAAAGAAGATTTTACAGAAACTGCTCTGGGTACAGGAACTCAGCAGCAAAATGCAAAAAGAATTTTAAACGAAGCTTTAAACCGCCTTAGTGAAACACAGCGAAGCCTGGTAATGCTGAAAGATTATGAAGGATATAATTATGCAGAAATAGGCCAGATAACGGGGTTGAATGAAAGCCAGGTAAAAGTATATCTGCACAGGGCCAGGATGCAGTTGAAAGCCTACATTGTGAAACCCGAAAACGTGATATGAAAATGAATAATATTAACCGGGATAATTACGAATTGTTTTTTTTGCTGTATGTAGATAATGAAATGTCTGCTGCAGAAAGAAAAACTGTGGAAGAATTTATGCTGGAAAACCCGGATTTAAATCCGGAATTTTTACGATTACAACAAACTGTATTGCCTGCCGACGAAGTGATTTTTGAGGGTAAAATGAATTTATATAAATCGCAGGTGCAGGATAATTTACTGCAGCAAAAATTACTGCTGCACCTGGATGGCGAACTGGATAAAGAAAAAGTTGTGGAAATTACCGCACTGTTACAAGCAGACGGTATATTAAAAGCAGATTGGGAAATACTGCAGCAAACAAAATTAGATGCAGCAGAAATAATGCTGTTCCCTGATAAATATTTATTGTATAGAAAAGAAAGGGCTGATACAGTAGCGGGAAGTTTTGTAAGATGGGCTGTTGCTGCTGCAATAATTGGCGCAGGATTTTTTGTGGGGGTTGCTATCTTAAATAAAAAAACTCCCATAAATAATACTGCAAAAATAAATCTTGTAAATAAAAATAATGCAATTGCAGTAAAGCCTTTAGCGCAAAGCCCTTATAAAAATATCCATACACAACAACCGTTAGTAACAAAAAAATCTACAGCGCAAAACAAATCCGGTATAAATAGTACTGAACAAAAACGGGTAGCACAAAAACAAGTAATAGAGAACCTTGCAGCCAGCCTGCAGAAAAACAAAAAAATTATTTTACCGGCACTACAAAAAAACATTGCAAATAATGAAAAACCTTTGCTGGCCGCCAACACAGAACAAAAGCTGATTGAAAAACCAGGCTTTGAAAAAATTAATGCAATAGCAAAAGCAGATGTTGCTGTAAAGCCTGCAACTGCAAATACCCTTACTGATAACAATCTTTTGCAGATAGACAACAATAATGCAAGAACGGCCAGCCTTACAGATGCCGGTAAAGAAAATAATACCGACAGGATTTTATACATGAATGAAGAAACGGTAAGCCGCAGCAAAGCCGGCGGTTTTTTTCGCAAATTAAAAAGAGTGGTAGAAAGGAACACAAATATAAAAACAGATAAAGGCCTGAGGATCGGCGGCTTTGAACTGGCAATAAAATAATAAATCAACGTTAAAAATTATGATAATGAAAAGACTTATCCTCTTAACCCTGACCTGTGCAATTTTTAAGACTGCATCAGCGCAAAACGATACGGCTTACACCCAAAAGAATAATGATACTTTACGTATAGGAAATATTCTTATTATTAAAAAGGTTTCTAAAAGTAAAACGGATACAAGCTGGGATGGTAAAAAAAATACCACTGTAGTAATGGGCAGAAAAAACGATGACAGGCAAAACGCTAAGGTTACTACAAACTGGTTTATTTTGGATCTTGGTTTTGCCAACTACAACGACCAGACTAATTATGCAAACACCGGAAACTACCTTGTAAATAAACCCGGCAGTCCGGCGTTTTCTGCAAATGATTTTAAATTGCGTACCGGCAAAAGTGTGAATGTAAACTTTTGGCTTTTTATGCAGCGTTTAAATATAATAAAACATAATGTGAACCTGAAGTATGGGCTGGGAGTAGAGTTAAATAATTACTGTTATAAATCACCGGTAAGCTATAAAGAAAATGGTATAATTCCCTACAGTGGCGGACAGCAAACTACGGGTGCTTTTATTTTCAGAGACTCTATTGGCTTTAGTAAAAACAAACTTGCAACAGATTATCTAACGGTACCGCTTATGCTGAATTTTGCAACTAATCATGCGTCAAATAAAAAAGGCTTTAGCATTAGTGCAGGCATTAGTGCTGGTTATTTATACAGCCAGCGCAACAAACAAAAAAGCGATTCCCGTGGCAAAAAAAGAAATAAAGGAGATTACGACCTTGAAAAATTCAAATTCTCTTATATCGGCGAGCTGGGTATTGGCCCCGTAAAACTATACGGTTCTTACAGCCCAAAATCAATGTATGCGCACAGCCTTGATATCAGGCCTTACACACTGGGCTTCAGATTTAGTAATTTATAATATATCAAACAATAGTTTGCCCCTTGTTTGCCTCTGATTTTTTTAGGTAAACTGGGGTTTTATTACCAGGTAGTTTACTGCGTTTTATTTTTTGCGCTGTTCGTATTTCTACGGGATAATTTTATCATTTTATTAATGTTTTTGAGGCCGCACAAAAATAATTTTGAGTTAAGTTTGTTAATGTTATTCACCGCCATGAAATATTATTATATGGCATATCGTTTGACAGGTAGCGCTCAAATATATTTATAATGAAATTCCGCTTTTTCTCTTCTTTGCTTACTTTATGCTCTCTTGTTTTATTGATGGCATTTGTGCCTGTTAGTAAAAAGAAAAAGCCAGTTAAAAAACCTGCAGCTACTGTAATAGCTATTGCTGCCAACCCTTATTATATTATTATTTCAAAGCGTGATTACGAATTAAAAGTATATGATGATGAGGGTTGGTATGCTACTTACCCGATTGTATTTGGCAGTAAAGATTTAAGTGATAAAATGAGGGAAGGTGATAGAAGAACACCCACCGGAAAATTTAAAATCGTACTTAAAAAAATACATCCAAAATGGGGACCCGAAATGCTGCTTGATTACCCAAACCCTGACAGCTACAAAAAATTTAATGATAGAAAAGCGAGGGGACTGGTACCGGCCAATGCCAGAATAGGGGATGGCATTGCCATACATGCTACAAGGCCCCAGGAAGAATGGACGGTAGATAATTTTTATAACTGGACCGATGGATGTGTCTCCGTAAAATATACAGAAATGAAAGACCTCTTCAGCTATATTCCTGTGGGCACACCGGTTACGATACAGCAATAAGGAATAGGGGTTGGGAATAATGGCTTTTAAAATTGTTTAGGAAAAGCCTTATTTAGTTTTTTGATTCTGTTTAAGATCATATATTAATAATATATAAAACAGCAACTCCTTTTTTTTTAGTATTTTTATAAAAATAAATAATTAACAACCAAATTATTTGTTAATAACTATGTCAGGTCCTTTCACAAATCAACAGATAGAAAAATTAGGTAATTCTTTGATTTACCTATCTAAACACGTAGGTGATTTTAATAAAACCAAAGCCTTAAAACTTTTATTTCTTTTAGAAGAGTCTTCAATTAAAAAATTTGGCTATCCTTTTTTTGGATTTGATTTTCAGATATGGAAATTCGGTCCAGTACTCAGTGATGTATACATTGATTTAACAGAGGATTTAACTTTGTTAAAAGATTATATAAAAAGAGTTGATACTAATGCAGATGAATTTGAGCCCGTAAAGGAATTTAATGATGATGAATTTAGTGACAATGATATTGAGTTATTAAATCACATTGTAAATTTTGCAAAAAATAAAAATGCAGAAGATTTAGTTGAATACACTCATAGCGAAACTTCTTTATGGAGAAAATCTGCTGTGCATTACGGAGTTTTAGAATCCCTCGAAAAACAAAAGCAAAGTACTACACCCTATCTTATTGATTTCACTATTCTTTTCGAAAATGACAGCTTTCTAAAAGAGAGATATTTAAATTCTATTGAAAATATTCAATTCATTAATCATTTAAAAGGATAATATTGCTTACAGCAGGGAATGTTATTTACTTTGCTCCATTCTATTTTAAAAATGGCGAACCAGCCAAGAATAAGTACTTTATCATTTTGAGAAATATTGATGATAAGATTATTATTGCAACTTTACCTACAAGTTCAAATAAAGCTCCTTCACTCATTGAAATAGTGCATGGCTGTATAGATAATCAAGAGCGATGTTTTAATTGTTACATATTCCAGGAAAAAAAGCCTGTTTGTACAAATGAATTTTACTTTGAATTAAATACATACGTTTACGGGAATGATGTTGAAAATTACGAAGCAGCAAATTTGAATAAAAATCATGCAATTGAGGGAGTTGATTATGAAATTATGGGAAAGTTAAAGGATAATGAATACAATGATTTATACAAGTGTATCAAAACAAGTAAAAGCGTAAAACAAAGAATTAAAAAGCTTCTTTAATTTTTTTAGGCAAATTATACTCTTTTCCTAAACACATAATTAAAGTAGCAATAATTATTTACACATTGTACTTTATAGTACATATTATAAGCTCATAATTTCTATATTCAATATTATTTCTTTTCTATGAATATCATATTGCCATCTCCATAACTCAAAAACCTAAAATCATTTTCCAAAGCATAATCATACATTTTTTTCCAATCGTTGCCAATGGCGGCAGCTACCAGTAATAATAAAGTAGATTGAGGCTGATGAAAATTGGTAATTAAAATATCAGCGATTCTAAATGTATAACCCGGTGCAATTAATAATTGTGTTTGTGTAAAAATATGGTTGAGCTTATTTTTTTGCATCCAATTCAGCAAAGCAGACAATGCATCTTTTGCATTTATACTGGATGATGCCAGTGGTGCTTCATAAACATCCCATTGAGATAGCTGTAAATTTTTAACTGCAGGCTTTAATAATGCTTTTACACCCAGCCAGTAGAGTGTTTCAATAGTACGCAGAGAAGTTGTGCCTACCGCAGCAATATTACCGGTCTTGTTTTTTAGCCGCTGTATAGTTTCAACAGATACATCAATATATTCTGCATGCATTTCATGCGCCTTCATGGTGGCAGCTTTTACGGGCTTAAAAGTACCAGCGCCCACATGCAGGGTTACAAAAGTTTTTTCTATTTTTTTTTCTTCAATATTTTTAAAAATGTTTTCGGTAAAATGAAGCCCGGCTGTAGGTGCTGCTACTGAACCTTCCTGCGCTGCAAAAATAGTTTGATAGCGGCTGGCATCTTCATTATCTGTACTGCGTTTTATATACGGTGGCAGTGGCGTATCTCCGGCAATTTCAATAATGGCTGCAAAGGAGTAATGGCCCGGCTTCCATGAAAATTTGATAAGGTAAGCTTCCGTTATTTTCTCTATCATTTCGGCCTTTAAAATAATTGGCTTGCCATCTATGATTATTTCTTTTTCAAGAATTTCGTTTTTCCATTTTGCAGCGCCGCCTACCAGGCATTTCCACCGGGTGCTGGCAGTTTTGTTCATAACGTCGCTGTATTCATTTACTGCACCTGCAGGCTCCAGGCAAAAAATTTCTATTGCAGTACCTGTTGTTTTTTTAAAACGCAACCGGGCATTAATTACTTTGGTATTATTAAAAACCAATAAACATTTTTCAGGTAAATACTCATGAATATTTTTAAAAACAGTTTCTTTTATTTCGCCGTTTTTATACAAAAGTAATTTGGATGCATCTCTTTGCTGCAGCGGGTGCAAAGCAATTTTTTCTTCAGGTAAATGATAGTGGTAATTCTGTATGGAAATTTCGGAGGGATTCATTATTGTAAAAAAGCAGTTATTTCATTTTGCCATTTGGCATTTTCTTTTTTGCACAGCGATTCGTGGCCGCTGTTTTCATAAACCACTAATTTTTTTGGAGTGGCAATATTGCTGTAAATGTTTTGTGTTTCCGCTTCAGTAACCCTGGGGTCATTGCGGCCCCATTGCAGCAATACGGGGCATTTTATTTTTTTTACATATTCAACCGGCTTCATGCTGAAAGCCCAAAACCCATGTTCAGTACCGCCCCAAAAGGTAAGTAAGGTGCTGATAGGTTCAGCAGGCAAGTGCATCATTTTTACCCGGCCTTCCACTGCATCCATCATAGATCCAAAAGGCATTTCCAATATAATTTTTGTGGGTTGCAAATCATAATCATTAATAGCTTTTGTAATGGTAGCAGCACCCATAGAAATTCCCCATAGCACAATGTTTTTTTCTCCTGCATTTTTTATATAATCATATACCAGTTTTACATCTTCGGCTTCTGTAAAACCAATAGTGGTAGTATTTCCTTCGCTGCTGCCATGCGCCCTAAAGTCCAGCAGCATGGTATTGTAGCCCAATTGTCTAAATGCGGCAGCTTCATTTAATACGCCCGATTTTTTGCCGCCATGGCCGTGAAACAATGCCACAGTTCCTTTTGCATTTTGTACCGGAATATACCAGGCTTGTAATTTTAGGCCATCTTTTGTAGTAAGATAAACAGTTTTAAAATTGCTGTCTGCCGCAAGGTTGGTTTGCTTTACTGCATTAATACCAAATAATATTTCCTGCGTTTTTTCCCATCCGGTTTTTTCATTTTGTTTTTTTATAACCACTTCGCCGGGGTTATAAAAATGGGTGAACTTATATGCCTGAAATGCTACAACAATATTTAAAAGAATAAAAATAAAAATAACCGTTCTCAGCAGCAGTTTGGCAAAGCTTTTCATTAAAGATTTATTTGTTGGTTTAGTAAATGTACGGCATACAATATTCATTTTTTACCGGAGCATAGGATAGATACACAGATCAAACAGATAAGACGGATATTACGGATATTTTCTTCTACTATGTTCTATTTTCATCTGTGCTTATCCGTTTAACCCTTGTCATCAGTAATTCTATCACACTTTTCCATTTTTAATTTCTTCCACTACATCGGGGTCAAGCAGGGCAGAAGTATCGCCCAGATTTTTCATTTCGCCTTCGGCAATTTTACGGAGAATGCGGCGCATAATTTTTCCGCTTCTTGTTTTAGGCAGGCCATTTACAAATTGAATTTTATCAGGCTTGGCAATGGGGCCAATAACCCTGGTGACGGTTTGCAGAATATCCTGCCTTCTTGAATTTTCATCGCCATGTGTGCCACTGAAAATTACATAAGCGTAAATGCCCTGCCCCTTAATATCATGCGGATAGCCTACTACTGCACTCTCTACCACACCGGCATGCATATTAATGGCATTCTCTACTTCGGCGGTGCCAATGCGGTGGCCGCTTACATTTAATACATCATCTACCCTGCCGGTAATCCGGTAATTGCCCTGCTCATCTTTTAATGCACCATCACCAGTGAAATATAAATTTTCGTACGTGGCAAAATAAATGCTGCGGCAGCGTTCATGGTCACCCCATGTTGTTCGCAGCATTCCTGGCCATGGAAATTTAATGCACAAATTTCCAGAGACCAATTCTCCCCCGCCGGGGGAGTTAGAGGGGGCTGCTTCTTTTCCCTGCTCATCCACTAAAATGGGTTGTACACCAGGCATGGGCAATGTAGCCCAGCCTGGCTTTGAAGGTGTAACGCCGGCCAGATTTGAAATAAGCGTGCCACCTGTTTCTGTTTGCCACCAGGTATCTACAATGGGGCATTTTTTCTTACCGATATTTTCATCATACCAACGCCAGGCTTCTTCATTAATTGGCTCGCCTACGGTGCCCAGTATTTTTAAGGATGATAAATCTTTTCCTTTCAATGGGCCTAAGCCATATCCTATTAAACTGCGTATAGCCGTAGGCGCTGTGTATATAATATTAACTTTGTGTTTATCAACAATATCCCAAAACCTTCCGGCATCGGGGTAAGTAGGAATACCCTCAAACATTAATGAAGTACCACCTGCACTTAACGGGCCGTAAACAATATAGGTGTGGCCGGTTATCCAGCCAATATCTGCAGTACAAAAAAATATCTGTCCCGGTTCATATTGAAACACATTCACAAAAGTATAATTAGTCCAGAGCATATACCCGGCACTGCTATGCACTACGCCTTTTGGTTTGCCGGTACTGCCCGAGGTATATAAAATAAAAAGCGGATCTTCTGCATCCATTTCTTCTGCATTAAAAATTACCACACCGTTTTTTTCCACCTGTGTTTCGGCATATTCCATTTCATCTTCCCACCATACATCTCTTCCTTTTATCATACTTACAGGCGTTCTTGTTCTGGTATAAACAATTACCCGCTTTACCGTTTTGTTTCCTATCAATGCATCATCAATTACTGCCTTTAAAGGAATATCTTTTCCGCCACGGTAAGCTCCATCGCAGGTAACTATATATTCAGCTTTTGCATCCTCTAACCTGTCTGCAATACTTTGCGCACTAAAGCCCCCAAAAATTACACTGTGTATAGCGCCAATTCTTGCACAGCCTAATATAGCATAAGCCAGCTCGGGCACCATGCCCATATAAATACATACCCGGTCGCCTTTTTTTACCCCGTTGTTTTTTAATACCTGTGCAAACTGGCAAACCCGTTTGTGCAAACGGTTATAGGTAACTATTCTTGTTCTTTCTTCCGGGTGATTGGGCTCCCAGATGATTGCGGGTTTATCGCCCATTTTTTCCAGATGGCGGTCAATACAGTTTTCAGTAATGTTAAGCCTGCCTCCTTTAAACCATTCTATTTTGGGATCTTTAAAATTCCATTCCAGCACTTTGTCCCATTTTTTTCTCCATAGAAAGTTTTCTGCGATGGCTCCCCAAAAACCTTCCGGGTCTTCTACGCTTTTTTTATAATCAGTATGATATTGTTCTAAAGATTTAATTTGATAAGGATATGACATTGTAATATTTTTTTTCAGCAATAAAAGTAAACAACAAGATTAGTAAGGAAAATATTATTTTGCTGATAATAGAATGAACTGTATCAAAATTACGGAGACAACAGATAAAGTACATAACACCCGTTTTATTTTAGCTACCACATTATCATTTTAAAAAAAATTAAACCAAATAATATTATGAGTAACTTAAATAACTCACAAAAAGGGATGGGCTTTATTATTGGGGCCTCATCTGTTGGTACACTTATAGAGTGGTACGATTTTTACATATTCGGTATGCTTGCCACCATTATCTCAAAACAATTTTTTCCCGAAGATTCCGGCACTTCTGCCTTATTAAGTACACTTGCTATTTTTGCCGCCGGTTTTATAGTGCGCCCGTTTGGTGCACTGGTATTTGGCCGCCTGGGAGATATGATTGGCCGTAAGCATACTTTTTTGCTTACCCTTATTTTAATGGGTGGATCTACATTTGCCATTGGCCTGGTACCGGGTTTTAAAACAATAGGCTGGGCTGCGCCGATAATCGTACTGGTTCTGCGCCTTATACAGGGCCTTGCATTGGGAGGCGAGTATGGTGGCGCTGCTACTTATGTAGCCGAACATGCACCTGCAAACAGGCGTGGATACTGGACAAGCTGGGTACAAACTACTGCTACATTAGGTTTATTTCTTGCATTGGGAATTATCATTTTAATAAGAGAAGGCCAGGGGGTAGAAAAATTTACAACAGAATGGGGTGGATGGCGTTACCCTTTCTGGATCTCTATAGTTTTGGTAGCTGTGTCTGTCATCATTCGTATGCGGATGAAAGAATCCCCAATGTTTGCTAAAGTAAAAGCAGAAGGCAACGCTTCTAAAAATCCACTGAAAGAAAGTTTTGGCAAAAGAAGTAATTTTAAAATGGTTTTACTGGCTTTATTTGGTGCAGTGATGGGGCAGGGCGTAATTTGGTACACAGGCCAGTTTTATGCACAATCGTTCATTGAAAATACCTGTAAAGTAAACTTTTTAGATTCAAGAAATATCATACTTATTGCCATCGTATTCGCTACACCATTCTTTGTATTATTCGGGTGGCTTAGCGACAGGGTTGGCAGAAAATGGATTATACTTTCAGGAATGCTGCTGGGTATTTTATTTTATTTTCCTATTTATAAAAGTTTTCTTAAAAGTACTAACCCTGCCGGAAAAAGAGATATGGTAGATGTGGCTAATACCACCAAAAGCCCTGGCGTTGCTGCCATTGATGCAAAAGATAAAAAGAGGGTACTGGTAGCTGTTAAGTACGATTCGGCATACACAGACGGAGCAAAATATACCTACACCAAAACAGACACCCTGCATTTAAAAGCCGACTATGCAGGTAATACAACTGCTATTGGATATATTTTGCCCAACAAAGAAAACCCTGCAATATTTGATACAGTTATTGTAAAAGTAAAAGTAGCAGCAGGGGTAATTTTACCGGAAGGAACAACATACATTTCAGTAGATAAAAAATCTGTAAAGCCGGGGGTTGTCATAGAAAAATCATTAGACAAAGCAACTTTTTGGTGGATGATTTTTTGTGTATTTGTGCAGATACTTTTTGTAACAATGGTATATGGCCCTATGGCTGCTTTTCTGGTAGAATTGTTTCCTACCAAAATACGCTATACCTCTATGTCGCTTCCTTATCATATTGGCAATGGGGTGTTTGGCGGATTGGTTCCGTTTTTAGGCACTTTAATTGTGGAGTTTACAAAAACCAAAGACCTGCCCGCAGGCGATCCCCTGGCAGGCTTGTGGTATCCTGTAAGTATTGCAGCCCTTTGTTTTGTAATAGGGTTTATTTACCTCAATAATAAAATTGATAGAAACGTGCTGGACTAAATGATCAATTCAAAATACTTTTAAAAAAAATTAATTTTATGAACGCAATAAAAAAAATTCTGGGAATTGTATGGATGCTGCTGGCTCCTGCAATAGTATTGTTTTTGTTCTGGCAGGCTTCAGATAAAATCAGTAAAGCTGCACAAACCGCCAAAGCGAATGTTACTTTACAATGGTCTATCATCCTGTTTATTTTTATTCCTATCTGCGCAGGGCTTTTAATATTCGGTTATTATTCTTTTAAAGGCGACTATGATCATTTGCCCGAAAGCTCAACAGAATTGTAAAATTAATTGTAAAGACTATTGTGTTTTTTCAATCAGAATAATATTGATATTGTTGAAATATCTGATGAAGAAGCCGTGCTGCGCAATATGCGATAAAGTTGCTGTTACGGGGATGTTTAAACACAGAAGAATTGATAAACCACCAAATTTTAATTTAAGGCATTATAAATTACCTCATAAATTTTTGGCCTTACGTTCATTTTAAGAAACAGATCCTGCGCCGGTTCATTTACACGGTTACTTAAGAAAATAAAAACAAGGTTACTCGCCGGGTCGGCCCACACGCAGGTGCCTGTAAAACCTGTGTGGCCAAAGGTTTGCGCCGAGGCTGATAAAGCCGGGTAGGGCTCTGCACGGGTTGCATTATCTTTTTCTGGTTTATCAAAACCATACCCACGGCGGCTAATGTTACTGTGGTAAGCCGTAAACAAATCAATAGTTTCTTTTTGTAAATACTGTTTACCATTGTATGTTCCGCCATTGAGTAACATTTGCATAACAGCAGCCAGATCATACGCATCGCTAAACAAACCTGCATGGCCGGCTACACCACCAAACATTGCTGCACCGGGGTCATGCACATCGCCCCTTAATAATTGCAACCGGAATTGTTTTTCATTTTCTGTAGGTACAATCCGGCTGGTATCCATACGCAGCAAAGGTTTAAAACCGATAGAAGATAAACTCATTGGGTTATAAAATATTCTTCTTACATATTCATCCAGTGTGTAACCGGAAATAGCTTCTACCGTTTTTCCTAAAAAAATAAAATCATTATCGCTGTAAATATATTTATCGGCAGGCCCAAGCGGACTTTGTAATATTTTTTTGTACATCGTATCTCTCCAGTCGTTTCGCATATAAAAATTATTGGCTACCCGGATAGAAAATGAATCTGTTGCCGCTGAAGTATATAAACTTTTTAATGGCACTCCCGAGGCATCTAATGTTTCTTTATAAAAAGGAATATAAGCTACCAGGCCGGCCTGGTGCAGCAATATTTTTTCAATCAATAAATTTTCTTTGTTGCTGCCTTTAACCGAAGGGAGGTAATCGCCTAACTTTTTTTTTAAATCCAGTTTGCCTTCTTCATATAATTTCATAACGGCAAGTGTAGTGGCGCATATCTTTGTTACAGATGCCATATCATAAACCGATTCTACCGTTACCGGTTTTTTATCTTCATTGCTAAAATACCCAAAGGCTTTTTGGTAGGCAATTTTACCATCTTTAGCCACCAGCACTACACAGCCCGGTATAGCTTTTTTTTCTATGGCATCATTGGCAATAGAATCAATACTGATCAGCTTTGCAGCATTAAAGCCCGTGGCGCCATTATTTTGCAGCGGAAAATATGCAGCGGTATTAATGCCAAAACCATATTTAAAATTATCACAAACTGTTACAGGCAGCGCACCTTTGTAGGGTAATTTTCCCTGCAATAAATCAATAGCCGTGTTTTGAATAATGCTGTCATCTTCGTAACAAACCACCAGGTTTTTTGCATCGCAAAAGTTTTTGACTGCATAAGCATTGGCAAATAATAATGTAACAGCGTTATTTTTTTGCTGCAACTGATTTACCAATGAAACAGCCTGTGTACTAATACCAAAATTATTTGCAGGCGCCCTGTTTAAATTATGAATGCCAATTACAATTTTTTTATAACTGCTTAGTTCTTTTACCAAAGAAATTACAACACTGTCATTTTGATTATAATCAAAATAAAATATGCCGGCCTTGTAATCTGCAGCCATACGTCGGGTAACAGCGCTTTCATTTTTTGAGCCTACTGCTAAATAAGCTACCGCACCGGGCTTGTTATTTTTTTCAACCGCCAACGGAAAAAAACTGTTATCTTTTTTTGCCAGCAGCGTAATGGCATTCTCTGCCACCAGCCTGCTCATAGCGGGTACTTTACTGTTTAAGTCTGCGGTAAGGTTATCTGTATTAATTGGCTGAAGGGATGCCAGGCCATATTGGTATTTTGCCATCAGTACTTTTTTACAATGCATTTCAATATCTGCCCAGCTTATTTTTTTTGCTTCTATGGCTTCTTTTATTTTAGCAATAGATTGTGGTACATCTCCCGGCAGGCAAAGCATATCATTCCCTGCAATGATGGATTGTACAGAAGCTTCTCCATCCGGAAAATATTTTTTCACTCCCTGCATTTCCAGGGCATCCGTAAACGTTAGTCCCTGGTAGCCCAGTTCATTTCTCATTAACCCGTTAATGTTTTTTGGCGATAAGGAAGTGGCCCTGTTGGGCGTGCTATCTATAGCAGGAATGTATAAGTGAGCCACCATTACGCTGCTGATACCTGCTTTAAAGATCTGTTGAAAAGGATATAGTTCCAATGAATCTAACTGCGCCATTGTTTTATTTATCACCGGCAAATCGTAATGAGAATCTACTGCCACATCTCCATGGCCCGGAAAATGTTTGGCGCATGCCATTACCCCAAAGTCCTGCATACCCTTCATGTATTGTATTCCAAACCGGGCTACTTTGTATTTATCTTCTCCAAAACTGCGGTCATTTATTACTGGGTTGTTGGGGTTATTATTTACATCCACTACCGGCGCATAATTAACCTGTATGCCTGCACGCTTGCATTGTTCGGCAACTATCTGCCCGTATTTATATACAATGGCGGCATCTTTCATTGCGCCCAGCATCATCTGTTTTGGCAAAGGCAAAACACTGTCTGTCATCCGCATACCAACGCCCCACTCTGCATCAATGCACATGAGTATGGGGGTTTTTGCCATTGCCTGCAGTGTGTTTAAAACTGTAGCCTGCTTTACCGGGCTGCCCTGAAAAAGGCACACACCGCCTATATTGTATTGCTTTACCAGGTTGCTTACCTGTTCATCAAAAAAAGTTACCACTTTGGTTTTATTATCAATGGTAGATAAACGCACTACCATTAATTGTGCAATCTGCTCATCGTTAGTAAGTGTGTTAAACACACTGTCAGCCCATCTTTTAGCTTTATTTTCATTGGTTAAATTTTTTTGCTGGCTAAAACTTTTAATAGAAAAAATAATGAAAAGGGCAAATAGAATACTTCGCATAATAGCTTAAAAATTTATAGTGAACGGGATGTAGTATTTTTGAGCCTACAAATTACAAGATTTTGCCCGATATTATTCAATTATTGCCCGATAACATAGCCAACCAGATAGCAGCCGGTGAGGTAATACAACGCCCTGCCAGTGCGGTAAAAGAACTGATGGAAAATGCCGTTGATGCCGGCGCCGATCAAATAAAATTAATGGTTAATGATGCCGGAAAAGCATTGATACAGGTAACCGACAATGGAAAGGGAATGAGTGAAACCGACGCCAGGATGTCATTTGAGCGCCATGCCACCTCAAAGATTAAAAGTATTGATGATTTGTTTCGCATAAAAACGATGGGCTTCAGGGGAGAAGCACTGGCAAGCATAGCCGCAGTAGCACAGGTAACTTTAAAAACAAAAAGGGCAGAAGATGAAGCCGGTGTTTTTATAGAAATAGAAAACAGCGCAGTTATAAAACAAGAGCCGGTAGCCATGGAAAATGGCAGCAGCATAGCCATGAAAAATTTATTTTTTAATGTGCCTGCACGCCGAAATTTTTTAAAAAGTAATGCTGCAGAGCTAAGGCATATTGTAGATGAATTTATAAGGGTGGCTATGTCTTTTCCGGAAATATTTTTTTCGCTAAGCTCTAACGGGCAGCAGGTTTTTCATTTAGAAAAAGGAACGCTTAAACAACGCATTGTACAGATACTGGGAAATAATTACAGTGCAAAGCTGGTAAGCGTGCAGGAGCAAACTGATTACCTGAATATTTTTGGCTTTGTCGGCAAGCCGGAAACGGCTAAGAAAACCCGTGGCGATCAATACTTTTTTGTAAACAACCGGTTTATAAAAAGCGCTTATCTTAATCATGCGGTAATGAATGCTTTTAATGAAATGATTGCTAAGGACAGTTACCCGATGTATGTTTTATTTATTGATCTGAACCCGGCACAATTAGATATTAATGTACACCCCACCAAACAGGAAATAAAATTTGAAGATGAAAAAATTGTATATGCTTTTGTGCAAAGCGCAGTGAAACATGCACTGGCACAGTTCAGCATTACGCCTACGCTGGATTTTGATCTGGATGCTTCTATACAAAATCTGGATGCGGTGAGTAAACCATTTACAGAAGAAAGAAAGTCTTCTGTATCATCATCTTCTTTATTTCAAACCTTTACACAAAAAAATCAGGCCCATTTTATTGAAAATAAAAGCGAATTAAAACACTGGAAAGATTTTTATGAAAACCCGCAACAGAAAAGTAAAGATGCGGAGCCATCAGTAGAAAATGTAATTTTACCCCTGCATTCTTTTTCGCACTTATCACAAAATACATCTCATAGTTTAATACAATTACATCAGGCATACATAGCAGTTCAAAATGACGAAGGGTATTTATTGGTGAACCAGCAAAATGCACACGAACGTATTTTGTACGAGCGGTTTGTAACAGCCGTGGCGGGCAGGCCAGTCGCTGCACAGCAAAGCCTTTTTCCGGTATCAATCGAATTGGCAACGGCAGATGCAGTTTTATTAAATGAGTTATTACCTGATTTGCAGCAACTGGGTTATATGCTGGAACCCTTTGGCAACAATAGTTTTGTACTGCAGGGCACGCCTTCGGATCTGATGCAGGGAAATGAAAAAGCTGCCATTGAAAAAATGCTGGAGCAGTACAAGCATTTCAGCAACGATTTAAAATTTACCAAAAGAGAAAAACTTTTACGCTCCCTGGCCCTGCAGCAATCAGTAAAAGCAGGCACAGCACTTACGCAAAAAGAAATGGATGTTTTGATAAATGATTTATTTGCATGTGCCATACCCAACAGCACACCCAATGGCAAGCCTACCTATATGAGCTTTAAAAAAGAAGAATTAGATAAAATGTTTGGAAGATGAGAGGTTCAGGAGGTTTAAAAGGTTTAAGAAGTTATTAAACCATCAAAGATAAATCTGGCTAATATTTTTCTCTGATAGATTCTATAAATTTTTCTATAGCTCTGCGAACAGGCGTGGCTGCCGTTTGATAATTATTTGCCAGCACAGAAAAGATGAGCAGTTTATTTTTTTTGGTGATGAGGTAACCGCTCAATGCACAGTTATTACTAAGTGTTCCGGTTTTTGCATAAATAAAACTGCTGTCTTTTTTATAGTAAGAAGATAAAGTTCCTGTGCCGCCCGTTGGTAAAATATTTTTTATTCTGACCCAGCCAAATTCATTTTTTATTTTATTAAGGATATAAACAAAATCCTGTGGGGTAAATAAATTGTACCTGCTCAGGCCGCTGCCATCTACCCACTTTGGTTTTTGCGGTGCGTCTATTAAATCGGATTTTAATAAACTGTCAATAATATCTTCGTCGCTCATGTAACCCAAATGCTCATTGCTGGCCATTAATAAAGTTTGCTCTGCAAAAAAATTATCGCTGTTGTGCATCATTGGTTTAAAGAGAGAATCGGAAGGCTGGGAGTGGATAGAATATTTTTTTGGAACTTCTTTAAATTCTGGTGCAACATCATTTGTCCCTGTTATTTGTTTATGTAAAGTATCTGATAAAATTTTAAAAGCAAGTGATGCAGAGGTAATAAACGGCACTACAATATTTTTCTTTTCCTTTCCATCAATATTTAAAATAAAGCTGTTGTCATGAATTGATCTGTTTACTTTGCTGATATAATCCTTAGATCCGTTTTTTGAATGGATGGAATCTTCAGAGAAATTTACTGCTCCCTTTGGAAAATAATTAAGATAGTCTTTTGTTCCGTTAAACACTATAACATTCCCAAAAACAGGAAGCAGGGAGCGCTCATTCATGTAACTCTCATTATAGTCGTCCCATGCCCAACCCTTTCCCAAAGCGGTAGTTTTAAAACCTGCATCAACCGCCCATAATCTTTTTTTAGCTGCAGACAGAAAATCTAATACCGGTTGATTTAAAAAATTGGGATGTAAAAAAGTTGGATCGCCGGCAGGGTAAAGAAATATCGCATCAGCGTATTCAAATACTTTTATACCCACCAAACTATCCCCCAGATATTTCATGCCGGCATACAGCGTAAATAATTTTGTATTGCTGGCGGGTACAAAATATTTTTCTGCATCATAGTTATACCAATACTTTCCGGTGGCAGGTTCGTAAATGCTGATGCCTATATGGCTCTGCCTGATTGCAGTATCATTTAATAAAATAGTATTGGCTTGCAGGGAGATTTGTTTTGTTACCGAGCAGGAGGAGAAGACGAATAAAGTAAAGGATAAATAAATAAATTTCATGAACCTGATTTGGCCAAATTATCTGTTGCTAATAAAAGTTCGATTTTTTCAACAAAGCCTGTTGTGGGTAAATATAAATTCGTTGCAGTTTCCATATCAAAATCAAAAAAATCATTATAATCACCCTTTTGCCTTTTTTCAAATAACTCAAAATAAACTCTTGCTGATTGTTTATCTATCATTTCGTTTAAAACAAAGTGCTTTCCAAATTGTTGAATGCAGCCAGAATGGCTCTGTGCTTTAATATTATTTTTTACCAATAGTGCACCAACCATATAAAAGCAGGCATAATACATCCTGCTAATTGCAGTATTCCAAAACTGGTTCTCTAAGAGTAGTTTCACTTCCAGCAATGTACTTTTTGATTTAGCAGCCCGGTATTTAATGTAATCTTCTTTTTGAAATTCCATTATAAAGCAATATTAGCTTCCATTACATTTTGGTAAAATGGAGTTATTTTATATTTTTGATACCACTCCTGTTCTGTATAGATAGCCGGGCTTATAACCTGGCCGGTTTGAAGCCCGATGTCAAAAAGATTGTATGCTATGGCAGCTTCTTTTTCTTTGTTAGTAGTTTTACCGGTAATTAAAATCAGTATATCCCAATCCGAATCTTCCTTTGCATTTCCATTAGCCCTAGAGCCAAACAAAAATAATTTTGCCATTGGCTCATTGCTTAAAACAGATGCTTTTATTTTTTTTAATATTTCTTTATCGGATTGCATAGTAATTATATTCAAATTTATGCAATTTTTCTTAGTCAATTTCTCATTTAGCTTCTTTCCTGTACCCTCAGCCATCTTTCAGGTATTTCGTTATTGCTGGCTTTTAAATAATCGTTATAGCTGCAGGCAATTAATTTTGTATCCGGCATCTGCATCCACCACCTGTTGGTTTTTTTGCTTTGTAAAAACACCGTATCTACTTCGGCAAATGCGGTATGGTATTCATTAAAATTATTTCTGTCGTCCATAGATGATTCCTGCTTGCTTCTGCTTTTACCATCTATAAAATACCAAAGCATCTGGCTTATCTGTTTAGCAGTGAGTTCATTTAAATCTTCACTGGCATTGTAACCATAAATACCAATACTGCTTAAGGCATTACTCATGCCTGCATATCGGGTAAGCATACACGCTTCTATACCGGTGAGCCCGTTGGGGCAGTTTTTATTTGCCGGTGCATCGCTGTATTTTATGGCGCTTATGTCAAAACTTAACAGGTTTGTATTTCGCATCACCGGTTCCATCTCATCAATATTATCAGATACTAATCCTACCCGGTAGCAATCAAACCTTAGCTTATCCATGGTTTCCAGCATACGGGGATGCACAAAATAACTTTGAAAAGCTACATGATTGTAATGTTTTATCAGGGTAGGCTCGCCAGTAAGCATTTCCAGTAAAAAATTTTCGCTGCGTACGGGGCTTTCAGCTCTAAGATTTATCATTGCATCAATGCAGGTAACTTCTATAGATTGTTTTAATGCTGAATAGGCATTGTATTGTGCCAGCGTTATATCATGGGAGCCGCCTAATATAATCACGGTTTTATTTTGTTGCAGCAATTCAGATAACACAGTTTTTATGGCAGCATAACTGTCCTTTAATGCAGCACCTGTTTTTACATTGCCAATATCTGCAATAGTTACATCGGTATGCCAGTAATGCAATTGGTATAAATGTTTTCTTATTGCATCAGCAGCATCATTACTGTTTTCTGTTAAGCCATTGCCCCTTGTTTCTGCAACGCCTACCATTACAATATCTATACCTTCCAGGTCGGGCAGTTCATCTTCAAAAATAGAAATATGTTTTGCCAGTTGGCCGTCGGTATAGCCCTGGTCATCGTTTAGTTCATGTACTATTACGGGTGTAAGAAAATCTGATAAATCCTGCATTAATTAAGTTTGCAGCAAATCTAAATGTTTTTGTTTATTGGTTTAGTTGTTAATCGTTTATTTACAGCCGTTGTGAGAAAATTTACAGCTCAGCAAAAAGTAAAATATTTAATGATTAAAATACTGATTCTTACTTCACATCAAAATCTACCATTAGTTTATCAGTAAGCGGATGACTTTGGCAGGTGAGGATAAAGCCCTGCGCCAATTCTTCCTCTTCCAATGCATAGTTAACATCCATGTGTACTTTTCCTTCTAAAAGTTTTGCTCTGCAGGTGCAACATACGCCGCCCTTACATGCATACGGCAGATCGGCACCCTGCTTTAATGCTGCATCTAAAATGCTGTCGCTTTTGTAGGCGAGATCAAAAGTAAAGTTTCGCCCATCAAGCTTTACAGTGATGCTACTTTTGATAATATTGCTGTTTTCTGCAATCTGTTCTCTGCCAACGGCTAACTTTTTTTGCCCCGGTGTAGAAAAAAGCTCAAAATGGATATTGCTTTTAGGCAGGCCTTCATTTTCTAAAAAAGTTGCTGAAGCAAATATCATTTCTTCGGGGCCGCAGAGGTAAGCGTCTGTAAATGTTTTAAAATTGATAAGCCGCTTTAATGATTCAAGCTTGTCCACATTTATTCTTCCGTAATTAATAGCGGCATCGGTTTTTTCCCTGCTTAAAATATTGATGAAAGTAAACCGCTGCATGTATTTATTTTTAATGGCTTCCAGTTCTTCAAAAAAGATAATAGCACTTCGGCTTTTGTTTCCGTAAATAAGGGTAAAACTGCTTTGCGGCTGGGTTTGCAGCGTATGCTTTATAATGGAGATAACCGGCGTAATGCCACTGCCTGCGGCTATTGCAAGAAAATTTCCTGTATTGTTTTTTGAATTGAATTTACCGGTAGGGGGCATTACTTCCAGTATATCGCCAGCCTTTAGTTCATCATTTGCAAATGCTGAGAATAAGCCAGTTTCTACTTTTTTAATGGCTACTTTCAGTTCTTTTTCATGTGGGGCATTGCATACAGAATAGGATCGGCGAAGCTCTTCACCGTTTAACTTTTTTCTGATGGTAATATTTTGCCCTTCTTTAAAAGTAAATTGGCTGGCCATACTTTCCGGAATTTCAAAACTTACAGAAACGCAATCGGCTGTTTCTTTTTTTATATTTTTAATTTTCAGCAAATGAAAATGAACTGCCATGTTATTTAATTAATCCGTTTAATAAATGATTTACAATATTATTTTCCAGCACTTCTACACTGAGTTCTTTTTTATGGCGCTGCCAAAACTCCAGCCCCCGAACGGCTGATAGTATGGTGAGCACTGCCACATGAGGGTGAATATTTTTTAATTCCTTATTTTTAATTCCTTCTTTAATTAACAGAACCATTCTGCTTTCATATAATTTCCGTTGGTTTAAGAAATTGCCAAGGTAAGGCTCTTCTAAATGTTTCCATTCATGATTGGCTACAAACACTTCATCAAAAACCTGCAGCATCATGTGTATATGAAAGCGGATAAGCTGCTCAATTTTTTGTACGGTAGATTGTTTAGACTCTTCAATGATCTGCAACTGATGTGTAAAATCAGCAGCTATTTTAAAACAGATATTCTGCAGTAACTCAGCTTTGCTGCCAATATGATTATACAGGCTGGGCGCTTCTACCCCAATATTTTCTGCAAGCTCTCTCATAGATGTAGCCTTAAAGCCTTTTTTTCTAAAAAGTGCTGCTGCTTTTTTTGTAATGGCATCTTGCTTTGTTCCGTTAGCTGCTGCTTTTATTTTTGCCATATACCCATTTGTACAAAACTAACGGATATTAGTTTTTTGTAAACACATTATTAACGTTAGAAGTAGATATTATTACTAATTTTGCGGAGTTAAAATACAAGCATGCAGTTAAAAGCCATTGATAAAGTAGCTTCAATCAGTCCCGAAGATTTTAAAAATAATTATTATCAAAAAAAGAAGCCGCTAATTATTACCGGCCTGGCAAAAGAATGGCCTGCCTACAAAAAATGGGATTGGGATTATTTTATAGATACGGTAGGAGAAAAAGAAGTGGGGGTTTACAATAATGTAAAAAGTGATTCATATACGCCCATCAACACAGCCGATGCGTATATGAAATTTGGCGATTACTTAAACAAAGTAAAAGCCGGGCCGCTGGATTTAAGGATTTTTTTATTCAATATTTTTCAACATGCGCCTCAAATAACTACAGATTTTTCCTGGCCTGAAGAATTAATGAACGGTTTTGTAAAAAAATACCCGATGCTGTTTGTAGGAGGCCAGGGATCTGTTACACACATGCACTTTGATATTGATATGAGCCATATACTGCACACTCAATTTATAGGCCGCAAGCGGGTATTACTTTTTCCACACGAAGAGCAGTATAAATTATACAGAAAACCCTGGGAAGTGCTTAGCCTGGCTAATTATGCCAATTATAATCAGGGGTTTGATTATGAAAATTTTCCGGCTGTTAAGCTGGCACAGGGTTATGAAGTTATTTTAAATCATGGAGATACCTTATTTATGCCCGCAGGTTATTGGCACCACATGGAATACATAGATGCCGGCTTTGCTATGAGTTTAAGGGCGATGCAAAGCGACTTTGGCGGAAAAATAAACGGTCTTTGGAAATTATTTGGTATGAGGGGGATAGATACACTAATGAAAAAAACTGCTCCAAAGTGGTGGTACAAAAGAAAAAGGGAACAGTTGATGCATCATGCCTCAAAGGAATTATCACGATTTTAGCGGAAATTTTAAAAAATGTTATGATAATAAATTAAATGTATTAATTTTGACCTCTGCATAATTCTTTGCTTCTCTCCAATTGTATCTTATAGAAATTTCCATAGCAATATATATTCTATAATAATCATCCTGTCCTGTAATTTATTATTCACAATTATTATATATTAATCTCAAACTTTTTTTCTTGTGGTTTCAGAGGTAAGCAAGGCCGGTGATTTTTATCACTGGCCATTTTTTTAATGTGTAGCCCTGTTTAAAAAATTAAGAAAAGGCTGCATTGATTTAAATGTGTCAGTAATATTTTTTTTGAGTGATGGTAAAATAATTTCAGCATCTGTTACAGGCTTTGTAATAGTATAGCTTTTAAGTTTTAGAAATTTTATGGAAGGGTTATCTTCTTCATAGCCTTTTGGTGAGCGCTTGAGTGTACCTTCCAGGTTAAGTCCTTTTGCAAAATTTGTTTTAAAATTTTTACTGTTGATAATGGTATTCCATTCCTCAAAATTATAATCTATTTCCTGCCTTATTTTAGCAATGGCAGCCGCTGGAGGCATCCAAAAGCCGCCGCCAATAAAGCTTTGGCCTGGTTCTATATGAAGATAATAACCTGCATTAACAGCCTTTTTTCCACCTTCATTAAAGCCGGCACCAAAGTTTGTTTTGTATGGGCTTTTATCTTTGGAGAAGCGGATATCACGGTTAAGCCGGAACGTACAATCTTTTGCAGTAAGCGTTTCCATGGCGGGGTCAAACCTGGAAATTCCGGTAATGATATCATTTACAAGATTGATAAAATCTTCTTTTGCGTTTTCATATTCCCGCCGGTTGGCATCAAGCCATTGTTTTTGATTATTGATTTTTATATCTTTTAAAAAGCTGAGGGTGTTTTTATGAAGCATAAAATATTTTTTTTTAAAAAAATGGCAGAATAGTTATTGTATAAAAAAATACGATACCAATTTACATTTTAGGTTGGGCCGCAGCATAAGCGATTGCTGTAAAAATAAGTATAAATGAAAGGCATCCTTTTTTGAGGAACAAAAAAAATTGTAGTAAAATTTTCATCAAAGTAACTCAGTTGCTTTGATGAAAATTACGAATGCAGTTTTACCCAACCCCAATGATTACGCCTAAAACCCTGCTCTTTTTTACCTAACTCCATTCTTTTTCTTCTTTTGCTTTTTGCTTATCTACCCTGGCAGTAAGAATTACACTTATTTCATATAAAATTAACAGGGGAATGGCTACAATGGTCTGGCTGGTCCAGTCTGGCGATGGGGTGATAACTGCAGCCAGTATCAGTATAATTACAAAAGCGTACTTGCGGTATTTTTTTAAAAAAGCTGCATTTATAATTCCTATTTTGGCCATTACAAATGCCAGTACAGGCAATTCAAATGCAATACCACAGCCAAGTATAATATTATTGAGGGTATCAATATAATCATCCAGAGTGGGCATGTACTTATATGCGCCCGTGGTACCTAAATTAAAGTTTGCTAAAAAATTGAATGTAAAAGGGGCAAGCAAAAAATAGCCGAAAGCTGAACCCGCAAAAAAACATAATGATACCCAAAAAAGGCTGCCCTGTGCATACTTGGTTTCTTTTTGTGAAAGAGCGGGTTTTATAAAGCGCCACAATTCCCAAAATAAATATGGGAAAGCTATAATAATACCACCTACCATGGCAATATTTACTGCAGACATAAAGGGGCCGCTAATGGTATTTCCCTGGAGGGGGATATTTACCGGCGGCATACAAAGTGCCTCCCCAAGATGCAGTTTGTGGCCCAAATTGCAAAGACCAGAATAGGTAATAAAACTGGATTGGGCAGGAGCGTAAATGATATTATCAAAAACCCAGTCTATATAAATAAAAATACCAATAGCAGCCACCAGCCAGGCTATTACAGCCCTTACCAAATGCCACCTTAATGCTTCAAGATGGTCTATAAAACTCATCTCTGCTGCTTCGGGGCTTTTATCTTTTTCTAATTTTTTTAAAAATGTTTTTGTGTTTTCTTCTGTTGATGCCACCGTTTTCTATTTTTAATAACTGCTCAAAGATAATATTCTGTCCGCACCTTAAGCCGGTGCCGTATGCTTTACATTGCCGGTACGCTTTAAAACGCCCCAGCCCTGCAGCTCCCCTTTTAGTGCCCTGTTAAATGATTTTATCAGAATATAATACATCAGTTGCCTGTAAACAAACCGCTGAGGAATTATCCATAGTAGTTTACGGTAATCTTCTTTTTCAAAACTGAAAGCAATGGCAGCACCGGCTACATCTACCAAAGTAAATACCAGATAAAACAACATAATATTAGTAAAACTCGGCGGAATAATTCCGATGCCTGCAGCAATAAGGCTTATCAATAATATTAAATCGGCAAATGGCGCTAAAAATGGAAGTATAATCTGAAAGATTAAAATATTGGGCAGGGCAATCATGCCAAAGTTTTTATAACGTGGGTTAAAAACGGCATCCCTGTGTTTCCAAAAACTTTGCATTACGCCAAAACTCCACCGAAAGCGCTGCTTCAAAAATTGTTTCATTGTTTCAGGCGCTTCTGTATAGGAGATAGCCGTGGTACAATTGTGTACCTGATAGCCTTTTCGGTGCAGCCTCATGGTAAGGTCGCAGTCTTCTGCAAGGGTATCGCTGGTAAAGCCTCCGGCTTCAATAACGGCCGATTTTTTAAAAGCCCCAATGGCACCAGGCACTACAGTTATGCAGTTTAATAAATCAAAAGCACGCCTGTCGAAGTTTTGAGAAGTGATATACTCAATGCTTTGCCAATGCGTAATCATATTTACTTCGTTACCCACTTTTACATTGCCGGCTACTGCAGCTACCGGCATAATAGAATCGGTAGTAATAAATTTTTTCATCAACTCAGTAACTGCATCATGTTTCAACTGTGTATCGGCATCTATACATACCACATATTCGCTGGTAGAAATATTGATGCCATAGTTGAGTGCAGTGGCTTTGCCGCCGTTCTTTTTTGTTACTACCAGTACATTAGGAGTGTCTTTAAAATACGCTGTTACTTTATTGTAAGTATCATCTGTACTTCCATCATCTACAAAAACAATCTGAAGATCAGGATAGTTTTGCTGCAGTAAACTATTAATAGTTCTTACGGCATTTAATTCTTCATTGTAAGCAGGTACAATTACACTTACCCGTGGCTGTTCAGTTGAAATGGCTGCAGCGGGCTCTTTTCTTTTTTGCCGGTAAGCAAGTATTGCCATTACCACCATGCGGCCTACAGATAAAAATATACCTACAATAAAGAAGGAGAAAAGTACGTGAGAGCTCCAGTAAGTGGCTTCTGCAAAAAAGAAATTAAGGGAATTTATCCAGCTTCTTTTTATAGGTGGCATTACTGCATCTTTGTCTTTTCCCATCAAATCTGCTACGGTAGTAAACTTGCAGCCACGCTTTTTAAAATAATCAATAATACGGGGTAGTGCATCTACGGTTGGCTGGCGGGTTTTGCCCCCGGCATCGTGCAGTAAAATAATGCTGGCATTGGTTGCCTCAGCTATTCTGATCGTACGGTTTACAATACTATCTGCATTCATATCGGGGTTCCAGTCATTAGGGTCTATACTTTCTCCAATGGTAATATAATTATCTTTTTTGCTGCGGGCAATCGGTTCAATCTCTTCAAAAGTCTGTGGTTCACTATCCGCATTGTATGGCGCCCTGAACAAAATAGTTGAGCGCCCTGTTACACACTCCAGCAGCAGCCTGGTGGTTTTCATTTCAAGTTCTGCCCTTTCCGGGCTCATCCTGGCAATATTGCCGTGGGTAAAAGTATGGTTTCCAATTTCATAACCATCGTTAAATATCCGCTGCAGTAAGGGTATATTTCTTTCTGCATTTATGCCAACAATAAAAAAAGTAGCAGGTACTTTTTCTTTTTCAAGGATAGATAAAATTTTGGGAGTGTATTCAGCATCCGGCCCGTCGTCAAAAGTGAGAATAATTTTATGGCCAGGTCCCATTTCTGTTTTATCTTCTGCAAATTTTTGATAAACATACCCTGATGGAAGCTGAAGATATTGCTGTTCTGCAATCAGCATTTCCGTGCTGTCAATTTGCAATTTTATTTTTCCTTCCTGCGGAGAATAAAGAACAGTAAGTAATTCGCCTTCACCAACGGGTGTGGGTTTTGTATTAGGATCTGGTGGGGTAGTAGTAAGACTTGTAAAATCAAACGGATTTTTTTGCAGTGAAGCGGTGCTGAGATCCCTGCCGTAAAAACTCCAGATGCGGGGATCTTCGCCTCCCAAATGCCAAAGAGCTGTACCGGCTGTTTTATAATCGTCGCTAAACCTCAGCACATTAAAGGTGGTGGCAGCATCTGTAAGCCATATATCATGTTTTGTTTGTGCAATACTATCTTTTGCAGGCTCAATAAAACTAAAATGAAGGTTGTATGAATCGTTATCAAAATTTATGGCAGACGAAGACATTTTGGCAAAATCAATAGCAGCCGAATAGGTGATATCATCTACTCTTTTACCTTCTTCTCCCTGTACCCAATCTCTTCCATAACCTGCTACGCCTAATATTATTTTGGAAGCATCTACCCGGTCATCCAGCCAATCCATTTGCTGTTCTATCCATTTTTGGCTGCTGATAGGGCCCGCTGTAGTAGCATCACTGTATTGATCGTAAGCCATTAAAATAATATGATCATTATACTCCGATAACTTTTTGAAATCGTAGTCATTATTCATAGCCTGCACATCCATGCTTACCAGCAAACCTTTTGGATGAAGAGCTTCGTATAATTCTTTTTGAAAAAGCGTAAGCGGCTCATTGGTTTTTTCGTTTAATTCTTCAAAATCAATATTTATCCCCTGTAGTTTATAGTAAGTGAGCGTATCTGTTATCTGCTGAATAATATTTTTTCTCTTTACAGGGTTATTTAAAATTTCGTGTAATAATTTACCATCAAAACCCCCTTTCTTATTAGCTGCCAGCGATGTGTGATAATTATTAAAAATCGGCTGTATGCTAAGCTTGTTTCGCTTCATTATACCCAGGCCGGCGGTATCAATCCGTGTTTGCAGGCTATAATTTACAGTGTCTATAAAAAACCATTCGGGATAAATCGTGGTAAGTTTATTGGCATTTTTTCTAAGATCACTTAAAGCAGAGACAGTCCATGGCGTATAAAAGGCAGACCTTATCAGAGGAATTTCTAATGGTTTTCTCGTTACTTTTTTAATAGAATCTTCCCGTTGTTTTTTCCAGAGGTATTCTTTAAAACCTTTATATTTTTTATTAAGGGGAGATGCAAAAGTAAGTTTATTGGCAGGGTCTAATTTGCTTTCGTAAGCCTTTGCTTTTTCGTTTAAATTGGGCAGGTTAGGTTTTTGTCCCCGTATTATAGCCAATACCAGCACAGATAATAAAAATAGAATTACCGTAGCTATTATTCTTCCGGTCCATTTAAAGCTCCTCCATCTTATAGAACTGTTTGTCTGAAAAATTTGGGTAGATTGCTGCATTCTTAATCTTAAAAATTATAAGCAAAGTTCTTTACAATTAAACTAACAATTTTATTTTATTGGTTAATGGGATATTAACGTCGTGTAATGCTGTTGCATTAATTCTACAGGTGCGGGAATTTTAGTGGTTATGATAAAAAGAGAAGCCCCTGTAGAAACAGGGGCCGTTTACCAAAACTAACTGCTTATGAGAAAATTTATAATGAGTTGTAATGTTCTTATATACTATTGGCAAATCAGATGCCAAAAAAACCGGAGTATTGTTAAAACAATGTGAAGCGTGTTATCTAACAATCCATTCTTGCTGGGGAAGCCAGTAAATGTTGTTTGTTTCAATTGGTATATTGTTAATAAAAAAGCCGCATTAAGCGGCTTTACAGAAAAAAATTACCTGGTTATTATTGCTGTGCGGTAAGTTTCTCTGCATTTTCGGCAAATTGTAAAGCTTCTATAAATTCCTGCACATCGCCGTTTAGCACAGCATCAAGGTTATACACGGTAAGGCCAATCCGGTGATCTGTAACACGCCCCTGCGGAAAATTATACGTTCTTATTTTGGCACTCCTGTCGCCGGTGCTTACCAGGCTTTTGCGTAAATGCGAAATAGCTTCTTCTGCCTTCCTTACTTCCTCATCGTACAATTTTGTACGCAGCATTTCCATGGCTCTTAATTTATTGCCCAATTGCGACCGGTCTGTCTGGCACATTACTACAATACCTGTTGGCTTGTGGGTTAAAAAAACTTTGGTTTCTACTTTGTTTACATTTTGGCCACCAGCACCACCACTACGGGCTGTTTCCATTTTTACATCGCTTTCTTTAAGTTCAAAGTCCACCTCTTCGGCCTCGGGCATAATTGCCACTGTTACTGCACTGGTATGCACCCGGCCACTACCTTCGGTATCGGGTACACGCTGCACCCTGTGTACGCCACTCTCAAACTTTAATGTGCCATATACATCGTCGCCAACCACTTCTACCTGTACCTCTTTAAACCCCCCAACGGTGCCTTCACTTTCGCTAAGCAGCGCTGTTTTCCAGCCCTTCTTTTCACAGTATTTCATGTACATTCTAAATAAATCCCCGGCAAATAAAGAAGCTTCATCACCGCCCGTACCTGCACGTATTTCTAATATGGCATTTTTTTCATCGTAAGGGTCTTTTGGTATAAGCATATTTCGCAATTGCTTTTCCATAGCCTCTTTTTTTTCTTCCAGAATGGGTAATTCTTTTTTGGCCATTTCCCTCATTTCTTCATCATCTTCATTTAATACTTCTTTATTAAATTCAATATTATCCAGCGTTTTTACATACTCATTGCGGGCGTTTACAATTTTTTCCAGGCTGCGGTATTCTTTGCTCATTGCGCTGTACTTTTTATTATCGCTTACAATTTCGGGGTTGGTAAGCGCAACGCCCAGATTATCAAATTTTCCTTTTATAGCATCCAGTTTATCTAACATAGTGTAATTTTATTTTTGTACAGGAGGCAGAAACATTTCTCAACATTGTTGTGCAATGTTAATCTCTGCATTAGGTATAGCATTTATAAGCATTAATTGCGTTTTGCTCCCGAGCTATCGGGATAAAGCGGCAAATTTACACTTTATCAATCAATCATTTTGTACAGAAAATTTAAAGCAGATAAAATTTTTACGGGATATAAAATATTAACCGGTAACCAGGTATTGATAACTGACCATGCAGGAGTTATTGCAGATATGGTGAATATTGATAATGCCGGAGATGATATTGAAACCTATAACGGTATGCTTAGCCCAGGATTTATCAATTGCCATTGCCACCTGGAACTTTCGCATTTAAAAGGATTTATTCCAAAAAAAGCCGGTCTCGTCGATTTTGTTTTTAAAGTAGTTACCGGCAGGCATTTTGATGAAGAACTGATTGTTGCAGCCATAGAAGCCGCAGAAAATGAAATGTATAAAAACGGTATTGTTGCAGTGGGAGATATTTGCAATAATACGCTAACGATTGCTCAAAAAATAAAGGGAAATTTATATTATCATAATTTTATTGAAGCAAGTGGATTTCCTCCATCGGTTGCGCAACAACGTTTTAAGCACAGTATCGATTTTTATAATTTATTTACAGAAAAATTTCCATCAAACTCAATTGTTCCTCATGCCCCTTATTCGGTTTCACCGGAAATGTTTGGGATGATCAATGCTTTTCCCAACAACCAACTGCTAACCATTCATAACCAGGAAATACCAGCCGAGAACGAATTGTTTGAAAATGGAACCGGCGATTTTTTAAGAATGTATGAGCAAATGAATATTGATATTTCTTTTTTTAAACCAACCGGAAAAACAAGCCTTCAGACTTATCTGCCCTGGTTTACAAAAGGCCAAACAATTATTCTTGTACACAATGTTGCCACTACAGAAGCAGATACAGCATTTACAAAACTACAGGTACAGGCATTAAACCCCAGTGTTTATTATTGTCTGTGTCCCAATGCAAATCTTTATATCAGCAATAGTTTGCCCGATGTAAATTTATTAGCAGGCTACCAGGATAAAATTATTTTAGGTACAGATAGTCTTGCATCCAATGACCAGCTAAGTATTTTAGCCGAAATAAATACGCTGCAAAAAAACTTTCCTGCATTACCATATACTGCACTTTTACAATGGGCAACATTGAACGGTGCAAAAGCATTTGGAATTGAAAATACATTTGGAAGTTTTGAAAAAGGCAAAAAACCTGGTATTGTTTTGATAAAAGAAGGGCTTGCAAAAAGAGTTATTTAATCCAGGTTTCTTTTTTTAGAAAAAATTATTAATTTTTTTATAATAAAAATTAATAATAACAATACCAGCCCGGCAACTATTACCGGAATTACTAAAGTAAGTATAGAAAAGCTGATGGCAATACCATTTTCTGCGGTAGATACTACAGGGTTTGCAATGCCCCCGGTGGTTAGGGTAGAGCCCATTCGCAACAAGCCGGTTCCGGCATGAATAATTCCGGCTGTGCCACCCCCGGCAACAAGACCAAGACCCCATTTTAATGCAGGTGTAAGATCTGCAGAAAGAAAAGAAGCAGTTAATAATGTACCGGCTCCAATAGCCACCGGCATTGCAATATGGTCCAGTGCATTATCGAGCCACGGAATATAATATGCTGCAATTTCGGAGACAGTTGCTGTTGCCAATATGCTAAACGCAGTCCAGGTGCCCATCCATTCAAACCCCTGCGAAAAATGATAGTGGCCGGTTAATGCAGCAATGTTTGCCGCAAGCATGGGTACAAAAATGCGAAAGCCGCTGCAGGCAGAAAGCCCCAATCCTACACAAAGAGATAACAGCAATTCCATTTTATGAACTTATTTTCGGTTACCCGAAAGATACAATTATCCTAACACTTCATGCAATACCATCAGCGTTTTCATTTGTCCAAAGTCTGCGATGTGCAAGGCATAATAATCCTGATATTTTAATAACAGCTCTCTTCTTTTTGTGTGATTTAATTTAAGCTGGTCAAGCTCCGGCGGTTGCATTATTTTTAAAAATTCTGCAGTTATCAAAGCATTTTCGCCGGCAATAAAATTGGGGTGTGTGGGTTGCTGATAAGTAAAGCAGCCTTCCAGAAGATCAACAAATAGCGGCGTTTCATTTAAGTTTCCGCTTTGTAAATTACTTATTTTAAAACCAAAAAAATGGGTAAGCTGCAGAGAAAAATATAAAGCAAAATTGGCTGCAATATTTTTTGCTGCTATATCTAACTGCTGCAATGCATCTTCGCAGAAATAAAAAAGATCGGCATTTTGCTCTGGTTGTTTTAAAGTTTTATACAACAGCTCTACCATGTATAAAGCAATGCTGTTTTTTATAACATCACTTAAAATATTACTGTATAAAAAAGCCCAGTTGGCTTCTTTGATGCGCTGCATACCTTTAAGTTCGTTGTGATAAACTTCCAACTCCAGCAATGCTGCAGGCTGATACATTGCTGCTTTGGCGCCCGATTTTTTTGCAGTCCTTATTCCGTTTATCATATAGGTTTGCACACCAAACCTTTCTGTAAAAACAGTTACCACCAGGCTGGTTTCACCATATTTTATGGTACGCAATACAATGCCTTTTGTTTTGTGCGTCATACCATTGTTCCTTAAGAGAAACTTAGTTTGTGATTGTATAAAAAAAGCAAGTTACAGAAGATTGAAAGCAGTTTTAAAAATACCGGGCAGCACGGCAGCGGTTTATATTATAATACAGCTTAAATTAGTTTTCTTTGCACGGTTATACATTATCACCATAAATTATTCATTAGTATATGTGGCAACGCTTAGGAAGTTTCGTTATTAAATACCGTTTAATACTTTTAATTACCCTTTTTGCCATTACTGCTGTTATGGGCTACTTTGCCGGTAAAGTAAAACTCAGTTACGAATTTTCTAAAGCTATCCCCACTGATAATGCTAAATACCAGGACTACCTGGCTTTTCGCCAAAAATTTGGCGATGACGGTAATCTGCTGGTAGCAGGCATACAGACTGACAAAATTTTTGACCTGAAAACTTTTAAAGCCTACAGCAATTTACAACAGGAGTTAAAAAAAATAAATGATGTAGAGGATGTGTTAAGCCTTCCATCGGCAGTAACATTGCAAAAAGATTCAGCTACAGAAAAACTTAATGCCGTAAAAATATTTAAACAGGATATTGCCACACAGCAGGATCTGGATAGCGCAAAAAATATATTTTTAAACCTCCCGTTTTACAGATCACTTTTATATAATCCTCAAACTAATGCCTGGTTAATAGGTGTTCGTATAAATAAAGATTCTCTTAATTCTCCAAAACGAAACCAGATTGTAAAAGATATTACTGCTGCCGCAAACAGGTTTACAGCCGCCACAAATATTGAAACACATTTAAGCGGCCTGCCGCTGATACGCACTATCGTTGCAGAAAGAATTCAGAAAGAAATGAAACTATTTTTGGCCGGCTCATTACTGCTGAGTGCATTAATATTGCTGTTGTTTTTCTGGTCTGTAAGCACTACCCTGCTTTCTTTGCTGGTAGTGGTTATGGGTGTAGTGTGGACGCTGGCAGTAATGTATTTATGCGGATATAATATTACCATACTTACGGCATTAACACCTCCGTTGGTGGTAGTAATAGGTATCCCTAACTGCATTTATTTTATAAATAAATACCATACCTCTTACTTAACCAGCGGCAATAAAAATAAAGCACTGATAAATATGGTGAGCAAGATGGGCGTTGTTACGCTGTTCTGTAATATTACTGCTGCTATAGGGTTTGCTGTTTTTGCACTTACTAAAAGTGCCATTTTAAAAGAGTTTGGCGTAGTAGCCGGTATAAGTATTATGTTGATTTTTGTTATCTCTTTTATTTTATTACCTTCTGTATTAAGTTATTTACCGGCACCCAAACCATCGCAGGTAAAATATTTAAACAGTAAATGGCTTACGGCTTTACTGTTAAAAGCGGAAGCTTTAGCCCTTAGCCATAAAAAATCAGTTTTTGCGGTAACCGTTGCCGTTGTTGCATTTGCCATCGTTGGTATTTTTAAATTAAAAACGGTTGCTTTTATAGTAGATGATTTACCGAAGACGGATAAAGTTTATACTGACCTTAAATTTTTTGAAAATAATTTTAAAGGGGTAATGCCATTGGAAATAGTGGTGGATACAAAAAAGCGGCGGGGCATTTCTCAAAAAGGGTTAAAGATTTTTGAGAAAATGGATTCGCTGTCGCAGTTTATAGCCACACAAAAAAATATGAGCAGGCCGCTAAGTGTAGCCGAAGGATTGAAGTTTGCCAAACAGGCTTTTTACGAAGGTGATTCTGCAAACTATGTTTTACCCAATGCATTTGATGGCTCTTTTGTGGCAGAATACCTGCGCCCGGCAAAAGACGATAGCAGTCATAAAAATAATTTTACCAAAATGCTAAGTTCCTTTATGGATACGGCAAGGCAAAGTGCCCGTATAAGTGTAGCGATGGCAGATATAGGAACTGTTGAATTACCCAAAGCATTAGACAGCATTCAGCAAAAAGCCAATTCATTATTTGACAGCAGCTATACCGTAAAGCTAACGGGAACGAGTATTACTTTTTTAGAAGGCAGTAAGTTTATCATTAACGGATTAAAAGAAAGTATTTTCTGGGCATTTCTTTTAATAGCGCTTTGTATGCTGTATTTATTTAAATCTTTGCGGATATTAATTTGTTCATTAATACCCAACCTGGTGCCCCTGGTAATTACGGCGGGTGTTATGGGGTGGGTGGGTGTTCCGCTAAAACCCTCTACCGTACTGGTGTTCAGCGTAGCTCTGGGTATAGCTGTAGATATTACCATCAGGTTTTTGGTAAATTATAAACAGGAGCTACCTGCCAATAACAATGATGTGGAAGCCACCGTGAGAAATACTATTAAACAAACTGGCCTCAGCATTGTTTATACTTCGTTGGTGCTTACAGCGGGGTTCATTATTTTTTGCGCAAGTAGTTTTGGAGGAACGTTTGCATTGGGCTGGCTCACTTCTCTTACACTTCTCACCGCTACGGCAACCAATTTAATTTTGCTGCCGGTTTTATTGATGGTAACTAATAAACATAAACTTTAATCTATATTTAAACAGCATTATTGTTAGTAAAAAAAAATTGTATGCAGCAGAATAAAAAAAATCTTTGCCTATAAAAAGTTAAATCTTAGTTATTCTACTATATTTGCCATCTTAAATTAAAAAACTGTAAATGAGAAAATTAATTTTAACGCTATCAGCAGTACTTGTATTTATACTAACTGCCATAGCACAAAACCGTACCATTACCGGCAAGGTAACAAATGAAAAAGGTGTTGGAGTACCAAGCACTTCAGTTGTAATTAAGGGATCAAAATCGGGAACTACCACAGATGAAAATGGAAATTATTCTATATCGGTTCCTCAGTCCGCTAAAACATTAGTTTTTTCATCGATAGATTTTGCTTTACAGGAAGTTAACATCACTAACAAAAGTGAAGTTTTAGTCTCCCTCAAAGCTAATAACCAAACTTTGAATGAAGTGGTGGTAACAGCACTTGGTATTTCAAAACAAAAACGTGCAGTTGGTTACTCAACCGCAACTGTAAAGGGTGATGATTTGATCAAAGCTCGTGAAACCAATGTAATTAACTCTCTTGCAGGAAGAGTTTCTGGTGTAAGGGTAAATTCGGCATCTGGCACCTTAGGCGGTTCTGCAAAAATTATAATACGTGGTGCCAATTCATTGGATGGGGATAACCAACCCTTGTTTGTTGTAGATGGGTTTCCTATTAATAATTCTACTTCTGCAGGTGGCACAATCGGAAATAATGTAGATTTCGGTAACCGGGCAGGTGATATTAATCCTGATGATGTGGAGACAATGACTATTTTAAAAGGTGCTGCAGCAGCGGCATTGTATGGTTCTCTGGCTAAAAACGGAGCTGTAATCATTACAACAAAAAAAGGGAAAAAGAACTCCAAGACAAACGTTTCTGTAAATTCTTCCATCAGGTATGACAATATTTTAAAATTACCTGATTTTCAAAATGAATACGCACAGGGTAATTATGGTGTTTATGATTTAAAATACTCCAATGGTTGGGGTCCTAAATTGAGCGGCGTACAAGATCTTAAGTTTAAAGATTTTTTGGGCAGAGATGTTACACTTAATGCAAAGCCAACAAATGTTGCGGATTTTTTTAAAACGGGTGTATCTTATATTAACAATGTTTCCTTTTCCGGAGGAGGAGATAATTCAGACTTTAGGTTAAGTTTATCTAATGTAAGAGAAACAGGAATTATACCAGGAACAAAATTAGATAGATATAATGTTGCCCTAAATTCAGGCAGAGATTTTTCCAGTAAGTTATCTTCCCGTGTTTCAGTAAATTATACCAAAACAACCGGCATTGGCAGGCCTGCACAGGCATCTAATAATTCAAATGTTATTACATCAGCCATTTTTGGTTTACCCAGAACTGTTGATATAGATGATGTAAAAAATAATATCCTTTTACCTGTGCCTGACCCTGTTACGGGACCCCAAAGATTTTTAACCACAGATAAAACAGGGAATAATCCTTTTTGGATTATTCAGAATAATAAAAACAATAACGATGTTGACAGGTTAATTGCTACAACAACTGTTTCATATAAACCCACTAGCTGGTTAACCATCAATGATAATTTGGGAGCAGATTTTTATACCGAGAACCGGTTTACTACTGTTAGAAAAGGAACTGCCGGCTTTTTACAAGGACAATTTACAACAACAGATATTTTTAGCAGAAGGATTAATAATGATATTACTATTGCAGCTGAAACTAAATTAAACAACTTTTCTATTAAGGCTTTGGTTGGGAATAACATATTAGACAGGTTTTTAAGAGGAAATTCTGTGTTGGCAACCGGTTTAACTGTTGATCAGTTATATACTTATTCAAACGCTGTTGTTAGAACGCCATCATATTTTTATACACAACAAAGGTTATTGGCTTTATATGGAGAAGTTGGAATTAGCTATAAAAATTATGCGTTTCTGGACGTTACAGGAAGAAATGATATTTCTTCAACTTTGCCTGTTCAAAACAGATCTTATTTCTATCCTTCTGTTACCGGCAGCTTTATATTTTCTGAATTAGTGCACCCTAAATGGTTAAGCTATGGTAAAGTAAGAGCAGGGTATGCCAGCGTTGGTAGTGATGTAGGTCCATACGCTTTGAATTTCCTTTATACACCTGCAACCTCAGTATTTATTCAATATCTTGGTGGCACACCTGTATTTCCTTTTGGTGGAATTACTACACCGTTTAGTGGACCAAGTGTTTTACCTAATTTGCTTTTGCAGCCACAGAAACAAAAAACTTATGAATTTGGAACAGACCTCAAATTTTTAAATAACAGGATTGGGGCAGGCTTTACTTATTATAATACGCTTACCAGTAATCAGATTATTGCTATTTTAGTGCCTACTTCTACAGGGTACAATGCAAACAATGTGAATGCTGGTGGTGTAAGAAATAAAGGCATTGAAGCAGATCTAAATCTTATACCGGTAAAAACGAAAAACTTTACCTGGAATATTGATATTAATTTTGGAAAAAATAAACAAACTGTTGAAAAACTCTTTGGAACCCTAAAAGATTATACTCTGGCCAGCGGATACAGCAGTCTCTTAATTAAAGCTCCAATAGGCGGAACTTTTGGATTATATGGTACAGGTTGGTTACGTGACCCTGATGGTAATATTGTTATTGATGCTAACTCCGGCTTAAGAAAAACAGCACCAAGTATCAGGTTCGGCGATATTTATCCTGCCTGGACAGGAGGAGTAAGAAATTCTTTTTCTTTTAAAGGGATGACAATGGATTTTCTGATTGATATTAGAAAAGGGGGAGTATTTTATTCCGGAACAGTAGCTGGTTTACGCACTTCCGGTTTAGCAGTCGAAACATTGGCGAACCGGGATAAGGTTTTTGTAGATAAAGGAGTTGTTTTAGATGCCATCACAGGGAAATATACCCCTAATACAGTGCCTGTACAAAGTATGCAGGATTTTTGGGCCAATTATTCTTCAACAACTAATACTGAAGGAAATGTTTTTGATGCGTCCTTTGTAAAATTACGTGAGGTAAGATTGTCTTACGCTTTACCGGCAAACCTCTTCAAAAATGGTTTTATAAAAGGGGCAGAGTTTGGTATTGAAGGAAGAAATCTTTGGATTATCAAATCTTTTGTTCCTCATATCGATCCTGAATTAAACTTTTTTGGCTCAAGTGGTGCGGGGGAAGGTGTTGAATTTAACAGCGTGCCTTCTACAAGATCTATTGGTTTAAATCTTAGATTATCACTTTAATTATAAAATAAAATTAGTATGAAAAAAATAAATAAAATTTTAATAATATCTTTTATTGCTATTACAATTACTTCTTTAAGTTCTTGTAAAAAGTATCTGGATATTAATACCGATCCAACCAGTGCAACAACAGTTGATGGTAAATTATTATTTGGATATGCAGTGACTTATTGGGACGAAAACAGGTGTGCAGGTGATATACATATTCCAATATCATTAATGAGCCAGGCAATTGCAAGTGGAGGTAACTACGGTTGGGGAGCAGATAACATCTACGTAATAAGTCCGTTCTCACTTAATAATACCTGGACTTTTTATTATCAAAGTATTGGTAATAATTTACAATTAGCAATGAACGCCTTTAAACTTGCCGGTAACAAAAATGCCGTTGCTCAGTGCCAGGTTGTTTTGGCGGAGGTAATGTTTGAGGCCACACTTATGTATGGTGATATTCCTTATAGCGAAGCATGGAACTCAACAATTCCTTATCCAAAATTCGATGCTCAAAAAGATGTAATGGAATCATTAATTAAATTATTAAATGATGCTAATACTAATCTAGACCCTGCTAATCCTTTAAAAATATCAGATTACGATGTTTATTATGCAGGGGATATTGCTAAATGGAAAAAATTAGCTAATTCCATTAAATTTAAAATTTTAATGGCAATGGTGGATAAAGATCCAACAAAAGCTACTGAAATTGGCAGTTTAGCAGCCAATCCATCCTCAATGATTAACGCTGCTACTGAAAACTGGTTGTTTAAATATGGTGCTTCTACTACAAACGCTAACCCAAAGCAACGTTTATTAGTATCGTTTGCAGGGGGTGTAAATATATTTTTCTTTGCAAATAAAAATGTGCTGGATTATATGAAACCCACTGATCCAAGAATACCAAGATATTTTGACAAACCTGCAGTTGCACCAGGGTACATAAGTGTTCAAACTGAGGAAGAAGCAGATGGTAATACTGCCAAAATCAGTGCTTACCTATACAGACAAGATGCTCCTGATTTATTATGCACCTATCAAGAGTTATCTTTGCTGGAAGCAGAAGTGTATGCAAGAGGGTTAGGGGTTACTCAAAATTTAGTGAAGGCTCAGACCTTGTATAACCAGGGATTACAGGCTGCCATGACATTTTATGGAGCTAATGCTGCTGCTACCACTACTTATATAGCAACTCAAGTTCCTGATTTAACAGCCATTCCAGACCCCGTTAAAGAAATACATTTACAGCAATGGATTGATTTAATGGACAGGCCAATTGAAGCCTTTACCCAATGGAGAAGATCTGGCCCTGATGGAAGTGAAGTTCCAGCACTTTCCTTACCAGTAGGAGCAACCGCCGGTCCATTAATTCGCAGATATGTTTATTCTGTTGATGAATCTAACGCAAACCCTAATTTACCAAAGCCTACACCTGTATATTCAGCTAAGCAATGGTTCGATCTTTAAAACTTAAAAATTTATCAAATGAAAAATATTGCTTTATATCTGTTCGCATTTATCATACTGACAGTAGTGAGTTGTAAAAAAGATTACAAAGGAGATACTTATGATTTTTCTGATTCAAAAGCTGCTTACGTACAATTTTCTTCTAAGACCGCAAAAACGGTAGTGCAGGGAACAACATTTACTACTGTTGTTCAAATGCGTACTGCATTATCTGAAGATGTAACTGTAAATTATACAATAACTGGAACTACGGCTACTATAAGTGGTAGCTTTATTATTCTAAGAAATACAGTAAAAGTCACCGGATCAATAACATTACCAGCCGGGATCGTTGCACCGGGAACAGTTGTTTTGGCTCAATTACAGTTAGTTTCTGCTTTTAAAGGAACTGAGCCGTTAAGAATAGGGTTTAATGGAGCTTCTACCGAAGTAATAGCTTTAACCATAAACCCATAGTTATTAATTAGTTTCTGTAAAATTTTATAAGCCGTTTCAGTTTTTAAAGCTGAAACGGCTTATTATAAAAGCCCCTCTTTTTAATAGCTATAATACCAATTATAAATATTAATTAGTCCAATTTATACCTGCGAAGATATAGGGGAATCCACAGGTGCTTTTAATGTTTTCCTGTGATAAAGAATTTGTTGCGGC
>JANLQE010000065.1:0-27264 GCA_031367625.1 Bacteroidota bacterium
ATGGTTATGCTGGGCTGGGTAAACAGAGTTGGTGGCTTACTTTTATATGCCCTGCTGTACAGTATCCTGTTTAGTATTTTTTTATTTTATGCCACACAACTTCATTTTATAAAAGCAGATACCATTGCCGCATCGCAGGCGTATCCTTACCTTCAGCCGCTGGGGCCAAAAGTTATTAATTCTCTTGGTACTGTTATCCCGGTTTTTAAAGATATGTTCAGCCATCTTGAAAATTTTTTTGAAAAATTACCTGGTCCACTTCCAACTAAATAATGAAACATCTTATTTGAAAGCCATGCTCCGGTTCTTTAATAAAGAAATAATGTAAAAGAGAGCGGCAATAATGGCGGGTTCACAAAAAACAAATACTAAATTACTCAGCGCATTTATTTTTAAAAAATAATGCCGGAAAAAATTGCGTTACTGATTTTTTTTAGATTGATATCTTTGCCATAAACATCGGTTTTTGGTTTAAATCAAGTATTTTAGCAGTTCATAGTATATACTACATAACTAACGGATGGCCTACGAAATAAAACAAGACGGAAAATTTAAATTTATAGAAGAAGGGGAAGGGGAAGTATTAATGCTTCTTCACGGGTTATTTGGGGCATTGAGTAATTTCGCAGATTTGATAGAGCATTTCAGGAAAACCAATAAAGTAGTGGTGCCGCTGCTTCCTTTGCTTGAGTTGGATTTATTGCATACTTCTGTGGGCGGCCTGCAAAAATTTGTAACAAGATTTATTGAGCACCGCAATTACAATAAAATACACCTGATGGGCAATTCATTGGGCGGTCATGTTGCTTTAGTGCATGTTTTAAAAACTCCTGAAAGAATTAAATCAGTTATCCTCACCGGAAGTTCGGGTCTTTTTGAAAACGGTATGGGCGATACTTATCCTAAAAGAGGCGATAAAGAATATATACGTAATAAAACTGCTCTTACTTTTTACAACCCTGCCCTGGCAACGGATGAGCTGGTAAACGAAGTTTTTGAAATTACCAACAACAGAATAAAAGTTATAAAAATAATTGCCCTGGCAAAAAGTGCCATACGCAATAACCTTGGCGAAGAACTGAATCAGATAAAACAACCCACCTGCTTAATCTGGGGCAACAACGATACCATTACACCACCATTTGTAGGAAAAGAATTTAACCGCCTTATCCCAAACAGCGAACTGCATTTTATTGATAAATGCGGCCATGCGCCAATGATGGAAGTGCCGGAAGAATTTAACAGGATACTGGATGGCTTTCTTGCAAAATTAAAAACGTCTGCTGCAACAGTTTAGGTACATGTTTTGTCAGTATAATTTAAATGATGCAAACATTTTTTGCATCTGATGCGTACATATCAATACTTAAACAGGCAAAATGCTTACAATAGATTTAATAAATAAAAATATTCCCCGCCTGCAGTTGCAGGATACTATTGGTAAAGCCCTGCAGCTTATCACCGATTTCAGGGTATCTCATCTGCCAGTAGTTTCTGAAAATAAATTTTTAGGCTTGATAAGCGAAGAAGATTTGCTGGATGGAGGCGACGAAAAAAATCTGATTGAATTTTTGCAAAAGAATTTTGTAAATGCTGCCGTACAGTACAATATTCATTTTTTAAATGCCGTAAACAGCAGCATACAATTTGATACTACCGTAGTACCTGTTGTAAATGCTGAAAATGATTTTATCGGTGTAATTACTTCTGCTGATTTATTAAAAATGCTGGGCAATTTTTCCGGTGCCAATGAAATTGGCGGCATCATTGTAATAGATATGGAGCGGTCGCAGTTTGCTATTTCAGAAATAAGCCGCATTGTAGAAAGTAATGACTGCAGCATATTGCATCTGAATACAACCGTTAATGCCCTTACCGGAATTCTAACTGTAACCCTGCACATCAATAAACGGGAAATTACCACAGTAGTAGCCACTTTTGAGCGGTACGATTATGAAGTCACCTATTATTTTGGCAATGAAAAATTTGAGAACGAGATCAACACCAATTACCGGCATTTGATGAATTACCTTGATATTTAAACAAGCGTGCGTGCCCGCCCTGTATAAACTATTAAATTATTTACACTCAATTTATGAAGCCGGCTGTATGAAATATTTTCATCTTTTTTTTGCTTGTGTACCCGCCTGTTTTTTATTTATTTCGTCAGCCGCACAAACCATTATTCCCCGTTTTAATAATGATACTGCAAAAAGTATGGGTATAGACAGCAGCAGCAAACTGCGCATAACTTCTATAAATGTAAAGGGAAACAAAAAAACAAAAACTTATATCATATTAAGAGAAATACAATTAAAACCCGGCGACTCTGTTGTAGCGGGGGAACTGTATAAAAATCTTCAGCAGGCACAGCAGCAGGTTTACAATACTTTCCTTTTTACTGATGTACAGGTAACCTCCGAATTTATTTCAGCCAGCGAAATAAAAATGAATGTTACGGTAAAAGAAAAATGGTATATCTACCCCACTCCGCAATTTCAATTGGTTGACAGAAATTTTAATGAATGGCTTAAATTGTATAACGGCAGCTTAAGCCGTGTAATTTACGGGGCCAAATTTGCCCACTATAATCTTACCGGAAGACGGGACCAGTTGCGCATTTACCTGCTAAGCGGATATGCAAGAAATCTTTCTTTCAGCTACACTACACCATCAAGTAACAACAAGCTCACAGAGGGTTTTGGGGTTTCGGCCGGTTATACACAAAACAGGGAAATTGCTTACCGTACCAGCTATGATAATAAATTGCTGCAATACAAAAATCAAAACAGTTTTGTAAGAAATGTGCTTAGCATATCTGCATCTTACCATGTGCGTAAAGGGTTTTTTAAACAGCATCAATACAGGGTTGCTTATTCTTATTTAAACGTAACGGATTCCATCCTGGCACCTGTTTACAATCCTTCCTATTTTAATTCAGCTAAATCTTCTGCTGGCTTTCCAGATTTTATTTACTCTTTTCAATCCATAAATACAAACAACAATCATTATCCTTTAACAGGAAAAATATATGGGTTAACACTGGTAAAAAGAGGTTTAGGATTTTCCGGCGGGGTAAATATGTTTTCTGTTGATGGATCCTTTTACAAATATATTGCGCATCAGCATAATTGGTACAGCAGCATAGAATTAGATGCTAAAATAAAACTGCCTTTTAAGCAGGCTTTTATAAATCAGCGGGCATTGGGGTTTCAGGAATTTTATTTAAGGGGCCTTGAATTTTATGTAATAGATGGAGTGGCAGCAACACTTGCAAAATATACCCTGAAGAAAAAAATAATTTCGTTCAAAATACCTGTTCCTTTTCATATAAAGACATTGCCCGTAATTCCGTTTACTATTTTTGCAAAAACGTATGCAGATGCAGGATACAGTTATAATAGAAAAGAATTAAACAGCAGGCTAAATAACAGGCTGCTTTATACCGGCGGGTTTGGCATAGATGTACTTACTTTTTACGATTTTAATTTTAAGATTGAATACAGTTTTAATCAATTAGGCGAAAAGGGTTTATTTTTACATGGAAAAGGCGGATTCTAAGCAACGCCTTTGCATTATATTTAATAAATGAGAATAGCAATTTACAGCCGGGGTATAGAAAACAATCAACTGCAGGATATAGAATTGTTACTTACCGAGCTGGAAAAACATGGCGTAGAGCCTGTTTTTTTTCAGGATTTTTTTAACCAGTTTTACAGTGCAGTAAATATAGAAAGCAAATATTCTACTTTCAACTGCAGTGCTGATATGGATTTAAGTATAGACTGCATGATAAGCCTTGGCGGCGATGGCACCCTCCTGGATACTGTTACACTTGTAAAAGATACCGGCATTCCCGTTTTGGGAATAAATTATGGCCGCTTAGGTTTTTTGGCAAATATTGGCAGAGAAGAACTGCACATGGCATTAGAGGCTTTGGTAAACAGAAAGTATGTTTTAGATAAAAGAACCCTGTTGCACCTTGATGGAGATGTACCGTTGTTTGGCGATACGCCTTATGCATTAAATGAATTTTCGCTGCATAAAAAAGACACTTCGCCCATGATAAAAATTCATACTTATTTAAATGGTGAATTTTTAAATACCTATTGGGCAGATGGATTAATTGTAGCCACCCCAACCGGCTCCACCGGTTATTCGCTCAGTTGCAATGGGCCTGTAGTTTTTCCGGATAGTGCCAGTTTTGTAATTACACCAGTGGCACCGCACAACTTAAATATCAGGCCCATAATAGTTCCGGATAATACCATCGTTTCTTTTGAAGTGGAAGGCCGTACAGATGGTGTTTTAATTACTTTAGACAGCCGAAGGGAATTAGTGCCAAAAGAAATTCAGCTTGCCGTAAAAAAAGAAACCTTTGGCATTAATCTCATCCGCCTGAATGAAAATAATTTTCTTCAAACACTTCGCAATAAACTTTCCTGGGGTTTGGATAAACGCAATTAGTTTAAGGATCTCAGTAATTTAAAGCCTGTCCTTTTCTTTATTTGAATTATTATTATTATGCCTGGCAAAACAAAAAAAGTTCAACTTATTTTTATTATCTACTGGATATTGCTTGCTTATATTATTGCTGCATTAGTATGGTGGTTCATTGCACTAAGCACACAAAACAATCAAATGACATTGTTTAAGATGGATGAACTGAAAACCGATAACCCAAACTATTTAAAGCAGTCCGAAAAAATACAAAACGAAAAAAAAAGAAAGACGGCACAGTACATTGGCGAAGGAAGCATTTTTTTATTATTGATTCTGGCTGGTGCCATATTTGTTTTTAGAGCAGTAAGGCGGCAATTAAAACTTAGCCATGAGCAGCAGAATTTTATGATTGCCATTACCCACGAATTAAAAACGCCCATTGCCGTAGCCAAGCTAAACCTGGAAACTTTACAAAAAAGAAAGTTAGATGAAACGCAGCAACAGCGACTCATTTACAATACCCTGCAGGAAACCAACAGGCTGAATACATTGTGCAATAACATGCTGCTATCCTCACAAATTGAGGCCGGAGGTTATCGTATTACCAGTGAAGAAATAAACTGGAGCGAACTGGTTGAAGCCAGCGTAAATGATTTTATTGGCCGTTATCCCGCAAGAAATATCTGCCAAAATATTCAGCCGGATATTTTTATTATGGGCGATCATTTTTTATTAGAGATAGCAGTAAATAATTTGATAGAAAATGCATTAAAATATTCTTCTAAAGAATCTTTAGTTGATATCAAACTATCACAGGCTGGGCAAATGGCAATGTTGCGTGTACAGGATGAAGGCACAGGTATAGCAAATGATGAAAAGAAAAAAGTATTTGAAAAATTTTACCGTACCGGCAATGAAGCAACCAAAAGGGCAAAAGGAACCGGGCTTGGCCTTTATCTTACTCATAAAATAATTGCTACACATAATGGAAATATTATACTTACCGATAACCCCGGCGGCGGCAGTATCTTTACCGTAGAGCTTAAAGCAGAAGTATAAAATTTTTATTATGGCTGATAAAGTGTTTTCGATATTATTAGTGGAAGATGAAGAAAATTTACAGGAGGCTTTAAAATTAAATTTAGAGCTGGAAGGTTATGAAGTTACCGGCAGCTACGATGGCGTGAATGCACTAAAGATGGTTCAGCAGGAACACTTTGATTTAATAATATTAGATGTAATGCTGCCCGAAATGGATGGCATTACCGTTTGTGAAACCATACGCCTAAGCAATACGGAAATACCCATTTTAATTTTAAGTGCCCGAAACAGCAGTGCAGACAGGGTATTGGGCTTAAAGAAAGGCGCCGATGATTATCTTACCAAACCTTTTAACCTGGAAGAATTATTACTGAGGGTAAATAAACTTATTAAGAAAAGCGAACAGCTTTCTTTAAAGCAACCGCTGCCAAACATATATGAGTTTGGTAAAAATAAAATAGATTTTAAAGCATTGGAATGTTATAATAAAAATGGGGAGAAGATAATGCTTACCAAAAAAGAAATAATGTTACTGAAGCTGTTGATTGAAAATAAAAATGAGGTTGTAACCAGGGAAAAAATACTGCAGGCGGTATGGGGTTATAATGTATATCCTACCACAAGAACTATTGATAATTTTATCCTCAATTTTAGAAAATATTTTGAAGCCGATAGCCGCAATCCATTATACTTTCATTCTGTCAGGGGCATAGGTTATAAGTTTACAGATTAACTGCTGCATAAGTATTGATAAACTGTATCAACGCATGGGAGCGGGTGTACATTTCATTTCTTTTTTCTGTTTGCTCAAAGGGTGTATAAACCTGCCATTCTATTTCCTGCATCAGTTGCTGCAACTGCAATACAATATTATTATCCATATTTAATTTATCCATTACCAAAGCCATTTTTTTAGTATTTATTTCAGATGCATTCAATAAAAATTTATGCGCCAGAAAGGTTTTCATTTCCCTGTTCAGTAAAATATAAAACTCCGGGCAATCTTCCCTGTAAAGGCATGCTTGTGTTTGCTGCAGCGGGTTCTGCTGGTTGATGGCAGATGCTGCAATTACGGTTTCCATCTTTTCATCTGCCCTGTTTTTAAGGGGTTCTGGCTTGTTTTCCAATACCGGTTTTTTATCATTCATTAACCGGTAAATTAAAGCTGCGCTTATTATCAATACTATAAATAGTATCATCCACCACCTGTATGTAATGAAGCTGTTTAAAAAAGAAGGAGGTGCTTTTTTTACAACGGGCATACTTGCCGGTGCAGGAATGCCTTTGCCCTTTGTTACATTAATTGAGATGGAAGAAGTACTGACTGTTTTATACAAAGCAGTTTTGGGGTTAAAATAACTGAATGATAATGCCGGTAAAATATAGTTACCTTCTTTTTGAGCCGCAAAAGAAAACTGAAAAATTTTATTGCCGCTAACCGGTACCGTTGTGTTTATAAGATTATCAATAAGTTTTGGTTCAAAGGCTTCAATGCCTGCGGGCCAGTTTATATCCGGGGCAGTTACCAATTGCAGGTTTCCGGTACCGCTGATTTTTACAGCAAGTTCACCTGTTTCATCCGTGGAAAAATTATTTTTAACTAATACCCATTCAATTTTAAATTCACCTACAGCTCCTTTAAAATAAGGCGGTTTTCCTGCATCCGGCAAGGGCTTTACATTAATAACCTGAGGCTTACTGCTAAGGCTTACCGATTGTGAAACTATATCACCGGGGTTCATACCAAAGCCATCTAACAAGCCATTCATATTTCTCTTGCCTGCACTTGCTTCTTTCACAAAATCAATTTTATTATCAAGTGTGGCTGTTTCTAATTCTATCGGGCCTGCCTGCAATGGATACAACTGCGCTTTTCTTATAGTGTAAACATTATACTCCCTGCCATTAAGTGTTTCTTTTGTATAAGCAGAAATATCAGGCTGCTGAAGGTCTATTACAGAAAAGCCGTTGAAAGAAGGATTCTGAGCAAGTTTACTTTCACTTTTTAATCTTGTATATAATTTGTAAGAAGCTATAATGGGTTGGCCAACATAGCAGGATGTTTTATCTGTTTGTAAACGCAACTGCATATTATGAGAAACCTTTGCTGCTGCATCTTCTCCTTTATGCAGAATATAATCATTAAAATCTGCAGAAGAGCGGTCTTCCTCAAGAGGGTCCATACCAGCAAAAGGGTTGCCGGCCTGGTTATTAGAAGGCGAATTGCCCGAAGTTTTATTTTGCACCACAATACTTAGTGCATTGCTTTTATATATTTTACCTGCAATAACGGCGGTAGCATTTCCAATATTTATTTTTCCCGGCTTGCGTGGCTGCAGTACAAAACTGATTGCTATATACTGGTCAACTTTGCCATTTACAGAACTCATGCCACTCTCCTGGTTGGGGCCGCTTATTACTATAAAGCCATTTAAGGAAGGCGGTAAAATTTGTTTTATATCACCTGCATTTTCTACTACCAAACGCAGCGTAGCATATTCATCTTTATTTATCTGTGCCGGAGAAATAGTGGCAGAAAAATTTACCTGTGCCTTTACCAACAGCATCAGCAGGCTGCTGCAGACAATAAGAAATATTCTTTTTAAAATTACATTCATAAATTGCTCATGAAACAACTGCAAAAGTAAAGTATGTACCAGTTTAAGACATCATGCAAAAGGGTAATCATTTTAAATAAACTGTTAATTATAAATCTCCCAGTTGCGGCCTTAACAGCATCTCTTCTACCACGGCCTGTGCAGATAGTTTGGTAGCTGCGTGTATCATGGTTGCAATATCTTCTGCTTCCATAATGCGGTTGTTACTGTTATCATAATTGCCCCAGGTATCTGTAAAAACAGCACCCGGAAAAACGGCTGTAACTTTTATGCCATGAGGCTTTAATTCGTTTCTAAGATTAAGGCTAAACCCGTTTAATGCAAACTTACTTATGCTGTATCCGCCACCACCCTGGTATGCATGTAAAGAGGCTACAGAACAAATATTAATAATATGCCCGCTTCCGTTTTTTATCATTGCCGGCACTAACTTACGGGTAAGGTGATACGCACTGTATAAATTGCTTTCCATCATTTTTTCCAGGCTGCCTTCCGGTTCGTCAATAACATTACCGGCAATATACCGGCCTGCATTATTTACCAGCACATCGGGCGCTTCATGCTGCAGGCACCAGGCCGCAAATGCACTAATATCTTTTTTTTCAGATAAATCTGCAACCATACATTTTACCTCAGCCATTGGAAATTGAACCTGTAGTGCGGCTGTTGTTTCTTTTAATACCGATTCATTTCTGGCACATAAAAGTAACCGGTTATTTTCTGATGCAAATTTTTCTGCAATGGCTTTTCCAATTCCTTTGCTGGCACCGGTAATTATTATATTCATGCTGTTTTTTTAAATTAAATCCTGATGACTGATGCTGGTTAATACAAAATCTTCTTTGCCTTATATCCAAACATAAAGAAGATTGCTAAATTAATCTATACGGATAAGTATTTAAAAGAAATTGCTGATAAGCCCCGGTTATTCCACTTTTTTTAATTTCATAACATTTGGTTATTTAATTATCCGTAAATTTAGAAAACCCTTTTTTATGTTATGGAGAAAATTTAACGGCGATGCTATTCGCCTTCCCATTAAAGATGCTGTTACGGAAGCCATTAAAAGAGAAACTGCAGCAGGGTACAAATTGAAAGTATGCATTGGTACTGATAGCCAGGTAAAAGGCAAGGATACCGAATTTGCCACTGTAATTGTTTTTTTACGTGAAGGCCATGGCGGCTTTATGTTTATACACAACGAAAAAACACAAATTAAGTACAGCATAAAAGAACGAATGCTGGTAGAAGTAGCAAAGAGCATTGAGATTGCTTATGAACTATGCAACCTTTTTACCCAATTTGATGTGGATATGGAAGTTCATGCAGATATAAATACCAATCCGCATTTTAAAAGCAACGAAGCACTGAGGGAAGCCATGGGCTATATCCTCGGTATGGGCTTTGCCTTTAAAGCCAAACCGGAAGCCTTTGCCAGCAGCAGTTGTGCCAATAAAATGGTGAATTAAAAAAATAATAATAAAACATTTACTCTTAGTAGCTATTTTTTCTTTGCCAGCTCTTCATTTGTTTCATTTATAAACGAAAGCAACTTTTCTTTGCCGGTTTTTTTTATGGCGCTGGTTACAAAATGTCTTGGCAAAAACTGCCAGGTTTTTTTCATGGCCTCTAAAAAATCTTTTACATTTTTACTTACCGTACGCTGGTTTTCCTTATCAGTTTTTGTAAATACAAGACTGAAGGGCGTTTTCCATGTTTTAAGATTTTCTAAAAAATCAAGATCTATTTTTTGCGGTGTATGCCGGGCATCTATCAGCACAAATACCTGTGAAAGGTTTTCTCTTTTGCGTAAATAATTTTCAATCATCTGCTCCCACCTTCTGCGGCTGCGTAAGCTTACTTTGGCAAACCCATACCCCGGCAAATCTACCAGGTACCATTTGTAAGTAGCTTCCTTTTTATTTTCTTCTGTGGCGCCTGCACTTATTACATCAAAATGATTGATCATTTGAGTTTTGCCGGGAGAGCCCGAAGTTTTGGCCAGTTTTTCATTATTGCATATCATATTTATAAGAGAAGATTTACCCACATTGCTTCTTCCGATAAAAGCATATTCCGGCTTATCTGGCACAGGGCACTTTTCATAATCGGGACTGCTAATGATGTAAACCGCTTTTTTAATCTGCATAACGAAAGTTAAATTAGCTGCAAATTTAGCTTTTATACGGGCTACAAAAACTACCTGTCATTTTCTACTATATCAAACGGCCTATATTTGCAGCAGGTATGGCAAAATTTGATCACGATACTGTAGTTCCGGATAAAAATTCTGATGTAAGCAAGAAGCAGCAGGTAGCCCAAATGTTTGATAACATTGCTTACCGTTACGATTTTTTAAACAGGTTTTTAAGTGCAGGCATTGATATAAGATGGAGAAAGAAAGCACTGAGCTATTTAAAAGAATTACATCCTCAAAAAATATTAGATGTAGCTACCGGCACAGCAGATGTGGCAATAATGGCATCGGGTTTGCTTAAACCAGATAAAATTATTGGTATAGATATCAGCGATGGAATGCTGGAGATTGGCAGAAAAAAATTAAAAAAACTGCACCTGGAAAACACTATAGAACTGTTAAATGGAGATAGCGAAACAATAAATTTTGAAAATGGCTCGTTTGACGCAGTAACCGTGGCTTTTGGGGTACGCAATTTTCAGCATTTGGAGAAAGGGCTTTCAGAAATTTTAAGGGTTTTAAAACCGGGCGGAAAATTAGTAGTACTCGAATTCAGCCAGCCTTCATCCCCATTCATTAAATCGTTTTACAATACCTATATGAAAACAGTGGCACCAGGCATGGGCAGGCTTTTTTCTAAAAACAGGTGTGCTTACGAATACCTTGATGAATCAATCAAAAAATTTCCGGAAGGGAAAAGATTTGTACAAATTTTGGAAAACATTGGCTATATAAAAACACAAAGTAAAACACTTAGTTTAGGAATATGCAGTATCTATTGCGGAGAAAAATAAAATACTTTTTATTGTTTTTTGGGCTATGCCCTGTAGCGGTATTTGCACAACTCCGGGATGGCATCAACCTGCCGGATCATGATGCCAAATTTATTCATTTTGGTATAAATGTAGGTGCCAACAGGTCTCACTACAGCATCACACATCATCCCTATTTTTTACAACAGGATAGTGTAATGGTTGTAGAAAGTATAAACAGTACAGGCATTAACCTGGCCCTGCTTGTAAATTTAAATCTGAGTGAGCATTTCGATATCCGCACTTTTCCGCTCAATTTGGTGTTTACTGAAAAAGCTTTTCAATATAATTTAAAGTATCCTGATAAACCTTCCGGTGAAGACAGCATAACAACCAAAAAAGTACAGGGCATTACCCTTGCTTTGCCCTTACAATTAAAATTCAGCAGCGACCGTATTGCAAATTTTAAAGTATATATGATGCTCGGCGGAAAAGTAGAATATGACCTGGCTGCCAGTAAAGGCGATAAGAATGCAGAGAACCTGCTGAAGATAAAAAAATTAGATTATGGAATAGAAACCGGTATCGGTTTTCATCTTTATTTTCCTGTATTTGTATTAACCCCCGAATTAAAAGTTGGCTTTGGCCTTAATAACGTACACAGCAGAGACAGCAATTTAAAATTCTCCAACGTAATAGATAAATTAAACTCCCGTACCATCACTTTTTCTTTAACGGTAGAATAGGTAATCCTAAATTAAAAATTTCAGGTTACAAACATTTGTATTTGCCGCCATTACAGTCCGGTTATTCAATTTTTGGTAAAGCGTAAATAATCTCTATAAGTAATATTCATTTACTTATGTGTCTGCGGTTTATGCCTGTATTAAAAATTAAGGTTAACAAAAAATTAGGCATTATATTAGCAGTAGCAAAATGAATTTAATTTTATTTGTAAATAAACTAATAAGACATGGAAGCAGCTAAACCAAAAATTTTATTGTGCGAAGACGACACCAACCTTGGCATGGTATTAAAAAATTATTTAGAATTAAATGATTACGAAGTAATACTGGAAAGGGATGGCCGCCTTGGGCTGGCAGCTTTTCAGCGGGAAAAATTTGATATCTGCTTATTAGATGTAATGATGCCCAACATGGATGGCTTTACAGTAGCCGAAGAAATAAGAGACATAAATCCTGATGTGCCATTATTTTTCTTGAGTGCAAAAACAATGAAAGACGATATTATACAGGGTTACAAACTGGGTGCAGATGATTATATTACAAAGCCTTTTGATAGTGAAGTATTGCTTCATAAAATAAAAGCCATTTTAAAACGCAACGAAGAGTCGCACCGGGAAGAAGTGAATGCAGAGTTTGATTTAGGCAACTACCACTTTAACCCACGCCTGCGTGAACTAACCGTAAACGGTAGGGTACAAACCCTTTCGCCAAAAGAAAATGAATTACTTAAAATGCTGAGCGAATATAAAAATGATCTGTTGCCAAGAGAAGCCGCACTTAAAAAAATATGGGGTAGCGATACCTATTTTAATGGCCGGAGTATGGATGTTTACATTGCCAAGCTACGTAAATATTTAAAAGAAGACAGCAAGCTTGAAATTGTAAATATTCATGGAAATGGATTCAGGCTGGTGGTAACAGAATAAATAAAGATTTAAGAATATAGAATGATGAACGGGCTTCAAATTATTTGAAGCCCATTTATTTATTGTTAGTTTTTCTTTAAGAATTGCACATGCTGTATTAGAATGTGCAATCATGAATGAACTTCAATATTTTTTAACCAGTACCTGATAATAGCGCTTTTTGTAAATTTTATTTTTTAAAATTACCATGGCGGTAACACCAAAGCCCAAAGGTGTTAACTTTGCAGATATAATTTTAATATAATGAATGTAGCAAACGACCAGGAAGTAATAAGTGATGTAGTAATAAAATTTGCAGGCGATAGTGGTGATGGTATGCAACTTACCGGAAGCCAGTTTACCAATAATACGGCTATGCTTGGGATAGACCTGGCAACTTTTCCGGATTTTCCGGCAGAAATACGTGCTCCGATAGGTACATTACCCGGGGTAAGTGGTTTTCAATTGCGCTTTAGCAGCGACAGGATTTTTACACCGGGGGATGAATGTGATGTGTTGGTGGCGATGAATGCTGCAGCACTGAAAGTAAATTTAAAAGGCCTTAAGAAAGCCGGAAAAATAATTGCCAATACAGATGGCTTTGACAGCAAAAATCTTCGCCTGGCAAACTATCCCGAAGGTATAAACCCATTAGAAGATAACAGCCTGGAGGGTTACGAGGTTATTAAAATGGATATTACCAAAATGACCCGGGAAGCCCTGAAAGATATTACCATGGGTACCAAAGAAAAGGACCGGGCAAAAAACATGTTTGTGTTAGGTTTTTTATACTGGATGTACAATCGTGATATGGATAATACCATTTCATTTTTAAAAGAAAAATTTGGCAAAAAGCCGGAGATTTTAGAAAGCAATATTAAAGCACTGCAGAGCGGTTATAATTTTGGAGATACCACAGAAACCTTTACCCATCGCTATTCTGTAGAAAAAGCTAAAATGGAAGCCGGTACTTACCGCTCCATTATGGGTAATCAGGCGCTGGCATACGGGCTGATTGCCGCAGGGCAAAAAAGCGGCTTGCAACTATTTTTGGGCAGTTATCCAATTACTCCTGCCTCGGATATTTTGCATGAGCTAAGCCGGCACAAAGCATTCGGTGTAAAAACTTTTCAGGCAGAGGATGAGATAGCGGCAATAACTTCGGCTATTTGTGCCAGTTATGGTGGCTCTTTTGGTATTACTACTACCAGCGGGCCGGGTATGGCGTTAAAGGCCGAGGCAATGGGTCTGGCAGTAATGCTGGAAATTCCTTTGCTGATATGCAATATCCAAAGGGGAGGCCCCAGCACAGGATTGCCAACAAAAACTGAGCAAAGCGATTTGTTGCAGGCCTATTACGGCCGCAATGGAGAGTGCCCAATGCCTATTGTTAGTGCAAGTACACCAAGCGATTGTTTTGCGGCAGCGTACGAAGCAGTGAGAATATCTGTGCAGCACATGACGCCTGTAATTTTATTAAGCGATGGATATATTGCTAATGGTGCCGAGCCATGGAAATTTCCGGTAGCGGATGATTTAAAACCAATAGAGGTAAATTTTAAAACACAACTATGGGAAGGCGAAGATAAATTTCAACCCTATCTGCGAAATGAAAATTTAGTAAGGCCCTGGGTTATACCCGGCACGCCAGGGTTGGAGCATCGTATTGGTGGCCTGGAAAAACAAAACATTACGGGCAATATCAGTTACGATGCAGATAACCACCAGTTAATGGTAAAAATAAGACAGGAAAAGGTAGATAAAATTGCATATAACATTCCTAAACAGGCACTGGATAGCGGCGATGAAAAAGGAAAAATTTTAGTGCTGGGATGGGGTAGTACTTATGGTGCCATAAAAAGTGCCTGTTTAGAACTACAGCAGCAGGGAGTTTCAATTTCGCATGCACACCTGCGTTACGTAAGGCCTTTCCCCGAAAACCTTGGAGACATTATTAAAAATTTTGATCAGGTATTAATACCGGAGTTAAACAATGGGCAATTGATAAAAATTATCCGTGATGTATATATGGTAGATGCAAAAGGATATAATAAAATAATGGGTGTACCCTTTACAAAAACAGAATTGGTAGAGTGCATAAAAGAGATGTTGTAAAAAGCTATTGGATTTTTAATTTACTGAAAAATTTACAGGCAGGTTTCAATCCGCATTCGCTGCATTTAGGATTTCTGGCTACACAAACGTAACGCCCATGCAATATCAGCCAATGGTGTGCTTTATACACGTATTCTTTTGGCAGGTGTTTAATTAATTGTTTTTCAGTAGCCGCCGGAGTTTTGGCTGCTGTTGTTAAACCTATCCTGGCGCTAACTCTAAAAACGTGAGTGTCCACCGCCATATTAGGTTGCTCATCAATTACAGATGTAATTACATTGGCGGTTTTTCTTCCTACACCCGGTAATTTTACTAATTCTTCTACTATCATTGGAACCCTGCCTTCATATTTATCAATGAGCATATTGGCCATGCCTATAAGATGTTTTGTTTTATTATTTGGGTAAGAAATACTTTTTATAAATGGAAATAGTTCTTCAATACTTGCTTTGCTCATTGCTTCTGCATCAGGATATTTTTGAAAAATAGCAGGTGTTGTAGCATTAATTCTTTTGTCAGTGCACTGAGCAGATAAAATAACGGCTACCAATAACTGAAAAGGATTATCATAAATCAATTCCGTTTCTGCATTGGGGGAGTGTTGTAAAAAATAATTAATTACAAACTGGTATCGTTCTTTTTTTGTCATATAAAAAACCCGGTAATGATTAAAGTACCGGGTAAAATTTATTCATTTAAAAGTAGATAATAGCGTTATTCTGCTAAAACGGCTGCCGATTTTTCTGCATAAGCTAAAATATTATCAATCGTTTGTTTACGTGGCGAAGAAAGCTTTACTGCATTAAGTTGGTTATGAGCAGATGAAAGTGTTTCCATTTTTTCACGCAAGCTCCAGTCTAAAGCCAAAGCAGTTTTAATAGCTACTGTTTTTTCAACGGAAGTTTCTTTGTACAAATATTGTAGCAAATCTTCCTGAGTAAAATTGTACATAGGCAAGTTTGAAAGCTTGTTAAAATTTAAAAATATCATTTATCCACTGCATAAACGATGCCTCTCATTAGTTTATTGTATAAAAAAAGTATTTTTTCATTTTTTATGGGGATTTTACTATGAACAGGTCTTCATTATCCTTCTTCATATAATACTTTTCTCTTGCGTATTTTTCAATAGTTTGTGCGCTGTTCTTCAACAGGTTAAGCTCTTTTTTGGTATCACTGATTTGCATAGAAAGATGATGTTCACTCTTTTGCAACTCTTCTAATTTATTTATTCTTGCCGCTATTAATCCCCAATCTTTAGGATCAAAGAATAACATCCACACCACAAAAAAGGCAAAGGCTATAAAATATTTATTTTTTAGAACACTTAATACAGTCTGAAGAAGTTTCATAAAAATCAATTTTCCAGTTCAATAAATATAAGATAGAAATGATATTATTTTCCAAATTTAATTTTTCCTTTTGGATATATAGCACTTCCGGCTAATATTTCTTCAATTCTCAGTAACTGGTTGTATTTGGCCATACGGTCGCTTCGGCTGGCAGATCCGGTTTTTATCTGGCCGCAATTTAATGCTACGGCTAAATCTGCAATGGTGCTGTCTTCGGTTTCTCCGCTGCGGTGGCTCATAATGGTATTGTAACCATTTTGCTGTGCCATACTTACGGCATTGATAGTTTCTGTAAGCGTACCAATCTGGTTTACTTTTACCAATAATGCATTGGCAATATTTTCATTGATGCCTCTTTCCAGCCTTGTTACATTGGTAACAAAAAGATCATCCCCCACTAACTGGCATTTGCTGCCAACAGCATCAGTAAGCATTTTCCATCCCTTCCAATCATCTTCTGCCATACCATCTTCTATAGAAATAATGGGATATTGTTTTACCCAGCTTGCCCAATAGGCAACAAGTTGTTCACTGGTCATTTTCTTGCCATCGCTTTTATGAAAAATATATTTTTTTTCTTTCGCATTCCATAATTCACTGTTGGCAGCATCCATGGCAATACCTATCTGGCTGCCTGTTTTAAAACCTGCTACTTTAATAGCTTCCAATACCATTTCAATGGCTTCTTCATTACTTTGAATATTGGGTGCAAAACCACCTTCATCCCCCACATTTGTGCTGAACCCTTTTTTCATTAATACCGTTTTTAAAGCATGAAAAATTTCTACACCCCATTGCAGGCCTTCACTGAATGTGGCAGCACCTACAGGCATTACCATAAATTCCTGGAAGTCTATTTTGTTATCTGCATGAGCACCGCCGTTTAAAATATTCATCATGGGAATGGGAAGAATTTTTGCATTCGTTCCGCCGATATACCTGTATAATGGCAGGTTAGCTTCCAACGCTGCGGCTTTTGCCACTGCAAGACTAATGGCAAGCATTGCATTGGCACCAAGCTTACTTTTATTTTCTGTACCATCCAAAGCAATCATCATCTCATCTATTCCTGTTTGGTCTGCTACATCCCAGCCTAAAAGGCTATCTGCTAAAACGGTATTTACATTTTTTACAGCTTTTAATACACTTTTACCGCCGTACAGTTTTTTATTATTATCCCTCAGTTCTACAGCTTCGTGTATGCCCGTGCTTGCGCCACTTGGTACTGCTGCACGGCCCAGGTTTTCGTTTTCTGTTAATATATCTACCTCAATGGTAGGGTTACCGCGGCTGTCTAAAATCTGGCGTGCATGGATGGATGCGATGTAACTCATGATGATTTTTATTTAAAGTTTTATGTTGAATATTTTTTGCAAAGAAACAATCTTTGTGACAGGGTTCAAAATGAAAAAAAATTATGTGGTAAGTGATTTGAAAACAGCTTCTAAATTTTGCGATTGGGTTTGTAAAGAAATAATATTAAGGTTGTGTTCTATACTTAACTGCAGCAATTCCCTTTTTACGCTACCGGCATCTGTGCATTGAATTTTAAATACAGAAATTTCCATCTTTTTAATGCCGGTTACAGTCTTTATTGTTTTTAATAATTCAATTTCTACTGCTTCTTTAAATGCAACCAATACTGTTTGGCTGACTGTAGAAGCCGTTTGCAGGTTTTGCAGCGAATCATCTGCAACAATCTCCCCTTTATTGATGATGATGACCCGGTCACAAATAGCTTCTACTTCCTGCATAATATGTGAGGAGAAGAGCACCGTTTTATTTTGACCAAGTTCTTTTATAACTTCTCTTATTTCTACAATCTGGTTTGGATCCAGTCCACTGGTTGGTTCATCCAGTATTAATACTTCCGGATTATGTATCAGCGCTGCGGCTAAGCCTACCCGTTGTTTATATCCCTTGCTTAACTGTCCTATTTTTTTATGTGCTTCGGGTGTAAGACCAACGGTATGTATTACATTTTCTATAGGTTGTTTTGCATTTTTTATTTCATGCACATTGGCTACAAACTGAAGGTATTCTCTTACATACATATCCATGTACAAAGGGTTTGCCTCGGGCAGGTAACCAATCTTCTTTTTTATTTGTGTATTATTTTCATGGGCATTTATGCCGCAAACATTTATCTCGCCCGAATTTGAGCCAAGGTAGCCAGTTATCATCTTCATGGTAGTAGATTTGCCTGCGCCATTAGGGCCTAAAAAACCAACTATCTCTCCTTTATTTACAGTAAACGAAATATTATTTACAGCTTTTTGACTTCCATAATTTTTAGAAAGATTAGTTACTGAAATAGACATAACCTCTGAAATTTATTAATCTTTTTTTGATTGATCTTCTCCTGATGAAGGCCTTTGTGATCCACGGTTTTGCGGTGGGCGCTGCTGGTTTTGCTCATGCGGTCTTCCTTGGCTCTGCTGTGGCGGCCCTTGCCGTTGAGGGCGATTACCAGCATGCCCCTGCTGCGGCCTTCCGCCTTGCTGCGGCGGTTTCTGCTGTGGCCTTTGCTGGTTTTGTTCTCCTGTTGATCCCTGCTGTAGATTTCTCTGCTCCTGCTGATTGCCACGGTTTTGTTGCGAACTTCTTTGCCCCTGCTGTGGCGGCCGCTGCTGATTCTGTTGCTGACTGCGTTCTTTATCCCTGCGTTTACGGGTAGTTTTTTCCAGGCTTTTCAGGCTTATCTGGCCTACAATATCTGCATATTCGGGTTCTACTTCTTTTGGTTTGGCGGTTACCACTTCGGCTGTTTCCAGTACCTCCGGTTTAATACCTTCTCTATTCTGGGCTTTTATTTTTTTAACGGTATCTATGGCCATTGGATATTGTTTATTGCTATCTGCCATAGTGTACCACATTAGATTGCGGAAAATATCTTTCTTTACCAAAAATGCCCGCCCCTTGGCTGTTTCAAGCATATCGGCATCTGCAGGGAAAAATTGTAACGCATCCATGTAAGTATCCAACTCATAATTAAGACAGCATTTTAAGCGGCCGCACTGCCCACTTAATTTAGTTTGGTTGATGCTTAAATTCTGGTATCGGGCAGCATTAGTGTTTACACTTTTAAAATCGGTAAGCCATGTGCTACAGCAAAGTTCTCTGCCGCAACTGCCAATGCCCCCTACTTTACCTGCTTCCTGGCGGGCGCCTATCTGGCGCATTTCTACTTTTACTTTAAATTCTCCGGCGTATTGTTTTATAAGTTCCCTAAAATCTACCCGGTCATCTGCTATATAAAAAAAAGTAGCTTTTCTGCCATCAGCCTGAATTTCTACTTCTGCCATCTTGAGTTCCAGCTTTAATATCCTTGCCATGGCACGGCTGCGGATTAATACCTGTGCTTCTCTTGCCTTGGTTTCCTGCATTTTTGCAAGGTCAGTTTCAGTAGCCCGCCGCAGAATTTTTTTAATATCGGGGCTTTTTTCATCAATATTATTTTTCTTTAGCTGCAGGCGAACGAGTTCGCCGGTAAGGTTTACCATGCCTACATCAAAGCCACTGGTACCCTCTACAGCTACCATTTCGCCTTTTTCAAAATAATGCAGGGTGGTATTTTTAAAATAATCTTTGCGGCTGCCATTGTTGAAACTTATTTCTACAATACGGCAATTACTTTCAGGATCGCTGAAAGGTAAATTGGCCAGCCAATCATGTACATTCATGCGGTTACAACCTCCGCTGGCGCAACTGCCATGGCTTTGGCATCCGCCCGGTGCACCATCTTTTCCGGTGCCGCAACTTCCACATCCCATATCTTAAGTTTAAGAATAGTTAATAATATTTTGAGCAGGTTACCGGAAGACTGATCAAAGTGATTAAACAAATAAACACTGATCAATAAGGAGAATCATTTTTTTATCAGTTTAATCTGTGTTCTCTCCCTCGCTTCGGTAAAAGTTCAGTACGGGTTTTCCGTACAAATGAGTCCCGGGGCATCACACATCCCGTCTCGGGATGCAATGACACAGCGATGTTTGGTTTTGCTGAAAAAACTTGTCCCAAAAAATTGGCAAGCGTTGATTTACCAGGCACCGCAGTCCGAAAATCTCATTGCATCAAAATTACTGATTTGTTGCTAATAATGTGATACAACTTAATAGTGAGGGCATGAAAGAGCATTTTTGCATTGGCATTGCGTTCAATAAAGTAAGCGGCCTGGTCCAGTTCGTTTATGATGGCTTCCTGCTGGGCAATATCGCAAAGCTTGTTTATTTTAATTGCGAAATCGTTTTTTGTAACGGAGTTAGCTGTATTGCCGCTTATTTTTAAGCGCAGGGACTGCTGCAAAAGATGCGTAAAGTATTTGAGAAATTGTTTTTGTTTTTCACGGCCGGTCTTACTTATTTCTTCAATCCATTTTATTTGTGCCAATGGCCCTGTTTTTATAATACTGTTCAGCCAATCCCGGAGTAAAACCTCCCAATCATCCTCTGTATGTTGTAATTGCTGTAAGGCTTCGTGGTAATTGCCTTCGCTGATGGAAGCAATTTGTGCTGCCTTTTGCACAGAAACACCCTCTCTTAATTCCAATGCTGCTTCAATTTCTCTGTTGTGGAGCAATGGGATTTTTATGAGTTGTGTCCGGGATAGTATGGTTGGCAAAATAAGGGCTTCATTTTCTGCCACTAAAATGAATAAAGTATCTGGTGGAGGCTCTTCTATAAGTTTTAATAATTTATTGCCTTCTTTACCCAATAACTCGGGCATCCAGATGATAAGGATTTTGTACCCGGCCTCAAAACTTTTGAGGCTCATTTTACGAACAATATCTTTGGTTTCTTCGCTGGTAATATTACCTTGCTTATTTTCTGCTCCTATAAACTGTAGCCAATCGTAACTGTTGCCATAAGGATTTTTAGTAATAAACTCCCGCCACTCGGTTATATAATCTGTACTGATGGGTTTATCGCCGGTTTTGTGTGAAATAACCGGATAACAAAAATGAATATCGGGATGAATCAGCAGGGTGGCTTTTTTGCAGGCTGCACATTGCCCGCAAGAGTCAGTTAATAATTGCGGGTTGATAGTTGATGATTCAGAGGCTTCCGTTGGCTCAAACTTTTCGAAGAGGGAAGGTTCTGTTGACTGTTGACTGTTATCTGTTGTCTGTTTTCCATTCACTCTTTCGCAAACGGTGTATTGTGCAAATGCCCTTGCCAATGATAATGCCCCACAGCCTTCTTTACCTAAAAACAATAAGGCATGGCTCAACCGGTTTTGCATAATCAGATGAGTAAGCTGTGTCTTTAAATCTTTTTGGCCAATGACCTGTGAAAATTGCATGGTGCAATTTGGCAATTTTTTGTGGATAAGACAAAAATATTTATCCTTGAAATATCAAAATTACATTTTGATATTTCAAGGATATCTTTTACATTTACAACATGATAAAACGGTTGCAACAGGAGCATATCACAAAATTGCTGAAGCAGTTTCCGGCGGTGGCCATTTTGGGGCCAAGGCAGGTTGGTAAAACCACTTTGGCAAAATTATTATTAAAGCAAATGAATAAGCCTGCGGCTTATATTGATTTGGAAAAAGCAAGTGATGCCGCCCGGCTGAGCGACGCGGAAGCGTATTTTGAAACCATGCAGGGTAAGTGTGTAATTATTGATGAAGTGCAACGTATGCCACACTTATTTGCACAGTTGCGTCCGGCAATTGATGAATACAGGAAACCCGGCAGATTTATTTTGACCGGGAGCGCAAGCACCAATCTGATAAAAGGGGTGTCTGAAACATTGGCGGGTCGTATATCCTATGTAGAGCTATGCCCTGTAAATATATCCGAAAAGCCTAATAATATTTCAATAAACAAGCATTGGTTTAGAGGTGGCTTTCCTGATGCATTACTGGCAAAAACTGATGCTGCTTACCACCAATGGATGAATGATTTTGTGCGTAGTTATATTGAAAGGGATTTACCATTGATTTTTGGTGTAGAATTTTCAATGCCAGTAATGCGGAGTTTTTGGAGTATGCTGGCACATTACAGTGGCGGTATCTGGAATGCGGAAAGCTTTTCCCGTTCACTTGGGGTAACGGGGCCTACCATTAGCAGGTATATAGATTTTTTAGAAGCTGCATTTGTTGTTCATCGCCTGCCGGCTTATTTTTCCAATACAAAAAAACGACTGGTAAAAGCGCCAAAGGTTTATATAAGAGATACGGGTTTATTGCATCACTTAACGCATATAATTACTATGGGTGATTTGCCGGGGAACCCTATAGTGGGTGCCAGTTGGGAAGGGTATGTGGTAGAGCAGATAAAACAATTAAAGCACAACAATATTCAACTGTTTTATTATCGTACACATGCAGGCGCAGAGTGTGATGTGGTACTGGTAAAAGGTATTAAGCCCCTTGCATGTATTGAAATTAAATTATCTAAAACGCCTGCGGTATCTAAAGGATTTTATCAAACTATTGAAGACTTAAAGCCGCAACATAAATTTATCATTACGCCTGGTAATGATGGCTACCCTGTTAAAGACGGAATATTGGTGAGAGGGCTTACGAAGTTTATTTCAGAAGATTTGCCTACGATAAGGTAACCTTGAAAATTCAAAATCAAATTTTGAATTTTCAAGGTTACAGTTTTTATAATTTACTGGTTATCTCTTCGCTCATGGGAGTAACTTTGCTGGGGAAATAAGCTAACATATTTCCGTTTTCGTCTATGAGGAATTTATTAAAATTCCAGCCGATGGTTGCATCTAATACCCCATTCTGTGATTTATTTGTCAACCAGCTATAAATGGGAGCCATATCATCTCCTTTTACAGAAATTTTTGCAGCCATAGGAAAAGTAACACCATAATTTTTTGTGCAGAATTCTTTTATCTCTGTGTTTGTACCAGGCTCCTGGCCACCAAAGTTATTTGCCGGAAAACCAACTATAACCAACTTGTTTTTATATTTTTCATATAACGCTTCCAGCTCTTTATACTGTGGTGTATAACCGCAGGCAGATGCAGTATTTACTACTAAAATTTTCTTTCCTTTAAAGGAAGATAAGTCTATAGTGCCACCTTCCAGGCCGGCTACTTTAAATTGATAAATGCTTTTTACTTCATTGGTGGAGATGCCCATTCTTTTTTCTGCAGAAGAATTCTGCATTGTGTTGTTTGATTGTGCCATGCAGCTTAAAACTACTGTAGAGAGGGCGATGAATTTTATCATGATTTTTATTTTTTTATATATACGTTTAATTTACAAAAAAGTTTATTTATTGTTTTTCATAACATCCAATATCGGGCAACCCGTTACTGCGGTTGTTATCATCCAGGTCTTTTAAAAACGATACAACGTTTCCTTTGTTAATGCCGGGTGCAACTGTATTTTTTGTAATCCTGAAATCATAATATTTATGGGTTACATCAATACTGTCAAATGACGGATCCTGGTTTTTTATAACTGATACCAGAATAGCATTGGACGGATCGTTGAGGGCTTTATACAAACAATGATCCAAACTAACATTAAAGGTATTGCTTCCTTGCCTGTTTATCATTACTTCATTATCTGTTAAACCATTATCGCCCCAAAAAATACAATTAAGAAACAGGGCGTTTATATTAGCCATAGCAGAGGAGCCATTCACTTCCATAAAATTTGAAACAGTAAGCACAGGTGTTTTATGCAGCAGGAAACTGTTTGAAAAAGATGCTGCAGTACAGTTGGTAAAGGAATAATTGCCACCAAGCTGTATTAAAATATTGCTGCCGCAATTGCTGATTAAACAATTATCGGCCTGCACACTTGTATTGGTAAAAAGCAGGCCTGCATCAAAAGCATTATCTATTATTGATTGGTGCATTATTAATTTAGGATTAGCATTTACGGATGGCTGCTGCACTACTACGGCCTGATACGCATTTTTTATTATAGCAAATTTTATTTGGTTGTCTTTACTGATGCCCCTGAAATAAATACCGGGCCAGCCTGCGGGCAAATTATTGTAAGGTTCATCTAACCTGTCACCGGTAAAAAGAACTTGTTTTGCTTTGGTGCCGTTTACAACCAAAGTACCATCTACAATAAAGGGGGCATTGCCATGGGAATATATTTTTGTTCCTGCCGCTATGGTAAGCCTGGCGATGTTATCTACCCTCAAGCTACCAAGTATTACATAAGGCAAAGGGCTGTTCCAGGTGGTGTTGCCTGTAATGACAGCATTGTTTAAAAAATTAGCATTTTGTCCAAAAGCCTGTAACTGTATAAAACGGGTATTACCATTATAATTTACTGCAATACTATCGCTTAAAATAAAAGGAAGGTTTGCAGTAGTTTGGTTTACTGTTACCGACACAAAAACATAGATACTGTCATTAGCGGCTATGTCAATATTATCTACTTCGCTGGCAGCGATACCATTTATATTTATTTTAAAAGGAGAAGCAATGCCGCCCATTAATTTTACAGCAGAAAGTTTCAGCCGCTGATCATTACTGTTTATTATTTTAAATGATTTTGTTATTGAACCCACACTGGTAAATACAGTATCGAATTTAATACTGTCTGTGCTTAACGAAAGTCTGGCATCGGCACTGGTAATAAAGTTTTCTTTTTTGCAGGAAACGCCAATAAACAATATGCAAAATGCAATAAACAGACACTGAATTTTTTTCATTGAAACAAATCTACAATAATCTATTTACTTGCAATGGCTAATGTGGCAAGGCTTATGCTGATATGTGCTACATGAAGCATTGTTTGAGCACAGGCTTCCAAAGTAGCACCAGTTGTTATTACATCATCCACCAGCAGAATATTTTTGCCGGTTAATGTTCCGGCATTTTTTACAGCAAAACTTCCTTCTACATTTTCCCATCTTTCTGTGCGGTGTTTATGGGTTTGTGTTTCTGTAGATTTTTGGCGAACAACAATTTGGGTAAGCACAGGAACCTGCATTACCGAAGACATACCATTACAAATAACTTCCGCCTGGTTATAGCCACGTTTAAATTCTTTATCGGCATATAATGGAAGAGGAATGAGATAATCAATATTTGAGAACCGGGCACTTTGTAAAATATTTTTCCCCATCATTGCACCAAGGTAAAACCCGATTTCTTTATTGCCTTTATATTTTAGCTGGTGAATAAGATGTTGTATAAGCTGGCTCTTTGAAAAATAGAATTCGCTGTGGCCTGCTATAAGTGGAAAACGGCCTGTAAATATTTTTTCTACAGGGTTGGCTTCAAATTTTTGAAAATGCGTATGCGGTAAGTTATTTAAACATTTTATACAAAGTAACTCCTGCTTGCTCAGTAAATCGCTGCCGCATCCCGTACAGATATGAGGATAAAAAAGATGCATCGCATCGGCGAAAATATTTTTTATGGAAACCATCTGCCGAAGTTAGAAAAGGTTTAAGAAGTTTCAAAAGTTCAAAAGGTTTTTTATAGACTTGAAATTATTAAGCTGCTGAGGTTTTAATGAACTTCTTAAACCTATGGAACTGCAACTTTAAAATAAATACTGGTAAAGTTCTTCTACTTTACCAAGTGCTACCACTTCTATATTAAATTTTAATTTGCCCAATGATTTTGAGTTATACTTACTTACAATGATTTTTTCGAAACCTAATTTTTCTGCCTCTGCTATTCTCTGTTCAATCCTGTTTACTGCTCTTATTTCCCCGCTTAGGCCTACTTCACCCGCAAAACATATATGCTGTGGCAATGATACATCTTCGTAGCTGCTGAGCAAAGCACATACAATTGCAAGATCAATGGAAGGGTCTTCTACTTTTATGCCACCCGCTATATTGATGAAAACATCTTTTACGCCAAAATGAAAACCACCTCTTTTTTCCAGTACGGCCAGTAATAATTGCAACCTTCTTAAATCAAATCCACTTACAGTTCTCTGTGGTGTACCATAAACACTCTGGGTTACCAATGCCTGTGTTTCTATAAGTAAAGGGCGCATACCTTCTATGGTTGCAGCAATGGCAATACCGCTTAACTGATCTTCTTTTTGTGTAATTAAAATTTCGCTTGGGTTGGTTACTGCACGCATTCCTTCACCCGTCATTTCGTAAATACCTAATTCTGATGTAGAGCCAAACCGGTTTTTTAGTGTGCGTAAAATGCGGTAGGCGTAATGCCGGTCGCCTTCAAACTGTAACACAGTATCTACCATGTGTTCTAAAATTTTTGGCCCTGCAATGTTTCCGTCTTTGGTAATATGACCAATTAAAAAAACAGGAGTATTGGTTTCTTTTGCGTAGCGCTGAAGTTCTGCAGCCGTTTCTCTTATCTGGCTTATGCTTCCGGGAGATGACTCTACAAAAGGAGATTTCAGAGTTTGTATAGAATCTACAATGACCAGTTGCGGCTTTAATTTTTTTATTTCTTTAAAAATTGTTTGAGTATCTGTTTCGGTAAGCAGGTAAAAATTTTCATTTGAAAAGCCTACACGGTCTGCCCGCATTTTAATTTGCTGTTCGCTTTCTTCGCCACTTATATATAATGTAACAACTTGCTGCAGTTTTAAACCTATCTGTAAAAACAAAGTGGATTTGCCAATGCCCGGCTCGCCGGCAACTAACACAATACTTCCTAACACAATACCACCGCCCAATACCCTGTTTAGCTCAGCATCTGTTGTAATAATTCTTTTTTCTTCAGCACTGCTAACATCGTTAATAGAAACCGTTTTTAATTTTGAAAGGCCGCTGTATTCTTTCCAGTCATCTTTTGGTGTTTTGTCGTTTCCTTTAATAATTACTTCTTCTACAAATGTATTCCACTCATTACAGGAAGGGCATTTGCCCACCCACTTGGTACTTTCGTAACCACAATTTTGGCAAAAGAATGCAGACTTAGTTTTACTCATTCGGTAAAGTTAGTGGTGAAATGTGAATTGTAAAATTGTGAATGGGCGAATAGCCGAATTGTAAAAAGCAAATTTTTGTTTGGCGTATTCAGGAATTGAAAAAGTAAAATAGAAGTTCTTTTATGTGAATGATTAAGTTATCCAAATAAAAAATGTGCAAAAAATGCAGAGTTTAGTAACGGCTGAAGAATATATTTTGCTCATAACAAAAAAATATTTACAAAAAATTT
>JANLQE010000090.1:0-11641 GCA_031367625.1 Bacteroidota bacterium
ATTGATGGATCTAAATGGCAAACACATTTTGCCAAACAATTTACTTTGCATAATTCTCCCAACGGAATCAGCATATATGTGCATCTTCCTTTTTGCGAATCTCTTTGCACTTATTGCGGTTGCAATAAAAAGATTACAAAAAATCATTCTGTCGAAGATGATTATTTAGCCGCTGTTGAAAAAGAATGGGGGCTGTACCGAAAGCTGATGAAGCAATCACCGGTAATTAGAGAGATACATCTTGGGGGTGGAACACCAACTTTTTTTTCGCCTGAAAATTTACAGCGGTTGTTAAATGCTCTTCTTAAAAACAGTATTGTTCATCCCCTGCACCAATTCAGTATTGAAGGGCATCCTAACAATACAACCAGGCAACATCTGGATACTTTGTTTTCGCTGGGCTTTCGGCGTATTAGCTATGGCGTACAGGATCTTGATCCGCAGGTGCAGCGGGTTATTAACCGCATACAACCCATAGAAAATGTATTACGGGCAACGGAGGATGCAAGAGCAGCCGGTTTTACTTCTGTAAATTTTGACCTGATTTATGGCCTTCCTTTACAAACCCTTCAAAGCATTCAAACCACCATTAACCAGGTGATTCTATTAAAGCCTGACCGCATTGCTTTTTACAGCTATGCTCATGTGCCGTGGACAAGCAAAGTGCAACGCCTTTTTAATGAAGCTGATTTGCCTGATGCAGAAGAAAAAATTAAGTTATACGGGAAAGGAAAAGAATTATTAATGGCTCATGGATATTATGATATAGGTATGGATCATTTTGCTTTACCACATGATGAGTTATATATAGCCAAACAAGCCGGTAAACTACACCGCAATTTTATGGGATATACTACTCAAAACAGTCGGCTGCTATTGGGTTTGGGCGTATCCAGCATCAGCGACCTGGGCAATGCATTTGCACAAAATGAAAAGACATTGCACAATTATTATGCTTGTATCAATGAAGGGAAACCTGCCGTGAAACGGGGTTATTTTTTAAGCGATGAGGACCTGGTTTTCCGCCAATACATTAAAAATATTTCTTGCAAAGGCGGTACTGTTTTTAACCAGGAACACCTGCCTTTACTACAGCAATTTTGTTTCCCTAAACTTGAGCAATTTGCAGCAGATGGATTAATAGTTTATGATAAAAAACAATTAACGCTGACAGCAGATGGCCATTATTTTATCCGGAATATCTGTAGTGCTTTTGATCTTTATTTACAAAAAGATAGTTCATTATTGAATAAACAAATTTTTAGTAAAGCAATTTAAAAGTGAAAATAAAAATATCTGCGGCGTAGTTTTTTCTCTATAAATATTTTTAGGTGCTGCGGCCAGATTATTTATATCTTTCATAAAATGATCGCTCAAGACTTTCCCTGTGATCAGGATGGGCAATGCTTATCAAAGCTTTTCCTCTTTGTTTCAGGTTTTTTCCAAACAGGTCTGTTACACCGTATTCTGTAACTACCCAATGAACATGCCCCCTGGTAGTTACTACGCCTGCGCCTTCTTTTAAAAATGATACAATACGTGATTGCCCTTTAGAGGTAACAGAAGGCAAAGCAATTATTGGCATACCATCTTCTGACAAAGAAGCTCCTCTCATAAAATCCATCTGTCCACCGATTCCTGAATATTGATAGGTGCCGATTGAGTCTGCACAAACCTGGCCGGTCAGGTCAATTTCAATAGCACTGTTAATGGCTGTTGCTTTGGGATTTTGTCTTATAACACTTGTATCATTTACATAGGTAATGTCCATTACCCTCATTTGAGGATTATCATTTACAAAATCATACAGCCTTTTAGTTCCGGCCATAAAGCCAGTAACGCAGCGGCCTACATTAAATTTTTTGAGGCTGTTATTAATAATCCCTTTTTCTAAAAGTGGTATTATTCCATCCGATAACATTTCAGTATGAATACCAATATTTTTATGGCCGGATAAATTCTTTAATACCTGGTCGGGTATGCTGCCTATGCCTAATTGTAAAGTAGCGCCATCTTCAATAAGTGCGGCCACATTTTTTCCTATTTGTTCAATAGCATCACTCGATTTAGCTGAATAGTCAACTTCCGGCAGATCAATTTCGTGCCATACCAAAAAATTTATTTTTGTAACATGCAAAAATCCATCCCCATGAGTGCGGGGCATTTTGGGGTTTACCTGTGCTATAATTATTTTGGCAGTATCTACAGCGGCTTTGGCAATATCTACAGAGGTACCCAGCGAACAATATCCATGTATGTCTGGTGGCGAAACCTGTATCAATGCTACATCTATCGGTAAAATATTTTTACGGAATAATTGAGGTATCTGGCTCAGGAATACCGGCACATAATCGCCATGGCTGCTGTTTACCACGGCTCTCGTATTGGCCGAAACGAAAAGCGAATTAAAGAAAAAGCTTTTATGAAACTCCGGTTTATCAAAATCTACATCGCCCAGGTTGGTAATACTTATCAGCTCTACATTTTTTAATTCCTGATGCCTTGCCTGCATTGCGTTCACCAGGCAAACAGGTGTTGCTGCACTGCCATGAATAAAAACCCGGTCATTGGATTTAATAACCTGCACGGCTTTTTCCGCAGAAATATATGGAATGATATTGCTCATTAAAATTTATTTTATTGCTGTAAAATTTCTGCAAAACTATATTACTTAATATTAAAAAAAGCTGACAGGCATCAGCTAAAATAGAATTAATTGCTGATAACAAAGAGGTAAAAGGTAAACAGGAGAAATTTTTTGAAATCAATTTATTTCTGCCGGGGCTGTTTTTATGCCTGTTGATAATGGAATATAAATCGTCTGTAAATCTTTCTCAGCCTGTGTTAATGCCAAATGAAATTTTTCAGTTTCAGTAACTGCTATTCCCGGCAGGGTTCGATAGTAAGCTATTCCCTGCAGCAGGTTCTCATAAAATCCCTGGCAGTATTTTTCTTTTCTTGCATCGGGTATATTACTGTTTTTATCAAGTTCTTCTTTCAGGTAACTGATATATAAATTTAATTCAGTGATGAACATGTGCGGTCTTTTATTATCAGTTATAATATTTGTTCTTCCATAAATATGCCCCACCATTGTTTGTAGCGAAACTTCGCCGGAAAACCAGGCAATATTAGGCCCCGGACAAATGGTAACGGCTTCTAATTTTTTTAAAAAAGGTTTATCATAACTAACGGCAGCAGCATTGCTTAATCCAACGCATAAACATTCCTTATCCAAAACATTTTTAAGCTGGTTTTGATATTCTGTTTCCGGCAGATGTAGCGATTGCAACTGTGCTATTTTTAATTTTTGGTATTTATGAGAAGCAGTACAAATAGGTTCTTTAGTAAATTCGGTATTGGATACTAAATGCTTTTCTGTACAGGGGCTCCCGGGCTTTCCGTTTTTAATGCGTTGTAGTTTTTCTGTTTCACTGCTTGTTCCTTTCAGGTAATGAAATCTAACTCCCAATGGCGAATTATTACTTAAAACAACATCTTCAGTTTTGGCTTTGGTTAATAATTTTAAAGTCGCTTCATCCACCGTTGTAGCTTCGGGTACCAGCAAAAAAGGCGTGCCCCAGCCTGTACTTTCTATCCCATAATAACGGTGTAAAAAATTATCTTCTTCTGCTGTTCCAATGCCGCCCTGTGCAGATATTTTAAGATAGGGAACATCTTTAAATGTTCTACCACTTTTTTTATAATTCGCTGCATTATATATTTCAAACATGGTATCAATGAGTTCCTGCTTTTTTGTTTTAAACTCTTCCAGTATGGGGCCCATCAAAAAACCATCCGTAGCAAATGTATGGCCACCGCAATTCAATCCTGATTCAATCCGGAATTCACTTACCCAGATTCCTTTTTTTGCTAAATATTTTCCCTGTATTAAAGCAGAGCGGTAATCGCTTACCTTAATGATTACTTTCTTTTTAAAAAAACCATTCTCATCTGCATCAAACTGGGTACATTTTTCCAGGTAATTATAAAGCCTTGGATTTAGGCCCGCCGAAAAAACAATGGAAGCGTTTACAAGATCGCTGTTCGCAAATCCTCTTAATGCGGCAACTGCATCAGATCCATCTTCTATTATCTGTCCATTATCATCAACATTGTTGCGGTCAGTTTTTGTCATCACATTTACATCAATACTTCCTGCCCTTATTTGTGTTCGTAAAAAAGATTCCATTTTTTCTTTTTCCGGGCTGCATTCCGTTTTCATCATTTTACGGTAGAGTTGTTTTACCCGGTGCTCATCCGGCAAGAGCTCAAAATATTTTACTATTTCAGATCCCACTTCAAACATTTCATTTTTTAGTTTGGCTATTTGCTGTTGTACAATATCATTTACCAGGTTCAGATAATCAGTAATTCTTTTTGCCCGGTAATCATTTTCTTTTGTTGTAATGGGCCAATATATTTTGTTGAAGACGGGATAATAATAACTTCTCATCATTTCAATTAAACGGTCTTCCATGATAGAAATAACAGAAGCAATACCAAACCTGGAAACCTTTACAGGGCTATCGATGGTAAAAGCAAGGCCCATCACGGGGATATGAAATTTGTGCAGGGGAGAGTGGTACATAGCATATTTTATTTTGTGATAAGAAGGCTGATATAATTATTGACAGCTTTCTATCAATTATGATTAGGTTATTATAATAAAGTATTTTATATTTTTTATACCATTAAATAGGCAATGCCTTTATTTACTGGCTCACACATATCTATAATTTTATTCTTTCTAAAAATATTTTCAAGTATATCCCTGGCCACTTTAAACTGGTCGTGCATGGGGCAGGGATGTATTGCTGAACATTTACTAAGGCCCAGTCCACATTCCTTAAATACTCCGCCACCATCAATGGCTTGCACAATATTTATAACGGGTTGCTTTAACTGTGCTTTTGAAATATAAAACCCGCCGGATGGGCCTTTCATACTATTGATCACTTCTTGCTTTACCAATGTTTGTAATAGTTTGCCCACGGTATGTTCGCTGGCATCAATGTATCCGGCAATTTCCTTTATGCCCGCATTGCTGCCCGACTCATATTTTGAAGCAAGATAAATAACGGCTTTTACAGCGGTTTTACAGGTTAAACTCAGCATAGTTTATTTGTTTAAAAATGTTTGCCCTTCTTCTGATATTCTTTCATGATTCCATGCCGGGTCAAACGTTAACTCAACCTTTACTTCATCATTTGCAAACGTAGATTGCACTGCCTGTGTTACTGCATCCATAATAGACTCTCCCATGGGGCAAAACTGAGTGGTCAGTGTCATCGAAATAAAAATTTTCCTGCTGGCCTCATCAAAATCTATCTGGTAAATCAATCCAAGATCAACTACGTTTAAACCTATTTCGGGGTCTGTAACATTTTGCAAAGCCGCAAGTGCAACTGTACATTTAATATTATTGTTTGTAATTACATTCATAGCTATGCAGGTTGATGTGTTATTGTTTTAAATACATTAAGATTGTACAACACCGCCGCTATCAATAAAAGTATAGATGACAATTTTAAAATCATGATATTGGAAAGCAGGATACCTGCAGCAAATAATATAAACCCTGCCAGGTAAATGATAGCCATACCCGTAAATATTTTTTTGCTGAACAACTCTTTTGGATCAGGCGTTTTGCCCATGCCCGCTCTTTGATGATAGATTTTGTTCCACACAATAAAAGGAAGTGTTTTAAACGTCATACCAAGGATGATAGCAGTTATCCAGCCAAAAAAAATGGTAAAGCCATAGGTTGATACTAATATTAAATTGTTAGCTGTGGTTAGTGACCATCCAATAATAATGATCAGCATAAATAAAGGCACTGCTGTCATCAAAACAGATAATATCGAAATTTTCATTTGCTCATCTACCTGTTTTCTTATTCTTTGCTGGTAACATTGATAGCAATAATATCCAAATAATAATAAAGCAGTAACAATAATGGCGACAGGTGCTGCGTAAAAAGTTGTTCCGGCAAAAATTATAAATGATGCAATAAATAATACGAGGCCAATATTAATGAGTGCATAAATCCACCATAATAATTTTGTATTGTTATATTTTGAAATCAGAAATAAAGGGATCAACCTTGACCCTACACCAATTACCATCAATAAAAACCAGCCAATTATTCCCAGGTGAGCATGAAGCGGCAAATAACTCAATGATGGCACGGACAACAAGGGATAAGTAAAATTATAAATAAGAATAAGCCCCACAGATGTTGTGGTGAGCAACCAGCAAACGGCTGTAAACACAAACACAGCCTGCACATTTTCATGTTTGCTTTTTGAAAGACTAACCGCAATATTAATAAGATATACAAGGATAGCGGCATTGATCAACATGCCGCCCCAGCGTGCCGGCCAGCCTGTATTGAAAACATAAAAGGCATATACCAATAATGGAATACCCACTGCAGCAAGGATAAATGAAACCGCAGCAAGTGCATTGCTGTACAATTTTCCTTCTATCAATACCGGCACCAACTGGTGGCTGGCACCCAGTATGATCATAGTGCCCCAGCCAAGGGCCATGGCATGTGTAATGGCTAATGTGTGTGGATGAAAATAATGTTGGGTAAAAGCCGGTGTGGAAAAAACCAACAAAATTGTGGCAGCCAAAAATGATAATGCCCCATAAATATAAAAGGGCAATACTACTTTGTGAGAAGTATTTTTTATGAGATCAGTTTTTGCTTTGCCTGTCATGCTTTAAAAATTATAAGATGCACTTCCCCATCGCTTATCTCTTTAATGCGATAGCTGAAATTTCTATCCACCAGCTCCGGCAGCAAAAAAACAGGTATTCTTTTATGATAAACAAACAATGCGGTTTCAGCAGGTAATTTATCAAGTGCATCAAGGATCGTTATCATGGGCAATGGCATATCCATCTGCCTTACATCAATAGTTTGCAAACGATCTTTAAACCGCTGCAGAATGGCATCCCAGCCATCTGTAGCTTCTGCAGGCTGTTGTATTGCTGCAGTAGTAATAGCTGTCTTTTTATAAAAATAAGTTTCTACCAGGGTATCATTAATTGTATCGGCAAACGATTCAAACCCCCTTTTTTTCAGCAACAGTATCAGGGGTGTTGGTTCAAAACTGTTGATGATTTTTAAAATCTGTCCCGGTTGTATGGATTTAATTTTTTCAATAATTACAGGGAGTGGATCTTTCCCGGATGCAATAACCGGGCGCACATCCAGTGCTGTTATCTGCGCTTTCTGAATATTATTTAAAAAAGCGGGTAAAGGTTTTTTTTCTTCAACTGATAATGAAATATTTTTATCCATTTCAAAGCCCAGTGGTTTTAGTTTTACAAAAAAATCATTGGCGTTGCAGGCTGCTATTTTTGCAGCCATGGCAATACTCGTTCTGCCAGCCATTAGTTTGCGAAGGAGTGGATTTCTTAATTTTTTAAATTTGGCACTGATGCTGATAATAGCTTCAAGGGCATCGGTATTTTCTTTTAAAATAGCCGCAATTTTTGTATCCGCATTGATGAGCATGGGTATTAAAAATATTTATTATAAAGCGAAATCTGCTGTTTATTTTTCAAATAATATCAACACGCCTGGCCGGTATTTCTTTTTGAGATGGACCGTTTGTATTGCACGACCACAAAAAACACAGTGATAAGATGGCTATAAAATTTTTCATGCACTAATTTTTATTTCTGCAATCCAGCATTTTTTATTCCCCAGAATATATCCTGCCACCTGCAATCTATATCACCGGCCTGGCTACCGGTGTAGGTAGAAATTATTTGCATTGCTGATACGGTTAATTCTTTCTGTAAATGATTAAACAATATCCTTTCTTCAAAACGGATATGCTCCTGTAATTTATCAGCAAATTGCGTTAACAGTGCTTCATTATTTTTATCGCTGCGGATTTGTTGTATCAGGCCATAAATAATTTGATGGTCTTTTTCTGCGTGCTGCCGTAATATATCATCAGCGGAAAGTTTGCAGAAAATCAATTGCTCTTCTTCTTTAAAATGATGCTGCAGGTCTTCTGCAAAGCAATAAAGAATATAGTTGCTGATACGCTCCGGAGCCACGGCATTGCTCAGGCCCTGTTTTATTTTCCATACCAGCAATAAACCAAAGTGATGGTCTTTGGAAAATGAAACAAGGGCCTGGTGCCGCTTTATAGGAGAATTGGTTTTCATTGGTTATTATTATTTTCCAGTTTCAATGCTTTGGGAAACAGGATATTATTTTCCAGGTGAATATGTGTATGCAGATCATTTTCAAATTCCTCAAGCATCCTGTACAGCAGGCTGTAGCTGGCACATGCATCTTCAGGCAATGTAAAATTATTGGAGAGCCTTCTTATTTCCTCCATGTTTTTACCCACCAGTTCATGTTCCATTTCCATCATGTTGATAGGGGTTTGCACACTCTCAAAATGTGTGGCATGCAACGGTTTTATATTATCAGTTGCAGCTACCAGTTCTTTAATATACGGAAACAAAACTTTTTCTTCTTTTATCATGTGTGTTGATAATTCAGCATTCACTTCTTCTGCCAATTTTTTTATGATAACGAGTTCAGGATGCTGGCTGCCATGCACCTGGGCCACTTTTGCTGCATAACCTGTTAACTCAGGTAATGTTTTTTTCACATAACTATGATGTGTGTTTACAATGTAATCTGCCAAAAAATCCAGGCTCCAGTCTCCATAAGGCAATGGCCTGCCTGCAGGATTTTTATCTGCCTGTTGCAATTCCTGTTCTATTTTGGTAACATCTAATCCTTTTTCGGCGCAGGCTTCTTTTACTGTTTTCTTTCCGCCACAACAGAAATCGAGGCCGTATTTTTTAAATACTTCTGCCTTGCGTAAATCCTTTGCTGCTATTTGTCCCAGTGTTTCATCATTTTCTCCTGATATGCGTTTGGTTATATTTACTATCCACCATTCCGGGCCCTGCTCCATGTATTCCCAGGTAAATATATTTCCTCTTTCGCCCAGCAATTGGTAATAAAGCGGTTTTGGGTCATGATCATTATGTATGATCAGGGTTTCGCCTTCCATCAGTTCATCAAAACGAACAAAAATGGTGGGATGCTTCTGGCGTGGCTCCAGTAAAGTTACATTCAGGATGTTTTCTTCTGCTGCTGTTTGCATATAATTATGTTTTAAATTTTGAATGAGAAAGCAAAGGTATTTAATAAAAGTAGATAAATACTTTTATTAAATACAAAATTATAATTCCTGATGAGAATCATGTTTTATTTGTTGTTGTATGGCAAATGAAACTAAAGAGGGGGTAATGAATGCAGTTGGCTGTTAGCAGGAGAAATTTCTGATTCAACCAGTATGCTAAAAAACCCTGCCCGTAACATGGCAAATTAATTTTAACAGCACCAGATTTTTTCTACCAAAGTTCAGCCATTGGCTCACACAGCAAATTGATGGAGGGTAAGCAGGATGGGAGAGGAGCAATTTATTTAGCACAGTTATGGAGCCTTCACCGGTTCTTTTTACTCACACTTAAAGTAATCCATACTATCCCTATGCCCATTACAATAGCCGAGTAAAATAAAATAATGTTGGCATAAGGCAATGGTTTAAATTCTATTACTTCAAGTCCCTGGCACATTAAAATAATTTCCTGCAGGAGTACACCGGTTGCAAAAATTAAAACCCCCGCTTTTGAAACAGGATGATTTACTTCACTCAATAGCTGATTGATATATCCGAGTATAAAAAATGAAATAATTCCCAGAAAAGACAGGTGTAAATATCCTATAACTATTGGCCTGAAACCAAATGCGTAGCTGCTTAAAAAAGGAATAATAGAAAGCATCTGCAAAATGATCTTTAGTATAAAGGCAATGAAGGCCAGTGCCCATAAGTATCCAGTTGTTTTTGTAAGCTTAAATAATTTATTTTTTTTCACCAGCGGATACAACCTTACAAAATAAAACAGCACAAGTAATTGCAATACGCCAGAAACATCTGCAACAATATGCAATGCAGGCGGCAGCTTTAGCCAAAGTATAGAAAGAAAATAAGAAGGCCCTGCTGTTATGGCCATTATAATAAATAATTTTTTGTTGGCAGATGCAGAAGGCAATAACCCTTTGCTGTATAAATAAGCAAACAGCAACCCGAAACAAACAAATAAAAACCAGCCGTTATATTGAAAATGAAGGAAAAAATAAATAGCGCCAAAATAATAATCCTGCACCATATTTTTGCTGCCCATTAAATAAGCCAGCGTAAAAGCACCCAAAGATGATAAAGCCCAAAGTATTAATGCGGCTTTAAACCATTCAGGAGCATAAGATTTATTGTTAACTTTATTAAGGTCTCTCCATAAATAAAAAATAAAAAAGTAAGAGATAAAAATAGAAAGTGTAGAAAATGTTATGGAAATAAAAGCATACCCTTGCGCAATAAAAGAAAAAAACATTCCATACGCAGTAATGCAGTTTGCCGCCAATATCCATTGATATTTTTTATAGCTGGTATTTATATTTTGCTGCTGCAGGTAATTTACCATAAGCGCCATTAATACCAGGGTAACCCAACCCGTAAATGCAAAATGCGAATGTGCATGAAGCAAATATTTTTGATTTACAAACGGTAGTGGAAAATTAATTTTATACCGCATGGTAATGCCAGCCAATGCTACTATACAAAAATTAATGAGGGCTATTTTAATCCACTGTCTTGTATTAAACGCATGATTTTCCATGTTTTTTTAACGAGAGTCTTTTCAAACTCATTCAAAAATAGAGAAGTTTAGCAGAAAAATTATTTTGAATACATTTTTTTAAAAAAAATAAAATTTAGTGGTATGATATATGATAGATATCAGGCAAATATTTCAATCTTCCTGATTCTCCTCATAGAAAGAACTATCTTGTTATTGTAATATTGCATTGTAAAAAACAAAAATTTATCATTTATGAAAAAAATAATTGTCGTTGGTTCTTTAGCTTTATTTTTTGCTGCATGCGGTGGTGCTGGCGATAAAAGTGAGACTAAGACTACAACAACTGGCAGCGAACCCGCATCTGCTGATACTGCTGCAACCACTACATCAGGTGTAAATCCTTCTTACGATCCCAACAGGGGCGAGGGAAAATTTCACGATATAAAACTTAGTGATAAACTGGATGTTGCAATGGCGGTAAAAGGGGAAAAAATTGCCGGATTAAAATGCGAATCCTGTCATAAAATGACCGATGAAAAATTAGTTGGCCCCGGTTGGAAAGGCGTTACCACCCGCCATAAGCCTGAATGGATAATGAACTTTACAACTAATACAGATGCAATGATAGATAAAGATCCAAAAGCGCAGGCAATGCTGGAAATTTGTATGGTACGTATGCCCAATCAAAATTTAAGTGATGATGATGCCCGCAATATACTTGAGTACATGCGCAAAAATGATGGCGTAAAATAGTATTCAATATTTAGATTATAACCAGGGATATTTTATTTATACCTGGTCTTTTTAAAAATTATTATTTGATATTTTCTAACTGATGGAATTTGTTTTTCTTCAGCCCAATAAACTTTTGCCTTTACTTTCAGGTAAGAGCATTAATTTCTTTAACCAATAACGCATTTTATGAAAAAGATTTTATTTTCAATTTTAT
>JANLQE010000096.1:0-2298 GCA_031367625.1 Bacteroidota bacterium
TGACCTGGAGGAAAGAATTATTACTCACTTACAAAATTTTCTATTGGAACTTGGGTGTGGCTTTTGTTTTGAAGCCCGGCAAAAGAGGATAACTTTTGATAACACTCATTATAGAATTGACCTGGTATTTTACCACAAAATTTTAAAATGTAATATTCTTTTGGATTTAAAAATTTCGGAGTTCACGCATGCAGATGCCGGGCAAATGAATATGTACCTGAACTATTATAAAGAAAACGAAGGACATATCGGTGATAATGCCCCTATTGGTATTATTTTATGCTCTGGCAAAAATGAGGCATTGGTAAAATATGCAACAATGGGTTTGCCACAGCAAGTATTTGTTTCAAAATATTTAATCAATTTGCCGAGTGAAATTGAATTGCAGAAAATTATTGAGGAAGAGAAACAAAAGCGACAATAATTACGATTGGCATGTTTTATATACAAAGAACTTTTTTAAGCAAATTTGCCAACTTTATTAAAAAATTCTTAAGAACTTTAAAATTCCGTTTATGTGAAAAATAACTATGAGTATTTTATGATATTAATTTCTCGTCGATAACTTATTTCTATTTAGAAAAACTTGCTTTAACCTTAGCAAGATTATAATCCATTATTGTTCCAATTGAATGTTTCACTTCTGACAGGTAAATTATTTTTCCCCGCAAATTGATTTCTTGCGTCCAAAACTTCTGTTGCCCACTTGCCTAATGGCAATTTCAATTGACGATAAATAAGGTAGCTCATATCTACTGTTCTGGCTGGTCCGTGGTCTTTTACATCATCCACAAGATCTAAAAATTTACGGCCATTGGCCTCTTCCAATCGGGGAAACCAATCCTGGTACCAAACTGCTGTTACTGATTGCAAAACTTCATTTCTTTCAACACGGATGTTGTTTACCTGGTCTAAAGCCTGATCGATCAATGATACTGCCAACGGAGGATTGGAGCCTGCTGCATCAGCAGAAAATTTAAGAAGATCATTGATCTTTTGCAGGTTAAGCAGCATGGTTAAATTCTGGCGGCATAGTTGGGCGACACTGCGAAGTACCTGTAAATTATAATGCTGGTAATCCGCTTTAGCCAGATTATTACTCAAGAGGTTCATCAATTCATTATTCTGTTGTAGAAATTTTTCAGCAGCTACAAGCAATACCTTATTATCACTATTCCAGTTTTTATTCAACGATAGATCCATATTAGAAGGCACGGGTAAAGCGGGCAAAAACTGGTCCTTCGCTAATTTGGGTGTATCATAAACCCCTGCTGAATAACCAAATATCGGTGTACGGTTTTTAGACGGTTGCCACTCCCAACTCTTCCCCCAAAATTCTGCCTGGGTACTTAGGAATTTATATACCTTTTCCATACTGCCCGCATTGCTCCCATAAAAAGAATTATAAAAACGATTTATAAGGTCTTCAGCCGTCACAGACTTACTATTCCAACCCGCAGCGGCGCCGGTAGCATAGCCTAGCCAAAAAGTTTCAGGATTCAATCCCGCATCCGCCCATCCGGCTACAACTACTCCCATAAAGTCGGATTTATTACCATTGCTGGCATCGACAATTTCTTTTAAAACTTCATGCACACGACCCTTCGGCAATTCTACCTGCGGTTGGTCGTCATCGCCAAGAGAAGACGAACTTTTTGCAGAAAAAACCGCGCTAGACAGCCTGTAATAATTTGGAAAAAACGGCTCCTCGCCCTGCATAGAAGTATAAATAAGCTGCCTCATTCCATGGGCTTTAAATATAGGTGCTGTTTTTTCATCATACACAGCGTTAATGATATGAGATGGGAGTGAATTGATATCTTCAGGTCTGAGCGGATATTCTCCCCATATAATAACCTTCCTGCCTTTTTCACGTAGTTTGTTTGCGATTCTTGTAATGTACTCGGCATACAATCTTCCGTTACCGCCCAATACATGAGCCCGCTTTTTCTCTACCTCAGACATTCCTACATAATATGCTTCATCTGTAGAGAACAAAAAAGTTTTACTTCCCTTATTCGCATTGATCAGGTCATTCATCATACCTAATATCAATTCATCTGCTTTTGGATCAAGCACATTCAATTCATAATTTGAATTAGCAAAAGCCCGCAGGCTTTTATATTCGGGATGCTTAAGGATAAAAGCGATGTGGCCAGGCGCATCTAAAAAAGGCACCAGTTCAACATAGTATTGACGGGCATAGTCAGTGAGCTCCTGGAACTCGGCGGGCGTATATGCATAAGGTTCTACAACTGGCTTGGCTGATGGAAACTGAAAGTGGCCCTCTAATTTTAT
>JANLQE010000104.1:0-3006 GCA_031367625.1 Bacteroidota bacterium
GGTCGGGAGACCAGACGGCGGCGAAGATCTAAGCGGAACACCAACAGAGGCGGAGAAAGGATTGCCAACTCACATACCCGCCCGACACCCTTGCGCCAGTACGGGGATTTCATTTACACAATAACAGAACTTTCTCAAAAACATTTATAAACTGCTCCTTGCCAACTGATAAATCTATGTGAGCAATTCCTTCTTTAATGCCAGAATAACCATCACCGTCATACTCTGATGGTGTAATTTTAAACATCCCCTTTTCGTCATTGAATACGATATTACAACACTTAGTATTATCATTAAATTGACGCCACGATTTAAATCCAAAAGCTTTGAATATTTCTTTATCGAAAACTATATCTTTTTGATAAAAATTAATATCATTACTTGCTTTTATTACTTGAACTATTAAATCATACTTGTCGTCAACGGATAATTCTTTCCATTTTATTTTTATGAAAGGCGGTGTCATAAAGAGTAACCCATTTTTATGTATTGACTCAGATGATAAATATGCGTATTGTTCATTAAAATAAAAACTTGCATCTTTTCTCATTTGGGTTTCTTTTTAGATTTTGTAACATTGCTGGTTGTATTCACTCCAGCGGCTGATGATACCAAAGGATTTTTGTATCCAAATTTTGCCGTTATAAATTCTATTCCTTTGGCCCCAGCAGATGTTTGAGCCATATTTATCACATTCTTTATAGACCCACTTTGCATACCATAAAATCCAACTTTCAGTTGAGTTGTGTTTATCATATCAGGTTTCAAATTAAACCCTTTCTGTCTATAACCAGGGAATTCTTCAATAGCCTTCATCGCCGATTTTAATTTACTTGCTACACTTTTAGGAGTAGCACCAGGTAAACTTAATTCTCCCGCCGCCGTTGGTGTTCCTTCAATCCTCTACAACGCCGCCGCCGTCTGGTCTCCCGACCAACGGGCTATATCAACTCAATAGCCGGCGAAATAGAATATTTTGATAACCGAATTTATGGAATTTTTTTTGTTTTATATCTGCCGGAGGCGGACAGGCCGATTGAAGTGCACACCACGAGGCTGGTTAAAACCCAGGCTCCGGCAACGTTGCTTCTTACCTACCGTGGCAGAAAGACCACGCCCCGGCTCTCACGGCGTGGTGTATGCGCTCTATGCAACGGTTTATAACTTTTTAATTTGCTACCCCATTACTTTACCTAAATGTATGCTGCGGTTATAAACCGCCAAGACTTTTAGACACAAGTGGACTTTCTGCGGAAGAACACTTGCGCCAGTGGGGGGATGTCGTTAACTGAAACAAAAAGGATGTAAATGCTGCTACTGAATGTGCAAAATTATTTTTAGTAATACCATCAAAAAAATATAGCTTTCTCAATTTTTATTTAAACGCTACCCCTGGCGCAGGACTCTGAACTGCCGGCATTCGTTACTTCTGTTGTTATAAATATTGAAGGCATTTACAAAACATTAATTGTTACCTGAATTTGTAACCGGCCTCAATCAAAAATATCCGATGATAAATACCTGTCGCCCCTGTCGCAAATGATGGCAACAATAATACCTGAACTTAGTTCCTTAGATAATTCGATTGCGGCATGTACTGCGCCACCACTGCTTAATCCGCTAAAAACAGCTTCTTCCCTTGCCAAACGCTTGGTCATAATCCTGGCATCTTTCTCATCCACTTCGATAGTGCGGTCAACTCTTTTTCTGTCGAATATTTTTGGCATATAAGCTTCAGGCCATTTACGGATACCTGGAATTTGTGAACCATCTGTTGGCTGGCAGCCCACAATCTGAACGGCAGGATTTTTTTCTTTTAAATATTTTGATACGCCCATAATAGTTCCGGTGGTTCCCATAGATGAAACAAAATGAGTTATTGTGCCACCAGTATCTCTCCATATTTCCGGCCCCGTAGTTTTATAATGCATGCCGGGGTTATCTGAATTACCAAACTGGTTCAGCATAAAATAGCCGCCTTTGGCAACCTGTGCATTGGCATAATCAATGCTGCCTTCGATAGATCTTTCTTTTGGTGTAAGAATTACTCTGGCACCAAAAGCCTGCATGGTTAATACTCTTTCCCGGGTAGAATTTTCGGGCATTATCAATTCAATCGGTACTTTAAACAAGCTGGCTATCATGGCCAAAGCTATGCCTGTATTACCGCTCGTGGCTTCTATTAATGTTATGCCCTCTTTAATTTCTCCCCTGTCAAGTGCACCTTTTATCATACCATAAGCAGCACGGTCTTTTACACTGCCACCGGGATTATTGCCTTCCAGTTTACCATAAATAGTTACCGCTTTATTGATACTGATATTTTCTAATTTTACCATGGGCGTGTTGCCCACCAAATCTAAAATTCCTGCCATAAAAAATGTATATTTTATAACCCAAGTTACAACCCTATATTTATTGAAAACCTTAGTTACCTTAAATCAGTTTGTCGAAAAGAGGAATTATTTTATACAGCATAATGGATAAAATGATGCATTGCTTTGTTGTTGAATTATTATAAATTTCATCCTGCGGCTTATTTTTTCTATCAGCAATTTAATAACTCACCTTACGCATGCTTAACCTAAAAAAATACGGTTAAGCTGCCTTGGTTGTGAATACCTCTTTTAATTTTTGATGTGCTGCTAAAGTAGCTGCTTGATAAATAATTTGTTTCATTGCAAAATGATTATTGTTTTTCCTCAGATACAACAATTCTAATTTTACATATCCCATAATGGAAAGTATAAAATGGTTTGATTGTGTCTTTTCTGTTTTTGTGGGTGTGACTTTGCAAAACTGGCATTACTTTTTACAGACTTGTGATATACCTCTACTCCCCACCGTTTTTTGTAGATTGCAGTGATTCCCCCGCCGCCGTTGGTGTTCCTTCAATCCTTTACAACGCCGCCGCCGTCTGGTCTCCCGACCAACGGGCTATATCAACTCAATAGCCGGCGAAATAGAATATTTTGATAACCGAATTTATGGAATATTTTTTGTTTT
>JANLQE010000106.1:0-29064 GCA_031367625.1 Bacteroidota bacterium
AAACAATTCATTTTCCTGTTTCTTTTTTTCTTCAAACTGCAATTGCTCTGTTTCCAGCTTTTTTTTGCCTTCCTCTACTTTTTCCAGGGACTGCTTTAATTTTTCCTGGTATTGCTGTTGAAATTTTTGTTCTATATCTGCTGCCAATACATTTTCTACATCAAATACATGCCCGCAGTTGGGGCATTTTATATCATTTGCCATTTATTTCTTCTTATTTTTTACAAATTAATCATTAAATATCCGTTTTATAAGGATATTAATATCTGGCATTGACTTTTTTTTAAAAATGTTAAATCCATGCAAAAACATTCTTCGTAACTAATAAGTATTACGGTCACAATCCCACGAAAAACTCCTTAAGCAATCTCTATAATCGTATTAAAAAACATACAGCTTAATGCCGGCGGGATTTGTTTGTTAACCTGATCAGTTAAAACATCTGCTAACACGGTATTTTTTTGGTATTGTCTGCCTCTTGCCTTGTATTATTATTATTCACTATTAAAATTAAAAATGTATGAAACGTAAAATTTATGCAGCTATTCTGTTATGCGTAATGGTTGTAAACACCTTTCCTGTTTGGGCCTCCAGCCATCGGGAAGCACCAATGATTGCAGATGATCCATTGGCAGACAATACGGATGTTTACGCTTTTAAAAGCCCTGCAGATCCCAACAAAATTATTATCATTGCCAACTACATTCCATTCCAATTGCCGCAGGGCGGACCAAATTTTTATCACTTTAGCCAGGATGTACGGTACGAAATTCATATTGATAATAATGTAGGAACAAAAGGCGATGATATTATTTACCGTTTTACTTTTGCCAGAACAAATGAAGACCCTTCCACATTCTTCAACATTCGCCTGGGAAAAGAAAACCTTAAAACAACCTACACTTTACAAAGAAGTACAAATGGGGGGGAAAGTTTTAGTACGATAGTAACGAATGGTATTGTGCCACCTCCCAACATTGGCGCACGTTCTATCAGTTCTCCTGTTGGGCTTAATGCACCAGATTACAATACCCTTATGACCCAGGCAATTAAAACAGCCAATACAGGAGAAAAGGTTTTTGCAGGCCCGGTGGATGATCCTTTCTTTGTAGATTTGGGTGGTATTTTTGATCTGGGAGATGCTCCCCGCCAGGGACCTACACATTCGCAGGATGGATTAAAATGTATCAATGTTTCTACCCTTGCATTAGAAGTTGATGTTTCTACATTGCAGAAAGATCATAAATCTGTTAGCCAGGCTGAAAGCATACTTGATCCTAATTATGTGATTGGTGTATGGGCTTCTGCAAGCAGGCAAAAAATAAGTGTACTGAATGATATTAAACATTCAGATGACAATGACGGAGATGAGTCCCGTTCTAATGATAAAAAGGGTGCTGTTTCTCATTCAGGGCCTTGGATACAGGTTTCAAGATTGGGAATGCCTTTAACCAATGAAGCAGTTATCCCTATTGGGGATAAAGACCTTTGGAACAGGCTTACCCCTTATCAGGATCTTGCAAACATCAGTACATTCGGCAATTATTTTTATAATCCTGAATTAGCTTTGTACATGGATGATGCCCAGTTTGGTGGTGCCGTACCAGCATTTGCTCCATTAAGGATACAAAAAAATTCTCTTGGTCAGTTTGGATTTGGAAATGGCCAAAATGGTTTGTTTGGTTTAAAAGGAAATGCAGCTTTAAATGGAACTGCCTTAAGCGAGGCCAACTTTGGTGGTTTACTATTACCAGGAGCCAACAAACCACGCTCGGTAGATCTTTGGCCTATTTTTCATACTGGCGTACCAAACCTTGCACCTTACCAGTTGGCAACAGGCAAGGCCGGCAATCCGTTAGCAGCAGGAAAACCTTTTATCAATAATTTTTTACCTAATGGTGGAGATATGCTTCGCCTGAATATGGCAGTACCTGCTACGCCAAGAAACTCCCGTGATTTTAGTTCAGAAGGGCTTGTACAGGCAGCCGTATTAGGACTTTTAGACCCAAGGTTTAATGCGAATACCAACATCCAGTTCATTCCTAATATGGATGGATTTCCTAATGGAAGAAGATTGGAAGATGATGTAACCCGTATAGAATTACAGGCAGTTAGTGGAATAGTACTGGCCGCAATAGGATTATGGTATGATGATTATATTCCTGGTACCACTGCCAGCCCGGTTACACCAAATCTTTTAAAAGTATTGAAATACAGTACAGGTGTAGAAGCAAACGATACAGCATTTAAAACGGTGTTTCCATTTGTTCAGGCACCATGGGCAGGTACACGTAACTGTAATTGTGGCACTTCAACTACATCAGGCACAAACAATTCAAATTCCGAAGTTTCAAATTACGGAAATGTAAATACGAATCTTAATAAAGGCCTGAGTTTAGCAGCGCCGGAAGTATTTATGAATACTTCTCCAAATCCATTCGTAGATAAAACTACCGTGCAATATCACCTGGAGTCTGCTGCACAGGTACACATCGCAGTATTTGATGAACAGGGAAAACAGGTAACTGTATTGGCAAATAAAAAGCAAAATGCCGGAACCTATACCCAAAGCTTTAATGGCACAGGGTTAAGTAAAGGAGTATATTTTGTTCAGATATCCAAAAACGGCGTAGTGAAACAAACACTTCGTGTAGTAAAAGGATAAATAATAACTGATAAAAAAAGAGGTTGTTTAAAAGGTTTTGCAACCAATAAGCAACCTCTTTTTTTTAATTGAAAATTATAACAGAAATTACATCAGCTTAATCCCTATATAAAAATATCATTAACAATGATAAAACAACAGCAATGAAAAAAAAATATTTATACATACTATGGATAAGCATATTGGTAGCATCCGTAGGTTTTGTAATAATTAAATTTAAAAGAGACGATGCTGCAAAAGAAGCGGCCGGATATCCATTGCTGCCCCGTAAAAACGAATTGCAAAATAATGGCGAGTGGGTTTTTGCAAAGAATAATATTGATAAGTTAATGGCAAAAATTAAGGCCAACAAAGAAGATACAAAATCAATGATCGCATTGGCTAATGCTTATATTGGCGAATCGAGGATAAGCGGAAACACTGGTTATTACGACAAAGCAGCTATGCACATGGTAAGTAAAGTATTGGCCCTGGATGCGAATAATTTTGAAGCGCTTACGCTGAAATCATTATTGTTTTTATCGCAACACCATTTTTCAGAGGGTCTTTCTACTGCAGAAGCCGCACAAAAGGTAAGCCCGGAAAATTCATTTCTGTATGGGTTGCTTGTAGATGGAAATGTAGAGATGGGTAATTATCCTCAGGCACTGGATGCAGCAGATAAAATGGTTTCTCTGAGGCCGGATTTGCGTTCCTACTCCAGAATTGCCTATTTGAGGGAAATACATGGAGATTATCCTGGTGCGGCAGAGGCAATGCAAAGAGCAGTAACCGCAGGAGCCCCAGGGCAGGAATCTACAGAATGGTGCAGGGTACAACTGGGACGGTTATACGAAAATATGGGGCAATCGGACAAAGCTCTTTTTCAATATCAATTATCGCTGGCTGCCCGCCCAAATTTTGCTTATGCTTTAGCAGGGCTTGGCCGCCTGGCAGTTTTTGAAAAAAAATATGATAGTGCTATAATTTTTTACCGGCAGGCAGATTCGCTCATAAATGATTACGGCATCAGGGAAAACCTGGCATTGTTATACAGGCATGTTGGTAAAAAAACGGAATCAGATACTTTGTATAATAATATAATAAAAGAAATGAGCAACAATGCAAAAATAGAAAATAGTGATGCCGGCATTGGCCATTACGCAGATAGAGAAATGGCTTATGTTTATCTGCATACTGATAATTTTGATAAAGCTCTGGAGCATGCAACGGCAGAGTATAAAAGGCGCCCCAAAAATATAGATGTAAATGAAACCATGGCATGGGTATATTATAAAATGGGGGATTACGCAAAGGCGCAAACTTATATTGACGCAGCTTTTATAACAAATACTCAAAACCCGGTTTTGCTTTGTACCGCAGGATTGATATTTGCCAAAGCAGGAAATAAAGAAAAAGGAAAAACTCTTTTAAAGGCGGGTTTAAAAAATAACCCGGTTATGCCCGAAGATATCAGAAATGAATCTGACCACGAGTTACAGCAATTATAAAAAGAAGAACGCCATTTTTTTTAAAAATAAAAAAGCGACGGGCAGGTAATAATCCTGATCATCGCTTTGTGCGGCAAAGGAGATTCGAACTCCCACGCCCTTTCGGGAGCTACCACCTCAAGGTAGTGCGTCTACCAATTTCGCCATCGCCGCAAAATTTTAGGAAAGCAAATTTAGGATAAGTTTATAAGTTCAAAATAAATTTATTTGTTCAGCACAATCCTGAAAGTAGTGCCCTTTGCCGGCTCGCTGTTTTTTACAAATAATTCTCCTTTATGGTATTGGTCTATAATTCTTTTGCTTAATGATAAACCCAATCCCCAGCCTCTTTTTTTTGTTGTAAAGCCCGGCTTAAAAACATTAGAGATATTTTTTTTGCTGATGCCTTTCCCGGTGTCTTTCACATCTATCAAAATCTGCGTTGTTTCATTCTTTATATTAATATCAATACTGCCATGGCCATCCATTGCATCCAGTGCATTTTTTAAAAGGTTCTCAATCACCCAATCAAATAAAGGCGCATTTATCATCGCCATTACTTCAGTTTGCTCAAATGAATTAACTGAAAAATTTACTTTATCAGTAGCCCTGCGTTTTATATAAGCTACCATGTCTTTTATCTGCACCAGTACATCCGTTTCTTCCAGTTGAGGTGTGCTGCCTATTTTTCCAAAGCGGTCGCTTACTAATTTCAGGCGCTCTACATCTTTGCTCATTTCCTGGGCTATTTTTTCATTGCCCCGCCCTAACGGGTCATCTTGGCGGTCTTCTTTTTCTTTTAATATTTCTACCCAGCCCTGCAGAGAGGAGAGCGGAGTACCAAGCTGGTGTGCTGTTTCCTTAGCCATGCCTGCCCATACCTGGTTTTGGGTACTTTTATTTCTTGTACTTATTGCCATTAAGGTTACAATAATAAAAAGCGCCACCACAATTAATTGTACTATCGGGAAATACCGTATTTGTTTTAGTAGAGAAGACTCGCCATAATAAACAAGATTATTTTGTTTTAAATTATAAGGATTTTTCCAGACGATGGGGGCATTTAATTTTTTAAACTCCCGTAGTTTATCCTGCAGGTAATTTTTATTACTGGTAATTTTAAAACTATCAAGATTATAATGATCCAGAATGCTGTCTTTTTCTGTAACGGCAATCATGGGTATATCTTTGTTGTTCTCTGTTAAAACTTTACTGGATAAAATGGTAGAAGTGGTATTTAAATTATTGTTCTCATTTACAGCTTCTACCCATTGCTCTATTTTTTGCTTTTCTTCCACTGCAATTTTTGTAGCCAAAAAATTTGAATAAAAAATGCTTACCAATACAATGCCGATAGCAATAAACGCCAATCCGCTGCGCCAGTTAAATAATGGAGAAAACATGATTAAAAATAAGCAATGAAAATAAGAAATAAGAAATATGACATAAAAAATAAGGATGTTAAAGCCATGGAATGTAAAAGCAAACGTAAATAAAGTATGTTTGTGCAAAACATCATTAAGCTAAACAATAGTTTTTGTCAATGAGTAAATTAAGTTCTTCTGGCGAATATCAGCACCGCCCACAGAAGGGGGATGTGCCTGCTGCTTTCGGCAAACACATAATACCCGAAGTAGCCATTGTGATTTTAAACTGGAATGGTAAAAACTATTTAGAAAAATTTCTTCCCTCTGTAGTGGCAGGTACTTATCCCAATAAGCGTATCATCATAGCGGATAATGCATCTACAGATGATTCGGTTATTTTTTTACAACAGCATTTTCCGTTTGTAGAAATAATTAAAAACAGCAACAACGAAGGTTTTGCCAAAGGGTATAACAGTGCTTTAAAAAAAATAATAAGTGATTATTATATTTTGCTGAACAGTGATGTGGAAGTTGAGCCGGGATGGATGGAGCCGGTAATAGCATTAATGGAATCTGATAAATTGATTGCGGCCTGCCAGCCAAAAATATTGGCGTATAATAACAAAACACAATTTGAATATGCAGGCGCCTGTGGCGGCTGGATAGATAACTTCGGCTACCCGTTTACGAGAGGGCGTGTGTTGGAAGACTGCGAAACAGATGCTGCCCAATATGATGATGTGCAGCAATGCTTTTGGGCAAGCGGTGCAGCCATGTTTGTAAGAGCTGCTGTTTATCATGAGCTGGGGGGCTTAGATGAATATTTTTTTGCACACCAGGAAGAGATAGATTTTTGCTGGCGTGCACAACTTAAGGGGTATAAAATTTTTGTGCAGCCTGCATCGGTTGTTTATCATGTGGGCGGCGGCACATTGCCAAAAGGTAACAGCATGAAAATATATTTGAATTATCGTAACAACATGATTATGATGTATAAAAATATGCCCTGGTATAGCCGTGCCTGGAAAATTCCGGCACGCCTGATACTGAATGGAATGGCAGCCGGCAAAAGTTTATTTAGCGGGGATACCGGGTATTTTATTGCCATTGCAAAAGCCCATCGCCATTTTATTGGCTGGATATTATTTCATAGAAAAAAATCTTTATTTGTAAAAAATAAAAAAAGAAAATTAGCCGGTTGGTACAATGGGTGTATTGTGTGGGATTATTTTATCCGCAGAAAAAAAAGCTTTTTAGAAATTGTTGGCAACAAATAATTTTTTTCAAGCGGAAGCCCTTATTTTTGCAATCGAAAATATAGAATAAATGCAACACGAAATCATAGATAATAAAGATAAAGATTTTGCCCACAGTTGGGTTTCTTCTTCCCGTTTTATCTGGTTTTGCCAGGTGTTTTTGGTAATAGCCCTTGTGCTGGGTGGTTGCTACAATTTATATACACACCGTTATAAAGGAAAACCCGAAGTACACGTGCCGGATAACACGCTGTATAATCCTAAATACAAATAAAAATTTTGTAGTTACCTTGCAAACCTTATTTTTGCAGTCCAAAAAAAGGTAGTTCTTTAATAAAATGCGGAAGTAGCTCATTTGGTAGAGCACGACCTTGCCAAGGTCGGGGTGGCCGGTTCGAGCCCGGTCTTCCGCTCAGATATTAATCCCGACATTGTTCGGGATTTTTTTTCAAAAATCGTGTCACTCGGGTGGTGGAACTGGTAGACACGCAGGACTTAAAATCCTGTTCGCAGTAATGCGAGTGACGGTTCAATTCCGTTCCCGGGTACAAAAAAAACCTTCAGGCTACTGAAGGTTTTTTTATAAATATTTTTTTTCTTACATTTTTCCCATCACATACATATCACCCTTAGGGGTGGGGTTGCCACCTGTAGTTTCAAGTGTTACTGCAAAAGCTTCTGCTTTACCAAAAGTTTTCATTTTTTGTATCTGGTATTTATCGCCTTTTTTAGTATTTATTATCAAGCCGCCATCTACCGGTTTACCATCTACTATTGCCCATAACTGGTATTGCTTACCAGATGGGGCTTCGGGCAAATTACTGGGGTCTATATAAACTTCTCCTGTATTTTTCATCCAGAAAATTTTTGCTGCAGCGTCTGGTGCGGCTGCCAAACCGTGCAATGATACAGGCTCACTGTATTTGCTTTGCACCACACTCATATCACGGTTCATGTCAGTAATATCCCGGTTCATGTCTGACAGTTTTTCATTTTGTGCTACCAGTTGCTGTTGGGTTTCTGCGTAAGCTGTGTTAACTTTTTCATATTTATTATAATAAACAACATTTAAAATACTGCTGCCTGTTAATAAAATAATAGATGCGGCTGCGGCCCATTTCCAAAAAGGTGAAATAGAATAAACTTTTGCGGTAGTGGCGTAATTTTCTATATTATGATTAGTATTTATTGATTCAAATATTTTTTTCTCTAATCCTTTTTGCGGTTCAACGGCATTTGCCATTGCATAAGCTTCCATGCTCAATTCAATCTCATTCAGTTCTGCCGCAACTTCAGGATATATTTTTACCCATGCTTCTACCTGCACTGTTTCTTCAGCAGAGGTAAGGCCTAAGATATACGTTTCCAGCAGCCCTGATGATATAATGTTTTTTATTTCCACTTATAATTATTGTTGCAAAATTTTTCTTAATTCTATAATCGCTGTTCGCATTCTTGTTTTTACTGTACCCAGGGGTATTCCCATTTCTTTAGAAATCTCTTCCTGGGTATATCCGTTAAAATAAGCTAAGTCTATAATTATCTTTTGGTCTGGCTTTAAATTGGCCAATTGTTTTCTCAATCCTATTGTATCAAATCTGTCTGTGCTGTAGCTCTTATCGTGATAACTACTTACGGAATTTTCATCCTGTGAGATTTTTCTTTGTTTTTTATATCCTTTACTCCTCAATGTATCTATAGTAAGGTTTCTGGTTAAGTTTATCATCCAGGTAAAAAGGCGCCCCTTGCTACTGTCGTACTGCTTAAAATTATTCCATATCTTAAGAAAAGCTTCCTGTAAAATATCTTCTGCCAATTGCTGCTCATCTACCATGCGGTAAATAATACCGTTTAATGCAGCGGCATAGTTATCGTATAAATAAGAAAATGCTGTTTGATCCTGCTTGTGCAGCAGCATGACCAATTCTTCTTCGCTGTATTTTAAATTTTGCTGCAAAAGAGATTAAAGATTAATAATTATCGAAAATAGGTGAATTTTGTAAAATAGATGCATAATCGTTTGTTTATTACAAATGATTATCCAAAAATATAAATATTTGATTGTTGTAAATACATCAAATTAATGATTTTGTTTTATTCAGTATTTATTTAAAAAAATATGGAAAATTTGCTGGTAAGAAATATTCAGCCTTCGGATAATAAAATATTGGCAGCAATTATAAGAAATTCTTTAACAGAATTTAATGCTGCAAAACCAGGCACAGTTTATTTTGATGAAACAACAGACCGCTTATCAGAAATTTTTACAATGCCCCGAAGCAGCTATTTTGTAGCAACACTTGATGGGGAAATAATAGGAGGCGCAGGCATTTTCCCCACCAAAAATTTGCCCGCAAAAACCTGCGAACTGGTAAAACTATATTTAAGTGCAGGGGCAAGAGGTAAAGGCATTGGCAAATTATTACTGGCTAAATGCGAAGATGCTGCAATGCAAATGGGTTATACAAAAATTTATCTTGAAACAATGCCGGAACTCAGCAGCGCTGTGACTTTATACAAAAAAATGGGTTACCAATACCTGCCTTCGGCAATGGGAAACAGTGGCCACTGCGGCTGCGATATATGGATGTTGAAAGAGTTGTAAATGTAAATCAGGATAAATAAACCATAATAATTTTGAAGCCTGAAAATAAAGTGTGGTCATACTTTTTCTGCCTCATATACTGCACTGAATAAATACCATTTTCCCGTAGCTACTTCCTGACACTTAAAACGCTTTCTTATTTTTTCTCCCGTTTTAAATATGCGGCCTCCTTTTATTTTAAACAAACTGCCCGCAGGCATTTGCTCTACAAAAAAATGCCCGTCTTTTTTGGGGTCGTAATTTTTTAATACACGCAACAGTTTTTCATCACCACAACTGCTTGCTGCCGGGTTTTTTAATGTTTGCACCAGGGTAGCCTGTACATCAGCCGGAAAAATTTTCTTTGATAAAAATTCTGCCAGTATTTTACTAAACTCATTTTTCCATTCCTGCCCGTGCGACTGTACCCTGTGGCTGTATCTTTCATAAGTAAAAAGGTGAGCCAGTTCGTGCAGCAGGGTTATCAAAAAAGAATATTTATTAAGGTTGCCGTTTATGCTTATGCGGTGGCCTTTGCCTGCATGGGCATGGCGGTAATCGCCCAGTATGGTTTGGCGTTGGCGGGTAACCGTTAGCTGTACTTTATATAATTGAATGTAATGTACCACGCTTTCAAAACTTGCTTCGGGTAAGTAGGGGGCCAATGCCGAAAATGGAACAGGTAGCTTAGGCATTGTGTTGTTTATTCAACTTCATTAAAACTTTTACTTCTGCAGCAAGGTAAATAAGATAAAAAAACATGGAGATGAACACCGCTTTTTTATTAAAGCCATCCCCAATAACTAAGGTGTAAATAAGTACAGCTACAATACAAAAAAACATTTTTACCATCATACCGCTCATTATGCTGCGGATAAATACATTTGGATTAGCATTTTTTAATGCCTTTTTCTGAATAAAAAAAACAAGAATACTTACTAAAAAAAAAAGGGTATTGGCGGCAAGTAATACATAATTATCTATGCCGTAGCTGCTGAAAAATTTCCAGCCTGCAAGAATAACAATAAAAATACAAACAAATACTATCACAAAAGGAACCAGCAAACGGGAGGGAAAATTCATGTAACTAATTATTTTTTGGCCTGGTATCTCTTGCAATTTTAATAATGATACCTGTAATTACCAGCAAAGGTAATATCCAAACGGCTAATGAAGTTTTTAATTTTAGCCATTCATCTATTTTTAAACCGCCAAAAACAGCGATGCCTGTTGCTACCAAAAATTGTGCAGCAAGACCTGCATATTTCCACAAAGAATTATTGGGTTCTTTATTCATTTACCGCTAATCCTATCTCGGGGTTTAGTTCTACAATATTTGCACCCATCTGGCACTGGCCGTTGTAATTTACGGTACTTTCAATAATTAATTTAGCGGCTTTTATATCCCCTGCCACGGCTGCTTTACCCTTTAATTGCAATAATTCTGTAGCAGTTAAACTGCCCGTAACCTGGCCCAGAATATCTGCCTGGCAACAGTAAACATTTCCCTCTACCACCCCGGTTGGGCCTATAAGCACTTTGGCTTTGCTACATACATTACCCTTTAAGGTTCCGTCAATTCGTAAATCGCCGGTGGTTTCTATATTGCCTGTGATGCTGGTTCCTGACCCTATAATACTGTTAGATGCAGCAACTGATTCTTCATTTGAAGATTTGGATTTGGAGGTAAACATAATTTAAAGGGGTTTATTTTGGTTTAAAATATAAATTATAAACGTTGACATTTATCAATTTATTCTTAGTCGTCAGTATTTTCTACTTTTGGAATAGCTAATTTGTTGGTATCCAGCTTAGATATATTTCCTTGTAATACTTTTTGCAGGTCGTTAAAATACCGGTGCTGATACTGCAATGCCTGTTCCATAGAATCTGTTCTTATCTTTAACTCACGGTATTCTTTTAACTGTTTTGCATTGCCATAACCTACACCAGGTAAATAATATTTAAGTGGGGTAAAAATAATGAGTGCTGCAGTTAAGCCTACCATAAGTATAAATAAAGTACTGAAAGCAATGTAAACACTTAAACGGGTTAGTTTAAATTTAACCACTTCTTCATAAGTGTCTTCATTCATAATTACTAACCGGTAATGATTACGAAGCCTTTTTAATGTACTGTTTGCATCCATCTTTGGGTATATAAATGATGAACTATAAAATTACTAAAACGTTGGGGAAGGTATTGTATATTCTTAAATTAAATATATGTACTTATACTTTCCTTTTTATTTTTAACATAAATAAACAAGCTATGCAGATTATTTTCATCGCCCTAACTGTATTTTTGGCAGCAGGTTTGCAAAAAAAAACCGATATTTATCCGTATTTAATAACCTCATCCATTCATGTTGAAATCTAAGTTAAAATTTGGCCTCCTGATTTTCTTTATAACCGCTTTTGCAGGCTCAGTGTATGCACAACCTACGTGGACATTGAACCCATTTGGCAAAGAAAAAAAGCCGGTGCAGTATGAAGAAAAAAAACTGGCTTCCGAAAAAACAGGGGATAAAAAACTAACCACTTTTAGAAAAATTATACAGAATAATGTAACACATTATAACTTTTATTTTAATGCAAATAATAAATTAAACAATGTAATAGACCGGGCAAAACTGGCTCAGAAAGATGATTATGCAACCCTGCTTTCTTTTTACCCTTATTCCCTTGAAAATACTGCCGCACAAAAAACAGAACTTGACTCTGTTATTTATAAATCTACCGCCGGCATATTGCTGCACGACTTAAGAACCGATTGGGTAGATAATTTATACCTGCTTATTGGTAAAGCATATTATCTGCGGAGGGAGTTTGATTCTGCTGCTCTTACTTTTCAGTTTATCAATTACAATCTTTTTCCCCGTAAAAAGAAAGAAGATGACGACAGAATTGTAGGCAGCAACAATGCTCCGGGTTCCGGTGCTTTATCTATTGCAAATAAAGAGCAACGCAACATTATTCAAAAAGTATTAACCTTGCCCCCCAGCCGGAATGATGCCCTGATTTGGCTGGTAAGAACATTTACAGACCAGGAGCAATATGGGGAAGCTGCCGGCTTAATTAATATTTTACAAAACGACCGCAACCTTCCCTCCCGCCTTACAAACGATTTGGAAGAAGTAACAGCTTATTGGTTTTTTTCGCAGCAGAGTTATGACAGTTCGGCATTTCATCTGGAAAAAGCATTATCTAATGCCGGAACTAAACAGGATAAGAGCCGCTGGGAATTTTTGCTGGCCCAATTGTTTGAAAGGAATAAATTTTTTGATAAGGCATCATTATACTATAATAAAGTATCCAGGCATACCACCGACCCGGTGATGGATATTTATGCAAGATTAAATGATGCCAAGATGTTGCGTAACAATGGCAACTATAAAGAATTGCAAAACAGTATTGATCATTTGCTCAGCATGGCAAAAAAAGATAAGTACGAAAGCTACAGGGATATTATTTATTATTCTGCGGGCCAGCTTAATATGCAAAAGCCCGATACCCTTAATGGAATTATCAATTACAGCAAAAGCGTACGGTACAACGAAGATAATACTGCATACCGTAACAGGTCTTTTTATCAACTGGCAGAAATTGCGTATAGCCAAAAACGTTATAAAGAGGCCCGGTCATTTTATGACAGTTTAGTACTTACAGAAAAGTATATTGAAATAGATGCTGCTGTCACTGAAGCAAGAAAAGAAATACTTGCAAGACTGGTACAAAAAATTACGGCCATAGAACGGCAGGACAGTCTTCAACGGATTGCTGCAATGCCTTTGGCAGAAAGAGAGGCATTTGTAAAGAAGATGGCAAAAAAACACCGCAAAGAAAACGGGTTGAAAGAAGAAGATGACTTTACCGGTAACACATTAATCACGTTTAATAATAAAAATTCTGGGCCGGTTGATTTATTTGCAGCCCCCAGTAAAGGCGAATGGTATTTTTACAACAACAGCCTGCGGTCACGTGGGTTTACAGATTTTAAAACCAAATGGGGCAAGCGGGAAAATATAGATAACTGGAGAAGAAAATCTGCAGCTGCAATATTGCCCGGTAAGTCACAAAGCACCGGAATGACTTTGGATGGCGACCCTGCATTAAATCCGGCTGCTGATAAGGCAACAATTGCTACAGCAAAAACTACAGACTTTTCTTATGAAGGATTGATGAGCGAACTTCCTTTATCTGCCGAAAGAGTTGATAGCAGCAACCAGGCTATTGCCCGTAATTTACTGGAGCTTGCAAAAATATTTCAAAATGAATTGTTTGATTATGAGCAGGCCATTAAAACATACAATGACTACCTGCACCGTTTTACTTCAGGTAAAGCCGAAGCAGAAATTTACTTAGGGCTTTATTACTGTTATACAAAACTGGGTAATGCAGGCAAGGCTGCTTATTATAAAAATGTAGTTACCGGTAAATATCCGGGTAGTACATACAGCAATATGATTTTAAACCCTGCTTCGCTGGAACCCAATAAAAAAAATCCGGCAGTAACGGCAAGGTATGAAAGCATATACAATTCGTTTATTGAGGGAAAATTTGCTGAAGCATTGGATGCAAAGAAAATAGCTGACAGTGTGTATGGAAAAAATTACTGGACCCCACAATTGTTATACATCGAAGCGGTATATCAGATAAAAGAAAAAAACGACAGCAATGCCATTGCGGTATTAAATAACCTGCAAACACTTTACCCGGCTTCGCCGCTAAAAGAAAAAGCAGCTACATTGGCAGAGGTGCTTGGCAGAAGAAAAGAAATAGAAACTTATCTTACCAATTTACAAATAACAAGGGCGGAAGAAGATAAAATTATTATTGCTGATGAGAAAACGGTAGTGGCAGAAATGAAAACAGAAAAGCCTGTTGCAGTAAAAAAGGTGCAAGCCACTGCATTGCCAAGAGTTTTAAAAGACTCTGCCATACAGGTTCCTTCCATTTATAAAAACGGTTCTTTTACCCTGCAGCCGGAAAAGCCGCATTTTGTAATAATGATTTTAGATAAAGTAGATGGGGTTTATATTACTGAAGCAAAAAATGCATTCAACCGGTTTAACAGGGAAAGTTATTACACACAAAATATTATTATTAACAGAGATGTATTGGACGCAGAGAAAGTGGTACTGCTTTTCTCGCCTTTTGAAGATGCTTCTGCTGCAGTTAAATATTACGATAAAATTAAAAAAGCGGCACCTGCAGAAATATCATGGTTGCCCGCTAATAAATATTCTTTCCTTATTATTTCTGAGAGTAATTTGCAACTCCTTAAAACAAACAAAGATCTTAAAGGGTACAAACAACTTTTAAACACAAATTTCGACAATAAATTTTAGCCCTTTTTATTGAGGTAGATTTTAAAACTATATTTTAATGATGACCCGTTCTGTACAGATATTATGGCGCCTTTTTTTTGCAGGCATCGCTTTCGTAATTATTTTATTTTTATGTGCTAACTATGGCTTATTCGGTAAAATGCCTTCTATAAAAGAATTAGAAAATCCCGAGGCAGACCTTGCCAGTGAGATCATCAGCAGTGATGGTTTACTGATGGGAAAATATTATGCAGAAAACAGGAGTGAGGTAAAGTATAACGATATATCTCCCAATGTTATTCATGCACTGATAGCAACCGAAGATCAAAATTTTTACGAACATTCGGGCATTGATGCAAGAGCTGTGGCAAGAGCTGTACTAAAATTTGGCACAGATGGTGGCGGCAGCCCCATTACACAGCAATTGGCAAAAATGATTTTGGGGCAGGGAAAAGGCAATATAATAAAACGTGTTTTTGATAAAATGAAAGAGTGGATTATTGCGGTGAAACTGGAGCGCAATTTTACCAAAGAAGAAATTATTACACTATATCTTAACAGAGCGCCATGGGGCAATGTATATGGCATCCGCTATGCAAGCCGTACCTATTTTCAGAAAGAACCTGCAGAACTTAATATTGAAGAAGCGGCTGTTTTAATAGGCATGTTAAAAGGCTATGTTTACAATCCGATAGGCAACCCCAGGGGGTCTTTAAACAGAAGAAATACGGTTATAGACAGGATGGTAGATTGTAAGCAGCATTACCTTACAAATGCAGAGGCTGCTAAATTAAAAGCAAAGCCGCTCATTACTAATTACAAACAGATAGATGAAAATGTTGGTATTGCTCCTTATTACCGCAGGGCATTGATAGCTGTATTAAAAAACTGGAGCAAAACAAATATAAACCCTAAAACCGATGAGCCTTATGATTTGTACAGAGACGGTTTAAAAATCTATACAACCATTGATTCTAAAATGCAGCGGTATGCAGAAGAATCTGTAGAGCAACACATGCCTGTACTGCAAAAAGAACTGGATCGGTATTTTAAACAAAGGGGTAATAAATTATGGCAGGGCCATGATAATATTGTAGAAGCTGCTATGAAATTTACGGACCGTTTTAAAAACATGAAAGAACTTGGCATAAGCGATGAAGAAATAAAAAAATCTTTTACCATACCCGTTAAAATGAAAATATTTTCCTGGACAGGAAACGGTAAGCATGAAAAAGATACAGTGATGACGCCCATTGATTCTATAAAATATCACAAGCAACTTTTACAAACTTCTTTTGCGGCAATGGATCCACGTACCGGCGAAATTAAATGTTGGGTAGGCGGTATTAATTTTAAGTGGTTTAAATATGACCACGTAACTGCTAACAGGCAGGTAGGCTCTACTTTTAAACCACTGTTATACACACTTGCAGTAACAGATGCTGGCTATACCCCAGAAACACAAATACCCGGCGGCCCACTCACTTTAAATGGTAAAACTATCAGCACAGCAGGTGGTTCACTGGCACATTGCCTTGCACAATCTCTCAATGGTGCAGCGTGGCATTTAATGGCGGTAATCGGCCCAAAAAGAACAGTTGAATTTGCCCATCAATGCGGCATAACAGTTACCATACCGCCTTATCCATCTATAGCATTGGGTGCAGCAGAAATACCCATGTTGCAAATGCTGCAGTCCTACACTATGTTTCCCAACAAAGGATATAATACTGCGCCTGTTTTTCTTACCCGTATAGAAGATAAAAACGGCAATTTATTACATGAATTTCCGCTGGCCCAAAGTAACCAGGTTATAGGAGAAGCCGCCGCTTATACAATGGTAAAAATGATGCAGGGTGTTATTACTTCTGGTACTGCACGCAGGCTGAACAGTTATAATATACCGGTACAAAAAGCCGGTAAAACCGGTACCACCGATAATCATACAGATGGTTGGTTTATTGGTTTTACACCAGAGCTTCTTGCAGGTACCTGGGTGGGTTGCGAAGATCCTTTTATTCCTATTTATCCCAACCGCGGTGGTGCAGAAATGGCAGCACCAAAATGGGGTATTTTTATGAGCAGGGTATATGCCGATAAAACATTAAATTATAGTAAAAAAGAATTTGATGCGCCAGCAGAATTTAAGAATGATCCTATTTATGCCGATAGCCGGTTTTCCGATATTCTTAACAGCGGCGATACCCTTACAGAAGATAATGGCAATGGCAATGCAGGGGATTTTTTGCAGGAAGAAATTAATGGCGATTATAAACCGGGCGATACCGCTGTTACAAAAATTCCTAAAAGTGATGAAAAGAAAGAGGAGAAAAAAGATAATAAACAATTGATGCCGGCAGATAAACCGGCTGATAATAAAAAGATTGTACCCAAGCCAAAACCCAAGACAGGAAACGAGTATTAAATTTTTAAAGCAGCAAAATTTTATTGCTGCTTTTTTATGCTGTTTTATTTTTTGTACGAGGTTTAACAATAACTATTATACCAAACTGAATTTCAGTATATCAGTGTTCTATCCATTTATTTTTTTTAAAAAATAAAACCAAAATATTTCAGTTGCCGTAAATGATTGCAACTAAATATTTTTTTTAACACTAAAAAACAAATTATGAATAAGTTTAAAAGTTTAGCTTTAATGGCAGCCATTGCCTTGTTTTCAAACGCTTCATTTGCACAAATGGACAAAATGGAAACAAAAGAAAAAAATGGTAAAATGAAAATGAAGATGAAGGAAAACACAGTAATGGTGGGTGGTGCCGCTATGTATCCTTCTAAAAACATTGTAGAAAATGCAGTGAACAGTAAAGACCACACCACACTTGTTGCAGCCGTAAAAGCAGCCGGCCTTGTAGAAACTTTGCAGAGCGCAGGCCCCTTCACAGTATTTGCACCTACCAACGAAGCTTTTAATTTATTACCTGCAGGTACAGTTGATAATCTGGTAAAACCAGAAAGCAAAAAAACCTTAACTACTATTCTTACTTACCATGTAGTTGCCGGCAAATTAAATGCAAAAGATATTGCCCAACTGATAAAAGCAGGTAATGGTACAGCTACTTTAAAAACAGTAGCGGGCGGTAATTTATATGCTACTATGAAGGGCAATAAATTAATGTTAAAAGATGAAAATGGTGGCATGGCTACCGTTACCATAAAAGATGTAGATCAAAGCAATGGAGTAATACATGTAATAGATCATGTGTTGATACCTAAAATGTAGAACATTAAATTATTTATAAAAAGCCTTGCCGATTTTGGTAAGGCTTTTTATTTTTTATTAGTATTGCTGAGCAGAGAATAAACAGCAGAGTCAGAAAATACGCCATTAAAAAAATAATTCTCCTTAAAATAACCTTCTCTTACAAATCCTGTATGCTCCAGCAGCACCTGCGATGCTGCATTTGCAGGATTTATATTGGCTTCTATGCTATGCAGCATCATGCTGGTAAATCCATATTCTATTACCGGTTTTATTACTTCTTTCATAATGCCTTTCTGCCAAAAATCGTGATGAAGCATGTAGCCTATTTCTGCCCGGTAATGTTCTTTTGCCATACGCCAGTAACCAATGTTGCCAATCATCACAGCCGGATTTTCTTTTAAGGCAATAACCCATAGCACAGCCTCATTTTTCTGTTGCGTATCTAATAATAAATTTATAAAAGTTTCGGTTTCCTCCACCGTTTTTTGTGGCTCCCGGTCTATGTACCGCATCACTTCTTTATTGGATCTTAAATAAAAAAGCTCGGGAGCATCTGACAGAGAAAGGTTACGCAAAACCAACCTGTCTGTTTCTAATTGCGGAAAGGGATCAAATTGAAGTTGAAGCATGAGTAATTGGTAATTTAATTTCAATCAAAATACAATATATTTTTAATTCATAATTTTTTTGCAAAAAATAAGGCTGTTTTTTATCAGGATTTTTTCTATTGATATAACCATTTGGAACCAATTGGTTCATTATTTCAAGAGAAACAGAAGGCTGCTTAATACTGCTTTTATAAACTTCATTTTGTGAACAGGGTTATTCAAAATAAAAATTAAATTTTAATAAAAAAGAATAATAATAAGCTCAATTGCTAATGATATGTAAATGATCCTTAAATTTTCATTAACCAGTTAATGGCCATGTATATTTGCAAAGTTTATGAAAAAACTTTTCGCCTTTGTATTAATCATCTGTCACATGAACACTTCCATGTTTCTGCCACAAGTGGCAGAAGATGATCAGTATGATGCAAATGGCCAGCAGATTGATGATGTAAATAGTGTAGTGGAATTTTTATGTGTAGAGCTTGGGATTGATAAAACTGCTGATGACGAAGACGATGATAGCGGCCAGAATTTTCATTTGGTAAAAGAAGCAGAATATTTTTATCAGCCACAATTTATTTGCATTGACGAAGAAAAATTTGCACAAATAAAACAAAAGAATTTTGCAGATTTCTTAATACCCCAACCTGATTTGGTTAATGTAGAAATTATTACGCCACCCCCAAAAGCGTAGCCTTTTTAGTGCCTTTCTTCATCAATAATTTGCGGATTTAAAGCTATACATTCCATTTTTATGCACTGTTGCATCTTTTAAATCCCCCTGTTATAAATTATAATTTTAATGAAATATAAAGCTAAAGAAGCCTGCATATTTTTAATGCTGTGCACATCTGTTTTTACAACAGTATCAGTGCAGGCGCAGGATACATTGCATCTTGATTTGCCCCGGTCTGAAGCATTGTTTATAAAAAATAATATTCAATTACTGGCTCAGCAATACAGTATTGATAGCGCCAAAGCAAATATTATTACGGCTAAATTGTACGACAATCCACAGTTTGCTTTTGCTACCGGATTTTATCAGCCTGATACCAAAAAGATATTTGATTTTAGCGGTAACGGTGGCGAAGTGGCTTTACAATTAAGCCAGTTAATAAAAACTGCAGGTAAAAGAAATAAAGCTATACAGGTGGCTAAAAGCGGCGTTGCCATTACGGAGTATCAGTTTTATGATATTTTGCGTACACTCCGTTATATACTTCGAAACGATTTTTATAACATCTACTATCTGCAGCAATCGCAAAAAGTATATAACATAGAAATTCAATCGTTACAAAAAACTTCTGCCGCTTATGAAGAGCAGGTTCCAAAAGGGAATATAGCGCAGAAAGAATTGATGCGCATAAAATCTCAGCTATATACGCTGCAGGCAGAACTGGCAAACCTGCAGGGAACAGTAGATAATGTGCAAAGCGAATTTAAATTATTGCTGAGAGCAAAAGCAAACGCTTATATAATACCGGATATAAAAATAAATGAAGATCAAAAAAGCATTGTAGCCAATATTACTTACCAGGCTTTAGTTGATAGCGCTTATCAAAACCGTTACGATTTAAAAATGGTAAAAACTTCGCTCCTCTTTAACCAGCAAAATCTTGCATTGCAAAAAGCATCGGCTGTACCCGACTTAACCATTAATGCAGGTTATGACAGGCTGGGCAGTTATGTAAAAAACTTTAACAGCATTGGTGCAGGTGTTTCTATTCCATTATTTAACCGCAACCAGGGAAACATCAGGCAGGCCCAGGCCGTAATAAAATCAAGTGAGTTGCAGGTTTCAGGTGTGCAGGATGCCATTGAAAGCCAGATCGCCAATTCCTACATTGGTGCCTTGCGTGCAGAAAAATTGCTGAATAGTTTTGATCCCGGATTTGAAAAAGATTTTGATAATTTAATCAGGGAAGTAACTAGAAATTATGAAAAGAGGAATATGACCTTGCTGGAGTTTATAGATTTTTATGAATCTTATAAACAAAATGTTTTACAGCTCAATAATCTCCGGTACAACCGTATCAGCAAGTTTGAGCAATTAAATTTTACTACCGGAACACCATTTTTTAATAGATAAATTTTACTGCACCCCTAATAAATATATTTTATGACAAAACATTTTTCCAACATTTTTTTACCTGCGTTATTGTTTTGCAGTTTCATTATTCCCCTGCATTCCTGCAAATCAAAAGAGAATGTTGTTTCCGATAAAAGAGAGCAATATGAAATTCCTGATACCATCATGAAAACAATTGTAATAGATACCGTAAAAACATCAAACCTTACCAACTCAATAAAGTTTAATGGGGTGGTAGATTTTAATCCGGATAAAGTAGCAAACATTTTCCCGCTGATAAGCGGAAATATCTCTGATATAAAAGTGATGCTGGGCGATTACGTAAAGGCTGGCCAGGTATTAGGCAGGGTAAAAAGTTCGGAAATTGCAAATTATAATGCAGCGCTGATAAATGCCGAATCAAATGTAAACCTTACTGCCAGATTATTAACACAGCAAAATGAATTATTTAAAAGCGGGTTGGCATCACAGGTAGATGTAACCAATGCAGAAGTAGCGCAGCAGCAGGCATTGGCTTCTAAAACTGCTGCCATGCAAATACTTAATATTAATGGCAACAACAGGAAGGGAGAGTATTATATAAAATCGCCTATTGATGGCTTTGTAGTGCAAAAAAATATCACTAACGGCATGTCTATCCGTACAGATAACAGCAATAACCTGTTTACTATTTCCGGTTTAAAAGAATTATGGATTCAGGCCAATGTTTATGAAGCTAATATTTCTAAAGTACACCAGGGAGATGCGGTAGATGTAACCACCATATCGTACCCCGATAAAATATTTAAAGGTAAAATAGATAAGCTGATGAATGTATTAGACCCTACCAACAGAGTAATGAAAATGCGGGTAGTGCTCAGCAATCCTGATTATATTTTAAAACCACAAATGTTTGCAACCGTTACAGTAAATAATAGTGAAAACAAAGAAGCTATTTCTATATCCAGTAACGATTTAATTTTTGATAACAGCCAATACTATGTACTTGTTTACAAAAGCAAAAAAGATGTGCAGATAAGGCCGGTAGATATTATAAGTATAAACGGAAGTACAGCATTCATAAAAACCGGGGTAGTGCCGGGAGAATATTTAATAGGCTCGCAGGCCATTCTTATTTACGGCGCTTTAAATAATTAATCAACATTCTTTAAATTATTATAATGAATAAATTTCTTAAGGGCGTAATAGGGTTTTCTTTAAAAAACAGGTTCTTCATTTTATTTTGTACCGCCATTCTTATTACCGCAGGTATTTTCACTTATAGAAGCATGCCCATTGAGGCTTTTCCGGATGTTACCAATACAGAAATAAGTGTAATTACGCAATGGCAGGGCCGCAGTGCCGAAGAAGTAGAAAAATTTATTACCATCCCGATAGAGATTGCATTAAATCCGGTGCAGCGTAAAGTGAGTTTACGCAGTACCAGTATTTTTGGGCTCTCTTATGTAAAATTAATTTTTGATGATGATGTAAAGGATCCAGAAGCAAGGCAACAGGTAATGAATCTGCTGGGGAATGCTACATTGCCCACGGGTATTTTACCATCTGTGCAACCACCCACCGGGCCTACCGGCGAAGTGTTCAGATATACTTTAAAAAGTTCGGTAAGAGATGTACGGGAATTAAAAACCATGCAGGATTGGGTTATAGAACGCCAGCTAAAATCTGTACCGGGAGTAGCAGATGTAACCAGTTTTGGCGGCAAAACAAAAACTTACGAAATTAAAGTTGATCCCGGTAAACTAACCACTTTAAATATTACCTCATTAGATGTATTTACGGCCGTACAAAAAACCAATATCAATATTGGAGGCGATATGATTATTCAGAATAACCAGGCATTTGTGGTAAGAGGTATTGGCTTATTAAACGATATTAATGAAATTAAAAATATTGTAATTAATAACACAAATGGGGTACCTGTATTGGTGAAAGATGTAGCAGTTGTAGAAATATCTAATTTGCCAAGATTAGGATGGGTAGCACGTTCAGATGAATTTATAGATTCTGCAAACAAAAGGACAACCTCAGATGAAGCTGATGTGGTAGAAGCAATTGTGGTTATGCGTAAGGGAGCAAATCCAACAGAAGTGATAGATGCACTTAAAGCAAAAGTAGAAAAATTAAATGATTATATTCTGCCCAGAGATACCAAAATCGTTCCTTATTACGAGCGGTCCGATTTAATAGAATATGCAACTCACACGGTAACGCATAATTTAATTGAAGGTATTTTGTTGGTTACCCTGATAGTTTCCATGTTTATGTTTAACTGGCGTACTACCTTAATTGTGTCCATCATTATTCCATTGTCTTTGTTGTTCTCTTTTATATGCCTGCATTTAATGGGTATGTCTGCAAATTTATTATCCCTTGGGGCAATAGATTTCGGAATTATTATTGACGGTGCTGTGGTAATGGTAGAAGGCATTTTTGTAATGATGGATCATAAATCAAGGGAAGTTGGTATGGATCGGTTTAATAAGTTAGCAAAAATGGGGATGATAAAACAAAAAGGAGCGGAATTGGGGAAAGCAATCTTCTTCGCAAAGCTTATCATAATAGCTGCATTATTACCAATTTTCGCTTTTCAAAAAGTAGAGGGTAAAATGTTTTCTCCTTTAGCATATACACTGGGTTTCGCATTGCTTGGGGCATTAATTACTACCCTTACATTGGTTCCGGTTTTAATTAATTTACTGTTAAGAAAAAATGTAAAAGAAAAGCATAATCCTATCGTACATCATCTTACCGGCTTTATGATGAATGGGTTTACACGTGCTTACAGGCATAAAGAAATAGTGATAGCAGTTTCTGTAATTGTGATGGCAACAGGGCTTTTTTCTTTTAAATATTTAGGAACAGAATTTTTACCTGAATTGGATGAAGGCTCTATATGGCTCCGGGCACAAACACCATACAGTATTTCATTAGAAAAGTCAGTAGAAATATCAAAGAAAGTCCGGGACGAGTTAATTAAATTTCCACAAGTAAGGAATGTAGTTTCTCAAACCGGCAGACCCGATGACGGAACGGATGTGGCAGGGTTTTACAACAACGAATTTTCTATTATTCTTCATCCCCGGGAAGAATGGAAACCCAAAATTTCCAAGGAAGAATTAATTGATCAAATGAATGAAAAAATTTCTATCATACCTGGCACAGAATTAAATTTTTCACAACCCATAATGGATAATGTTGAAGAAGCAGTCTCGGGTGTTAAAGGGTCTATTTGTGTAAAAGTGTATGGTGACTCTTTAAATTATATGGAGAATAATGTAAACCAGGTTTATCAAATTTTAAAGAAAGTAAAAGGTATTGAAGATTTAGGTGTAATACACAATATTGGGCAGCCCGAATTAGATGTTAATCTCGATCAGCAAAAAATGGCCTTGTATGGTGTGGCTACTGCAGATGCAGATGCTGTGCTTGCAATGGCGATAGGCGGTGCACCAGCTTCTACCTTATACGAGGGCATAAAAACATTTAACATCCGCATCAGGCTCGCAGAAGCTTTTCGGCAAACACCTGATGACATTGGAAACCTGTTAGTGCCTACACAAAGCGGATCTAAAGTGCCCATAAAAGAAATTGCCACTATATCTCAAAAAACAGGCCCTTGCTTAATTTTCAGAGACGACAATGAAAGATATTCGGCACTTAAATTTTCTGTCCGGGGAAGAGATATGGGCAGCACTATTGAAGAAGCACAAAATAAAGTAAATGAAAAAGTAAAATTGAAAAGAGGTTACCGGTTGGCATGGCAGGGAGATTTTGAAAATCAGCAGAGGGCATCTAAACGATTGGCCCAGGTAGTGCCAATAAGCTTATTGCTGATATTCCTTTTATTGTTTATCATGTTTGGTAATTTTAAAGATGCAGCCTTGGTTTTCTTAAATGTACCCATTGCAATTGTTGGTGGTGTAGTGGCATTACATTTGACAGGCACTAATTTCAGCATCTCAGCAGGCATTGGTTTTATAGCACTTTTTGGAATATGTATTTTGTTTGGCGTATTAATGATCAGTGAATTTAAACACAATTTAGATAATATAAAAGGAGAGGTGAACACCTTATATACCTCTATAAAACTGGGCGTAAATTCCAGGATACGTTCTGTAGTAATGACGGCTATGATGGCGGCTATTGGCCTGCTTCCGGCGGCGGTTTCACATGGCATAGGTTCCGAAAGTTCACGCCCTTTGGCAAGGGTTGTTATTGGCGGTGTTTTATGTGCCATGATTTTCAGCTTATGGGTATTCCCGCTCATTTTTGGTTGGGCTTATAGAAAAAGTGATGTACACATTGTTCAAAAAAAGAAACCGCAGGCAGATGGTTTACAAAAAGAGATGGATTAAATTTTTTGATAAATTTTTGTACGGTATTATTAAATTTTTAAAGTGAAACTCATCATCATTTTTTTTGTTGTACAATTTTTTTCTGCAGAGGCATGTAAGGCACAGCATAATGATGATGGGTTTTTAAAAGCGGCTGATAAATTTAATAGATCACGTTTTAATGCAGTTATTATTTCAGAAGCAGCAGTAAGTACAATTGCCACAATAGGATTACAATATCTATGGTATAAAAATTTCCCAAAAAGCAGGTTTCATTTTTTTAATGATAACGATGAGTGGTTAAATATGGATAAAGTGGGGCATGCCACTACAGCGTATAATATTTCTGCCATACAGTACAATGCTATGCGCTGGTGTGGCGTGCCTGTAAACAGGTCAATAATAATAGGAGGCTTTACAGGCCTTGCTTATCTCACCATGATAGAAATATCAGATGGATTTTCTTCGCAATGGGGATTTTCTAAAGGCGATATGGCGGCCAATCTGTTGGGCACGGGTTTATTTGTGGGGCAGCAATATGCGTGGGGGCAACAAAAAATGCAACTCCGTTTTTCTTATCATAATTCAATTTTTGCAAAATACAATCCCAAAGAATTAGGCGCTCATTTACCACAGCGGTTACTGAAAGATTATAATGGGCAAACTTACTGGCTCTCTTTAAATATAGCTTCAATATTAAATACCAACAGCAGGTTTCCTAAATGGATAAATGCAGATATTGGCTACGGTGCAGAGGGTATGGTTAATGCTGTGGTAAATAGTTCATCAATTGATGGTAAACCCGTTCCTGCATTCAGCCGTAGCCGAAAATTATTTTTTAGTGCAGATGGGGCATTTGCTAGAAAAGGGTCTTTTCCTTATCCGGGATGGATAAATATTGTTCATTTGCCTGTGCCTGTTGCAGAAGTAAAAATTAAAAATAAATTCCCTTTAAAAGCGAAGCCTTTATATTTCTAAAATGCTGCGCCCTTATTAAAAAAAAGGTATCCGTTAAGCCTTTCCTAAATGTTTATGATAAGCTATTGCTAAATAAGCCATTGTTATTATCTTGCCAGCCAAACAAATTTTATTCGTTCATGAAGCATTTATCCTTAGGCTTAAATATCCTTTTATTACTGGCAGTTGCTTTTTTGTATTATCATGTTTATGGCGAACGGAAAGAAACTTCAAAGTTGGTAAAAACAAGTATTCCGGCTTTAGAAAATGCAGTAAATACCAGCCATGCACCCATTGCTTATGTAGAGCTGGATTCTTTAAACGAAAAAATATTTTATATAAAAAGCAAACGTAAAGAGCTGGAAGCAGAGCAGAAAAATATAGAATCAGATTGGCAAAACAGTTACCGTGGTTTAGAAAATCAAAAGAATGAATTTCTAAAAAAAGGTTCTTCTATAACACAGGAAGAAGCGGAAAAATTTCAGGGGCAATTATTACAACAGCAACAACAGGTAGATGGTAAAAAGCAGTCGCTCACTCAAAAGCTTAACGAAAAAAGCTACCGGTTCATGGAAGATATTCAGAAAAAATTAAAAGAATTTTTAACTGATTATAATAAGAATCATAACTATATGTACATTCTTACAACGGGTACAGGGCTGGATTACATGGTTTATAAAGACTCTACCTTAAACATAACCGGTGATGTGGTAAATGGTATGAATGAAAAAATGAAAAAGAAAGGCAACCAATAATCTAAGAGATTTATTTATCTTGAAGCCCGGTCAGCAATGACCGGGCTTTTTTTAAACAAATTTTTTTACACGCCCGTTCTTCTTATCTCATCCTGGTAATAGCAATACAAGGCATTGAGGTATTAAAACAAAACTTATTTATGAGTGATACAACACAAACATTTAAACCTTCCCTTAGCCTGCTGGATGCAACCATGATTGTTGCAGGCTCCATGATTGGTTCCGGTATTTTTATTGTAAGTGCCGATATCACCCGCAATGTAGGCAGCGCAGGCTGGCTGATAGCCGTATGGCTCATCACCGGTTTTATGACGCTTACTGCAGCATTAAGTTATGGCGAATTAAGTGCAATGTTTCCCAAAGCAGGCGGCCAGTATGTTTATTTAAAAGAAGCCTTTAATCCCTTAGCAGGTTTTTTATACGGCTGGAGTTTTTTTGCGGTGATACAAACCGCTACCATTGCTGCAGTGGGTGTGGCCTTCAGTAAATTTGCAGGCTATTTTATTCCGGCATTGGAAGTTAATGATGCCAACCTGATAACACAAATTGGGATATTTAAAATTTATCCGGCACAGTTTGTTTCTATTGCCCTCATCATCTTTCTTACATACATAAATACAAAAGGCATAAAGGGCGGCAAAATGATTCAGACCACATTTACCGTTGTAAAATTATTATCACTTTTTGGCTTAATAATCTTTGGCTTTTTACTTGCTGCAAAAGCAGATACATGGCATGCCAACTGGGCAGATGCCTGGGCAATGAAAACAAGGGCGGCAGACGGCAGCATTATCGGCGGCGTGGCTGGCAGTGCTATTCTTGGCGCTATTGCTGCTTCGATGGTCGGTTCTATTTTTAGCAGCGATGCCTGGAACAATGTAACATTTATTGCAGGCGAAGTTAAGAACCCAAAACGCAATATCGGACTCAGTTTATTTTTGGGAACTATGATCGTTACGCTCATTTATGTTACGGTAAATATCATGTACATCAGTGTATTGCCGTTGCAGGATATTGCATCTGCCCCACAAGATCGTGTAGCCGTTGCCGCCAGCACACAAATATTCGGAAACATCGGTGCGAAAGTAATTGCAGTGATGATCATGATATCTACATTTGGTTGCAACAACGGGTTAATACTGGCAGGTGCAAGGGTTTATTATACTATGGCCAAGGATGGTTTATTTTTTAAAAAAACCGGCATTTTAAATAAACATGATGTGCCCGAATTTGCATTGTGGATACAATGCCTGGTTGCTTCCCTTCTTTGCCTCAGCGGCCGCTACGGCGATCTGCTGGATATGATCTCATTTGTAGTAGTCATGTTTTATGCACTCACTATTCTCGGTATTTTTATTCTCAGAAAAAACAGGCCCGAAGCAGAACGGCCATACAAAGCATTTGGTTACCCGGTATTGCCTGCCATTTATATTATGATGGCCATTGCATTTTGCATATTGCTTATTGTTTACAAACCCGTTTATGCAGGATGGGGGTTGGGAATTGTACTGGCCGGAATTCCCATTTATTATATTGCAGTGGCAAATAAAAATAAAGCCTGATAATTTATGCCGTTAACAGATTTTGATAAATTGTTTAATTCTTTTTCTTCGCTTAGAGTAGGCGTTATTGGCGATGCTATGCTGGATACTTACTGGTGGGGCAAAGTAGATCGCATATCGCCCGAAGCCCCCGTGCCCGTGGTGGCTGTTACCAAAAGAGAACAGCGCATTGGTGGTGCCGGCAATGTAGCACTGAACGTACAAAGCCTGAGCGCTGCCGTTAGTGTGATAACGGTATTGGGCAACGATGCAGATGGCGAACAGTTGATCAGCTTATTAAAGGATAATAATATTGACACCGGGTTTCTTATAAAAAGTGATGAGCGCATAACTACCAATAAGATCCGCATCATAAGCCGCAACCAGCACATGATGCGGTTAGATGCAGAGATTACCAGCATGCTTTCGCCCGCAGATGAAAAAAAATTATTAGATCGTTTTACAGATTATATAAAAGAGCAGCAGCCCCATATTGTAATTCTGGAAGATTATAACAAAGGGGTGCTTACAGAAACCGCCATTGAAAAAATTATTTCACTGTGCAGGCAAAATAATATTTTAACAGCAGTAGATCCCAAACGTAAAAACTTTTTTATATACAAACATGCAGATATTTTTAAGCCCAACCTGCATGAGGCAAAAGAAGGATTAAATATTATTGGTGATGAAGTATCTGAAGATTTGTTGAGCGCAATTCATCAGGCCCTGCATGAACAATTGCAACATGATATTTCTTTAATCACTCTTTCAGAGAAGGGAGCCTATTATCAAAGCGAAAAAGAAAAGGCGTTGATACCAACACATATCCGCAGCATTGCAGATGTAAGCGGCGCAGGCGATACCGTTATTGCAGTTGCATC
>JANLQE010000108.1:0-2458 GCA_031367625.1 Bacteroidota bacterium
AGGCCATGGTGGCGCTGATGGCGGTGCAACGGGTAATTATGAACATTCGCTTAGGTCAAAAGAAAAAGATATCACGCTGGCTATTTCAAAAAAATTAGTAGCCGAACTAAAAAAACAATTACCCGGGTTAAATATTATACCCACCCGTACATCTGATATTACACAAAACGTAAAGGAAAAAGCAAGAATTGCCAATGAAGTAAAGGGTGACCTTTTTCTTTGCATACATGCAGATGCTGTAAATTTAAAAACCGGCCGCAGAAAAATAGGCAGTAAAACAGTTACCCATTACCGTATTACTTATAAAGGCAAAGGAAAAAGAAAAAAGAAAATATCTACTCCTTACCGGGTGGTAGAACCGGTGTATGAATATTTTAAAATACCTACACAAAGGCAGGGTACAAGTGTGTGGATATTTGCTGCCCATAAAACGAGCGATAAACTAAAAGCTATTATGAAGGAAGAAGGCGATTTTGAAATAGAAACCGCTTCAGATTCTACTTACACCAGTTTCGATTTTAATACTCCTGAAGGAAGGGTGCTGGCACAGATATATGCAAAAAGATACCAGGAAAAAAGTGACCGCATTGCAGGTTATGTGAATGAAGAAATTGAAAAAACCGGCCGCCCTGCCTTAGGCATCAGTCAACGCCAAAAAGGTATTTGGGTATTACAAGCCACAAATATGCCCGCCATTTTAGTAGAAACAGGCTTCATAAGCAATCCCGAAGATGAGAAATATCTTAACAGTGATAAAGGCCAGCAGGAACTGGCAGAAGCTATAACCAAAGCGGTTTTGCACTACAAAGAGCAAATAGAATCTCCCAAAAAATAATAAAAATTTATTGCATAAAATAAGGAAATAATTTTTTTGGCTAACAAATTGGTAAATAACTTACATCTTTAAATGTGTTTAAAACTAACGGATATTTACAAATGATTATGTAATCTTGTTAATTAAAACAATAAAAAATATCATTAAAATTATACCAGGTGAAAATTTCAAATGAAACCAAAGTAGGTGCTATAGCAGTTGTATGTGTTACCTTATTAATACTTGGCTTTAATTTTCTGAAAGGAAAAAAACTATTCAGCAGCAGCACAACCCTGTATGCTAAATACGGGAATGTACAGGGGCTGCAAAACTCTAACCCTATTGTTATTAATGGCCTGCAGGTAGGTACGGTTTATAAGATAAGTACCGATAAAGATATGCGTCAGATAATGGTAGAACTGAATATTACCAAAGACATCCATATTCCAAAAAACTCTATTGCCATTATTAAACCAAATCCCATAGGCACTACCAGTGTAGAAATTAAACTGGGAGATGCCGTGGCTAGTTTAAAAAACAAAGATTCTATTTTTACAGAAGCCAATGCCGGCGTTTTTGATGATATACTTAGAAAAGTAGATCCGGTTTTATATGAAGTAAAAAAAACGGTGAGTTCTTTAGATACCATGATCGTAAAAATTAATTCTGTAATAGACCCAACAGCAAAAAATAATATTGGCGCTACGCTTGAAAATCTTAATAAAATTACCAGCTCCATGGTAATTTCTACGGCATCTTTACAAGGTCTGTTAAACCAGCAAACCGGTGCATTGGCAAAAACCCTTGGCAATGTAAATTCCATTACCGGCAACCTGGCATCCAACAACGAAAAAATAAACAGCGTGGTTACCAATCTTGATAAAACAACCACCAAATTAGCGCAGCTTGATCTTCAAAAAACGCTGAGTACCCTGGATGCAACAATAAATGATTTAAAATCAATAGTAGGCAAATTCAATACTAATACCGGCTCATTAGGTTTATTAATGAACGATACTAAATTATATAATAACCTGGCCTCTACCGGAAATAAATTAAACCTGTTGCTGGATGATATCCGCGTAAATCCAAAACGGTATGTAAGCATTTCTATTTTGGGTAAAAAGCAAAATAACAAACCGTTGCTTATACCCCAGCCCGATACCCTTGATTCACCTTACTATATCAGAAAGGCGCAATAAGATTTTTGCAGGTGAGCATTTGTTTTCATCTTATCAAAATTGTCCTGGCCGGATAAATGCCCAATCGCAAGGCTGTTACTTACTAATTTTATTAATGTACCAACAGTACATTTAGTTATACTTATACAATGACATTTAAAAATTGTGATAGTATTAAAAATAAAACCTGCAATTTGCAGCATTAAAAAATAATATTGAAGCAACTCCTCCATTCATATAAATCCATAAGCCTTCTTGTGCTTTTTTTTTGCTTTGGTAAAATTTATGGGCAATCAACACAAGACAGCACACGGACCATAGAAATTATTAAAGCAAAAAGACTGCGGCAAAAAACGATAGATTCTGTTACCACACTGCAGATACTGGCCGGAGATGCCATTATAAAACAGCTAAACACCACACTCAATGGCGACAGCATTTTACTGAACCAACTGACAGGTGT
>JANLQE010000111.1:0-6139 GCA_031367625.1 Bacteroidota bacterium
ATAAAATGAAGAAGCCCCGTCCAATATCGGGGCTCTTCGTTGTCCTGTAGTGCCTAACAAAAAAAACGCTTATATTATTTTACACAATACCCTGTAGTCAATGGCTTGGGCAAATGCGCATAATTAAATTTTACAAAACCATTAAGAAAGGGAATTACAAACATACATGCAACAAAGATTGCGTTGCATAAATTTAGTAGTATGAAGTTGGTTTCTTGTGGTTTTTCACTTTGCAATTGTAAGCGGTAATTGCAAGGATATACATTAAGCGTTCATCCCTGCTTTTTATTGTGTACAACATAAAAAGCAGATATATTTATTTTAAATCCATATATTTTATAGTAAAACTACTTACTATCGGTATCGCATACATGATATTATTAAAATGTATTTATCGTTTTGCAGCTTACTTGTTTTTATAAAGGGTTTTGTACGCAATGCCAGCGCTTATCAGCATTAATACAGCGCCCAGCAAAAAAGCAGCCCCGGAAAAATGAACAGCCCTGCCGGGGTTTGTATAATAAGCAAACAGGCCTGTCATCAGCGGCGGCCCAATCATAGAAGTAAGGCTGATAAGGCTTGTAAGCGCTCCCTGTAATTCGCCCTGCTCATTTGCCGGCACACTTACCGAAATGATAGACTGCAGGGCCGGGCCGCATATTCCACCCAGGCAATAGGGTATCAAAAACACAAACATCATCCAGCTTTGTGATGCAAATGCAAAAAGCAACAGACCCAAAGCGTATAGTAACAGGCCCGTATAAACGCTTTTTTCATTACCCAGCCAGGGATTTACTATCCTTATTAATCCTCCCTGTACAGCGCCTACCAGTAAGCCAACAACCCCCAGCGAAATACCGATCATTTTTGTATTCCATCCAAATTTTTCAATTGCAAAAAAGCTCCAGTTGCTTTGTACTGCATGAGAGGCTATATAAATAAGCGCAAAGGCAATGATTAACCCGCCGAGTGCCGGGTATTTTTTTAACTTTAATAAAGAAAGGCCGGGTACAGCCGTCTTCCAGTTAAAAGACCTGCGGTTTTCTTTAGGCAACGATTCGGGTAAAATGAAATAACCATATATGCAGTTTAGAAAACTTAAACCCGCTGCCACCATAAAAGGAATACGTGGGCCAAAAGAACCTAACAAACCACCAAGAACCGGGCCTATGATAAACCCTACCCCAAACGCAGCGCCTACCATTCCAAAATTCTGTGCCCTGTTTTCATTGGTACTTATATCTGCAATATATGCGGTAGCAGTTGTAAAACTGGCGCCCATAATACCTGCAATACCCCTGCCCACAAACAACCAACCAATGGATGGTGCAAAAGACAAAAACAAATAATCAATTGCAAACCCAAATAACGAAAACAACAATACAGGGCGCCTGCCAAATTTATCGCTAAGGCCACCAATAATGGGCGCAAACAAAAACTGCATAATCGCATAGGTTCCGGTAAGCCATCCGCCATACCTGGAAGCATCACTGATATTGCCATGAATCAATTGCTCTATCAGTTTGGGAAGTACAGGAATAATGAGTCCTAACCCTGTAACATCTATCATTAGAGTAATAAAAATAAACCCTATTGCCGCCTTTCTTTTTGTATGCATATTATAATTTCAATGCTGCAAAATTGCAGGTATAATTGCAACTATCCATTATTCTTAAAAAATATTGCAGTTGTTTTATTTTTACAATGCATTTTTACCAGCTTATTAGTTCAGGTTTCATAATTTCAGCAACGTAAATTTTTGTTGTCAGCTGCCTAAAAGCACTTTCCTTTTAGTTTCTACATTTCTTTCCTTTTCTTTGCACATGGCTTCTCCTTATCATAAAATATTAATCATTACGGCCCCATCAGGTGCAGGTAAAACTTCTATTACCCGCCACCTGATGCAGCAATTTCCTCAACTGGCATTTTCTGTATCTGCTGCTACCAGGCAGGCAAGAGGCACAGAAAAAAACGGCATAGATTATTATTTTATTTCCCCGGAAGAATTTAAACAAAAAATAAAGGATAAAGAATTTGCAGAGTGGGAGATGGTATATGAAGGAAAATATTACGGCACCCTTAAATCGGAGCTGGAACGCATTTGGGCCAATAATCAAATACCCGTTCTGGATATTGATGTAAAAGGCGCCCTTCATGTGCAGCAGCAATACCCCATTAATACCTTAAGCATTTTTATTGAGCCCCCATCAGTAAATGAACTGAAAAGCAGGCTTAAAGGCAGGGGTACGGAAACTGAAGAATCACTGGCAGCAAGGGTTAATAAGGCTGCTTACGAAATTTCTTTTAAAACGCATTTTGATAAAGTAATAGTAAATGATGATTTAAATAAAGCCTGCACAGCAGCCACGTTACTGGTAAATAATTTTATGAATGTAGATTTGTATCAGGCCCCAACGAACTGATTAATCTGATTTGCGTATTTTTATACTATGGACTTATCTGCATTACTCGCAATTTTCGCCGCCCTTATACTGATTGGTTTTTTTTCCGGTATCGAAATGGCCTTTATTTCTGCCAATAAACTCTCTATCGAACTAAGCAAAAAGCAAGGTACATATAGCGGAAAAATATGGGGAAAATTTGCAGAAAATCCCACACGGTTTATAGGCACTACGCTGGTAGCATTTAATATTGTGCTTGTAATTTATGGCCTTCTTATTGGCGAAATGCTCTCTCCCATCTGGCGCTGGATAGAATCAAGGCTGCCTGCATCATCTGCAGATTATGTAAAATTTATAAAACTCTTTGTAGAAACAATTCTTTCCACTACTATCATTTTGCTGGTAGAGTTTTTATGCAAAGCTTACTTTAGGGCAAGAAACAATAATATACTTGGCAATGGCTTCATAAGTTACATAACACAGTTTTTTTACTGGCTGCTGGCTGGCACTGCAGCGGTATTTGTAAACGCTGCAGAGTGGATTTTGAAATACATTTTTAATGTAAAAATAAATGATAAAAAAGAAGTTTTCAGCAAGGTGGACCTGGAGCATTTTATACAACAGAACAAAGTGCATAACCAGGATGAAAGCTCTGAAATAAATGCAGCACTTTTTGAAAATGCTTTATCGCTTGGCGAAATAAAACTAAGGGAGTGCCTGGTACCCCGTACCGAAATAGTAAGTATAGAACAGAAAAGCAGTATAGAAAGGGTAAAAAAAATATTTATAGATACCAGGCTTAGTAAGCTGCTGGTGTACGAAGGAAATATTGATAATATTACAGGCTATATACATCAACTGGATTTATTTAAAAACCCCCAAACGGTAAAAGAAATTTTATTACCCATCCCCACCGTGCCGGAAAGTATGAGCGCTACAGATCTGATGAACAAATTCAGTAAAGAAAGAAAAACAATTGCCTGGGTGATAGATGAGTTTGGCGGCACCGCCGGTATTGTTACCATGGAAGATTTGCTGGAAGAAATTTTTGGTGAGATAAAAGATGAGTATGATGATGAGGATGAATTTGTAGATAAACAACTTTCTGAAAATGAGTATATCTTCAGTGGCCGGCTTGAGATTGATTTTATTGAAAAGAAATACGGGCTTGTATTTTCAGATGAAGAAGATGCTGAAACACTCTCTGGCTACATCATACAGCATAATGAAGCTATTCCCAAACAAAAACAAAGAATAATTGTAGGAAACTACGAGTTTGATATTTTAAGTGTAAGCGATACCCGGATAGAAACTGCTAAACTTAAAGTACTTAAGTAATTTTTTTAAAAAATAACTGCTGCAACAGGTTATTTTTGCAGTATGACCATTGCCGCTCATATTGCAGTAAATAAACATTCCGCACCGTCTTTTTTATTCGAATGCCTTACCAGGCTGGCTTTACAATATCCCGGTAATCATTTTATTCTTTTTATTGATAAAGCAGATAAAGGCGCAGCTATTGCTCCTGATAATTGCACCTGGGTTTTGATTTCGCCAAAAATAAAAAATAGTCTTCTGCTTCACTACTGGTATAATTATAAATTACCGTATTTATTAAAAAGATATAATGCCGGTGTATTTATAAGCGAAAATGCGGTACTGAGCATACGAACCAATAAGCCACAAATGATGGTGCTTAAAGATTTAATACCGGCAAAAAAAATGATTGTAAAGGCTGATAAACATGCCCGTTACCTTCGAAAATTTTTTCCTTTTTTTTTAAAAAAAGCAACCACTATTTTTACTTCTGAAAAATATATTGAAGATACTACTGCTGCAAAATATCCATTTACCAAAAATAAAATACTTTCGGTTTATCCCGGCATAAATAAAAACTACCAACCTATTAGCTGGCAGCAAAAAGAAGAAATAACTGCGGCATACGCTGATGAAAAAGATTATTTTTTATACCCTGTTTCTTCCAATACAAAAAATAATATTATTACTGCCTTAAAAGCTTTTTCGCAATTTAAGAAATGGCAAAAATCCAACATGCAGCTTTTATTGATGGTGCAGGATAAGACTCTTTTGTCTGCGGCCAGTGGCGATGGCCTGGTTAAAGATTTTGGCTTATACAAATACCGCAATGAAGTAAAAATAATAGCCCAAACTGATGATAAAGAAAACGCAAAAATAATAGCAGGGGCTTATGCACTCCTCTATTTACCCGCCCACGAAAAAATTGAATACCCCTGCCTGAATGCCATGCAATGTGAAGTGCCCGTAATTACTACAGCTACCAATCTAAATAAAAGCATGTATGGCGAAGCGGTTATTTACTGCACGACAGATGAGAAAACTATTGCCCAAAAAATGATGCTGGTTTATAAAGATGAAAACCTGCGGAACGATTGCATAAAAAATGGATTATTACAAACAGCCAGATATTCCTGGGATAGCAGTACCCAATTAATGTGGCAGGCTATTATTAAAATCAGTGAACAGTAAACCATTAACTTTGCAGCCAAAAAATATTGTATGCACAAGTCGTCTATAAAAATTGACATCTTACTCGACCCAAATAAAATACCTCAGCAAATTAGCTGGCAAGCCACGGATAGTACAGCTGATATGGCTCAAAAAGCAAAAGCTGTAAGTATTGCCTTTTGGGACGCAACGGATAAAACAGCCATGAGAATTGATTTGTGGACAAAAGACATGATGGTAGATGAAATGGGCGATTTTTTTTACCAGATGCTGATGACAATGGCCGATACTTTTAAAAGAGCTACACAGCAGGATGAACTTTCTGAAGACATGAAAAATTTTGCAAAAATATTTTATGATAAATTCAGGGCTGCACAAATTACAGAACAGGGGTAATAAAAAAGTATAAATAGTAATAAGGTAGTAAAGTAAAAGATGTATAAAGTAAATACAGGCGGGCATTCATTCACTAATTCACAACTAATAATAATATGAACTTAGAAACACAGGTAATGGCCGAAATGAAAGATGCCATGAAAGCAAAAAATGAGGCCGTATTGCGAAGCCTCAGGGCTATTAAAGCCGAAATTATAAAAGCAAAAACAGAACCCGGCGCCCGTGGAGAAATAGATGAAGCCACAGAGCAAAAATTTCTGCAAAAAATGATGAAACAGCGAAGGGACTCTCTGGAAGTTTTTGAAAAACAGGGCCGGCAAGATTTGGCTGTAAAAGAAAAAGAAGAAATGCAGGTGATAGAAAGATTTCTTCCAAAGCAAATAAGCACCAATGAGATTAAAGAAGCGGTTGCTAAAATTATTGCTGATACAGGAGCATCTTCTGCAGCAGATATGGGCAAGGTAATGGGCATGGCATCCAAACAGCTTGCCGGCAAAGCTGATGGTAAAACCATTAGCACAATTGTAAAAGAATTACTAGGGTAATTGCTGATATTTATTGAAGTTGGTAAAGTATATAAAGTAAAAAGTATTTAAGGTATATTAAGTACAGTAAGACGGGCGGCCATCCGCATTCACTCATTCCCTTATCAAAAAATATGTTTATAGATATAATTTTTTTATTATTGATGGTACTGGCCTGTATTAAAGGCCTGCGTAAAGGATTTATCATCGCATTATTTTCCATTGCCGGTTTTATAGCAGGGCTTGCTGCAGCTTTAAAATTATCTGCATTGGTAGCCGAAAAACTTTCTTCCAATTTAAATGCTTCAGGCAAATGGTTGCCGGCACTTT
>JANLQE010000168.1:0-41198 GCA_031367625.1 Bacteroidota bacterium
GCGCCCGATTTTTCGGGTGCAAGATAATAAGGCGTTTCAAAATACATACTGTCTATTTCTTTTTCCAGTACAAAATCTGTTATCTCTATCGTTTTTGTTTTTACTGCATTGGCTTTTTCAAAATCGGCTTCTTCCAGTACCACATATTTATCATCCAGTTTATATCCTTTTACAATACTTTTCCACGGCACTTCTTTACCTGTTTTTCCATTTACCCGCATAAATTTTATGTTGGAAAGATCTTTTTTATCCAGCATGTCCAGGTCTATTTCGCTGGCCTGCGTAGCGCTGTATAATTTTACAGGAATGTTTACCAGGCCAAATCCTATAGCGCCTGTCCAGATTGGTCTCATACATTTTTTGTTTAATTATTTATAGAAATTTTTATGCCTGTTTTAAATTGATACAAATGTTGTGCTATAAAAAAATACATTTAATAATTTTTCGGGATTTTCACACAGCAATTATCAGCATTTAAATTTTCAGAAGCTCAGCTTTTGTTTCCCGTCACCGTTGATCATGCTTTTAATTACAAATCTTCACAACGGCTGGTGGGGTTTGCAACCGCCGCCAGGGCTTAAAAAACTTCCACCTCATGAGGTATTCCGTCATCAACCAATTGTACATAATCATTTTCTACACCATCTACTTTTATTTTTGCAGAAGTGTTTCCTCCGCCCTTTATTTTAATGGTATAAATAGTTTTGTTATACGTGTAAATGATTTGTACAGATGGCCATTCTGCAGGCAGGCATGGTTTAAAATGCAAACGGTGACCTTCTTTTTTCAACCCTATAAAAGATTCTGTAATCAGTTGGTACATCCATCCTGCAGAGCCGGTGTACCAGGTCCATCCTCCACGGCCCTTGTGTAACGGTTCCGCATATACGTCGGCAGCCATTACATAAGGCTCTACTTTATATTGAGCAATGGTGCCGGCATCATTACCATGATTTAATGGGTTTATCATATTCAGTAATTCCCAGGTGCGCTGGTTATTGCCTAATGCCGCAAAACCCATGATAAGCCAAATGGCAGCATGTGTATATTGGCCGCCATTTTCTCTTACGCCGGGCACGTATCCTTTTATGTATCCGGGGTTCATAGTACCTTTATCAAAGGGTGGTTCAAACAATTGTATCAGCCCTTCTTCTTTACGTACCAGATGCCGGTATGCAGCTTCCATGGCGGGTTGTACTCTGCCTTCATCACCTGCGCCGGAAATAACAGACCAGCTTTGTGCTATAGAATCTATCCTGCATTCTTCATTTTTTGCAGAACCCAGCGGTGTGCCATCATCAAAATATGCCCGCCTGTACCATTCGCCGTCCCAGGCATTTTTATTAATATTAAGGCGCAGTTGAAGGGCATTGGTTTTACATTTTTCTGCAAAGGCTTTATCATTTTTATATTCTGCTATTTTTATAAAATTCATCAATATATCATAAAGAAAAAATGCCAGCCATACACTTTCACCTTTTCCATGTTCGCCTACTTTATCCATGCCATCGTTCCAATCTCCGGAACCAATAAAGGGTAAACCATTTTCCCCAAATTTTAAGGCGTGTTCAATTGCTTTTACACAGTGTTGATAAATACTGTCTGATATGCCTGATACCAGCGGAAGATCGTAGGAAGATTCTTCGCCGGCGTTTAATAGCCTGCTTTCTAAATACGGGATCACTTCATTTAAAATAGCTGTATCGCCTGTTTTAATCACATATTTTGAAGCCACAAATGGCAACCATAAATAATCGTCTGAGCAGGTAGTGCGTACGCCACGGCCTACCGGTGGGTGCCACCAGTGCTGTACATCACCTTCTTTAAACTGGCGGCTGGCACATAACATAATCTGTTGCTTTGCCAATGAAGGTTCAGTTAATAAAAAAGCCATCACATCCTGCAACTGATCCCGGTAACCAAATGCACCACCAGACTGGTAAAAACCACTTCTTGCCCAAATGCGGCACGCCAGTGTTTGATAGGTAAGCCAGCCATTGGCAAGGATATTAAGGGCTGCATCGGGTGTTTTAATTTGTATAGTACCCAATGTTTTTCCCCAGTACTGATGCACTTCTTCCAGGGCTTTTTTTGCAGCGGCAGTGCCTTCAAAGTTGTTGATGGTATTTAATACTTCATCAGTATTTTTTCCGGCGCCCAGCCTGAATATTATTTCTCTTTCTTCATCTTCTGCCAGGTCAAAAACAACCTGCAGTGCAGCGCAGGGATCAAGGCCTGCACCTTTTTTACCGGATAGTTTTGCCCTGTTCATTGCATCGGGGTTTGCCATAGTGCCGTTGCGGCCAATAAATTCTGTACGGTCTGTTGTAATAAATTTAGTTGGATCATCCACATCAAAGAAAGCAACCCGGTTTTCAAATTCTGTATTGTATGGGTTACGGGCCAGCACAGCGCCGCTTCGTATATCCATTTCAGTTACAATATGCATCAGCGATTTAGAACGCAGATCGCCCAGCACCCATTCTACATAACCGGTAGCAGATATGCGCCTTGCCCTTGAAGAATTGTTACGCAGTTTTATTACTATAAATTTTACCGGTGCCTGCAAATGCGTGTACATCGTCATGCCGGATTCAATACCATCTTCGCTGTGTTCAAAAATACTATAGCCAAACCCATGGGTGGTAGTATATAAAGATTTACCACGGGATGGCAATGGCGAAGGCGACCAGAAGCGGCCGCTTTCTTCGTCTCTTATATAAAATGCTTCGCCTTTTAAATCGCTTACAGGATCGTTATTCCAGGGGGTAAGCCGGAACTCGTGTGCATTTTCTATCCAGGTATATGACTGGCCGCTTTCTGAAACAATACTGCCAAAATTTTCATTGGCCAAAACATTTATCCACGGTGCAGGCGTAGGTTTAGCGGCGGTAGTAGTAATTATATATTCTTTACCGTTCTGCGAAAAACCGCCATGACCATTAAATAACTGAAGATCTTTTGGGGCAACTATAGCAGTTTCTACTGAAGGGTAAAATTTAGCGGGACTGAAATAAGGCACATTTGATTTTAATGGGCTTCTTCTGCTGATCTGCTCTTCCAAAGTACCGAGCTTATCCGAAATAATTACCCTTGCCACAGTTTGAAACAGTATGCGGTCCTCATTAGAAATCTGATCTGCAGAACGAACAAATATGCCGCCGGGTTTATCCTTTGCATCCCCGGAAACAACAGGCGCAATAAGGCTTTGAATCTGGTTTAATAATAGCTGCCGGTATCCGCCGTTATCTTCATTCCAAATTACCAGATCTACAGCTAATCCTTTAAAACGCCAGTAAGTATGTGCCTGCACCATCTGCCTTACCAGTTCTATATTTGCCGAATCTTCTATCTGTAGTAATACAATAGGCAAATCTCCTGAAATAGAATACCCCCACAGCCCTGACTGGCCACGGTTATTTTTAATCATAACGGAGGGGCCTGTACGAAGAGAAGGGTTTGCAAATATGATAGAGCTGGCCAGCCTTGCATACAATTGTGCATCAGATTCAATGGCATTTATTTGCCGCAGTATTACCTGGCTATGCGTCCAGGCAAGTTCCAAAACCCTGTTGGTAAGATTTCTGTCCTGGTATTTATCTATTAAAAAATTGCATAAGTCGGGCGTATCTGCTGCACCAAAAATCAGATCTGCAATGATGGTTTCCTGTGGTTCAATTACTATTCTGTACCGTATAGATATAATGGGGTCAAGCACGGAACCTTCTGTATCAGTAAGTGCATTTGCCCGGGTCATCACCTGTGGATTATGTATGCTGTTTCCCCTGCCGATAAAATTAGCACGGTTAGTTTCGTAAGAAATATGTTTTACTTCTGCATTATGCACTTTCATTAAATGAAACATGCAGGGTGTTAATTCTGTGGCCGAACGGGGCCGCCTGGTACAGGTAATGGCATTCTTTTGTCTGTTGATTGCTGTTTGCACAAAAAGGTTACTGAATGCCGGATGTACTTCATCTGTTTTAGCGCCTGCCAATACCACTTCTGCATAACTGGTAATTTCAATAATTCTTTTTCTGCGGGATTTATTGCTGATGTGAATTCTCCTTAGTTCAATATCATCTTCGGGTGATACTACAATTTCTGTATGCGTTTCCAGGGAAAGATCTCTGCGGCGAAACTCTGCCCGGCCCTGAGAAAAAACCGCTTCATAATTAGTACCTGCCTGTAGTGTGGGCTGGTAAGCTGCAGACCAAAACTCATTATTGTCCACATCCCGTATAAAACAAAATGTACCCCAATCATCGCAGGTAGCATCCTCACGCCAACGGGTAAGTGCTATATCTTTCCATTTGCTGTAACCGCCGCCGGCGTTGGTAACCATTACATCATACCTGCCGTTTGATAAAAGTTCTACCTCCGGAATACTGGTAGCAGGTGTAGTTAATACACGCATTGATGCATCGCCGCCCGGTGTTACACTTATATCACCGGAGTGTACCGTAGGGGAATAAAATGTAGTAACCCTTGGTATTCTTTCCTGTAATAATAACAAGGCAGATTTTATCTGCACATCTGCAGAGAAGCGTTCCTGCATGGGCCTGTTATGCAGCAGGTAACTGAGTGATAAAAAAGCCATTCCCTGGTGGTGCGACATAAACGACTTTATGATCATAAAATTCTGGCGTCTTTGCAAACGTGATTTTGTATAATCTACTGCTTCATAAAAACCATATCTGCCTTCAAAGCCTGAATTTTTTAATACGGTAAGGTTTTCATAAGCTTCTACCGGCGATACCATCAGCGACATTACAGTTGAGTAGGGAGAGATCACCAGATCTTCGCCAAGCCCACGTTTAAAGCCAATACCCGGTACACCAAAAGCACGGTACTGCCAGTTTAAATGTGCATCTAATAAATTATAACCCGATTCTGAAATGCCCCAGGGCACATTTTTTTTGCGGCCGTAATCTATCTGCTTTTGTACTATGGCTTTGTTTGTCTGATCCAGCAAAGTATTGTCATAAGTAGGCATTATCAGCAATGGCATCAGGTATTCAAACATAGAGCCGCTCCACGAAAGCAGGATAGGAGCGTTACCTACATTGGTGAGTTGCCTGCCCAATGCAAACCAGCTTTCCTGCGGCAGTTTGCCCTGGGCTATTGCAGTAAATGTAGTAAGCCGGGATTCGGAAGCCAACAGGTCATAATAACTGTTATCTCTCCTGGTTTCCTCTACATTATATCCTATGGTAAGCAGGTGTTGAGAACGGTCGTACAAAAATGCATATTCCATTTGTGCAAGCTCATCACACTTAATAACGAGTTGGCCTATACGAAGTAATATTTCTTTTGCCCTTCTGCCAGATTCTGTAATGCCCGAGCGGTAAAGATTAAGCCATTCATTTTCTGCGGCTGTATTTTCCTGATGATAACAACTGATTATTTTTTGTAAAAGCGCCTGTTCTATTTTAGATAACTGTATAATGGTAGGTATTGAAGGAAAATCCGGAAGCAGAGTATTGAATTTTTCCGGTGGGGCAGGTAATAACAGCCAGGGAACAAACATCACTAATTCACTTTTTAACTGTTTAATATGAGAAAATATTTTTTCTGCCCATAGTTCATTTTGTTCATCTTCTTCCTGTAATTGCGGCATAATAAAAATATTTGCAAAAGATGCCTCCAGATCATCAAGATATACTTTTGCACTCATCACATGATCTGTATATGCAGGATAATTCTCTTCAAGATTTTTTTGAAGCAGATCAAGTTGAGGAATTCTGATTCTTTCTGCCAGCATACGCACATTATCCAGCAGGCCTTCAAATGCCTGGCCCGTCAGTATTTTTTTATCAGGCAGGCTGAGCAGTGCCTGTTTTAAGGTAATGAGATGCCCCATCAGGTTGCCGCTATCTACCGTAGAAATATATTTTGGTTGAAGCGGTATCAATGTTTCGGTATCGTACCAGTTATATAAATGGCCTTTATATTTTTCCATACGCTCCATGGTAGAGATGGTGTTGGCAGTACGTTCTACCAGTTTGCCAATGGTTATAAACCCAAAATCCCAGGCTGTAACATTTGCCAGTAAAGCCAGGCCGATATTTGTGGGGGAAGTGCGGTGTGCCGTTTTTTTAACTGGTTCTTCCTGGTAGTTATCGGGTGGTAACCAATTGTCTGATTCCAGCACAAAAGATTCAAAAAATAACCATATTTTTCTGGCAATTTTTCTCAGGTAAATATTTTCTGAATAAGAAAGTTCTGCATTTTTTTGAAAGCCCGGCTGACTGATAAACCATATTATGAAAGGAGCTATAAACCACACTGCTAAAAAAGGAGATGCCATTATCATTGCATTTGCAAAATAAAACTGCATGGCAATAACTGAAATGAGTGCAAAAACCGGTGCAAACCACATCCTAAAAAAAATGGAACGTATATTTTTTTGATCGTAGGCCGAGCTTTTAAAAGGCTGCCACTGCAGCAGGTTTTTACGGGAAATATATACCCGCCATAATGTTTTTGTGATGGCCCCGGTATTTAGGTAGGCAGTATAAGGCAGGCAGATAATTTCTACTGCATTTTGCAGCAGGCTGTCTTTTAAAGAGCGCCAGCAAAAAATAAGGTGCTGAAAAAAAATAACATCATTGGGTTTATTAGCTGATTGCCAAAAAAAGTTAAGCAGCGCAGGCAAATAAACTATGGCCAATACTGCCATCGTCCATAAAACAGGGTCATAAGCAATCAGCCATCCATATAGCAATAACAGCAGCAAAGCCTGTGGCACAAGGCTTCTGCGCAGGTTATCAAAAATTTTCCAGATGGATAATACAGAAACAGGATTATTGTGTAAGCCTTTTTTATACCCCGGAACAAACGGGGTAACCCATGCCGCAATCTGCCAATCGCCCCGTATCCATCTTTGGCGTCTGATGGTATCCGTTATGTATGCGCCGGGATATTCTTCATACAACTGTAAATCGGTTACAAGGCCTGCCCTGGAATAAGATCCTTCCAGCAGATCGTGGCTTAAAATCCGGTTTTCCGGAAACCTGCCCTTCAATGCTTTTTCAAATGCATCAATATCGTAAATGCCTTTGCCAACAAATGATCCTTCTTTAAATAAATCCTGATACACATCAGAAATAGCCTTTGTATATGGATCTGTGCCAGGCTCGTTGCCATGCATTTTTGCATATACAGAACTTACCGACCCCGGCAAGCTGTTTGAAACCCGGGGTTGAAGTATGCTGTATCCTTCTGTTACCCTTTTTTTCTTTTCTGAATAAACGGGCCTGTTGAGCGGATGAGCCATAGTAGCGCAAAGTTTCCATGCCACATCTCTTGGCAATTGCGTATCTGTATCAAGTGTGATGATAAATTTTACTGTTGTGTAAATTTTTTCTTTACCAATTATCAAAGAAAAATGATGGCTGCCTATGCCTCTCAGCAATTGATTTAAATCGCCCAGTTTACCACGTTTGCGCTCATGCCCCATCCATATTTTATCTTTTTCATTCCAGCGGCGTGGCCGGTGAAAAAGATAAAAAGCTTCATTATCCGGGCGGGGATATTTTTTATTCAACTCATTTATTTTCTCTTCCAGCAGAGCCAGCAGATGCTCATCTTCGGCCATGTTTTCTACAGGGGCATCTTTAAAATCTGTAAGCAGGGCAAAATAAAGATTATCATCCCGGTTGGCAATAAATCTAACTTCCAGGCCTTCTAAAATATCATTGATAGCGGTAGGGCGTGTGAGCATAGTGGGTATCACTATCATGGTGCGGCAGGCCTCAGGAATACCTTTGGAAAAATCCATGCGTGGCAGCAGTGCAGGTTTGGACAGGAGGGTAGCCACCCAGTTTATGACCGATAAAGCAAACTGGCTACAGGCAATAAAACAAATCAAAGCCAATAGTGATGCAAACCACATTTGCATTCCGTTAATGCCGGAACTGTACATTAATAGCCCGGTAAATAAAAAGGTTAACAGAAAAATACTTCCTACATAAACCAACAAAGGAAATTTATTTACTATTCTCCTCATTTTTTCGTTGCCCGTTGATTTAATGCCCGCAATTGATTCTAATTTCTTTAAACCTTTATCAACCAAATAATAACCTGCATGTTCATTTCGGGTAGCCGAAGAAGCAATATTTTCGGCAGCAAGTTCTACAGCAATGCCCGCTATTTCCAGTTCAGATTTTTCACATTGCTTTGCAATTTTTTCTACTGCATGGCGATACATATCCCTGGTAGCAAAGTCCATATTTGCATAAATGGATAAGGGATCATGCTGTAGTGTTTTTTCTATGATGCTTACATTTTCTACAAAGTCCCGCCAATCGGTAGTGCTTAAAAACCTAAGGCTGTTGATGCTGTTGCTGATAGATACCTGGTCGGCTGCCTGTTTTTGATTTTCAAGCTGAATTAAATCGGTGGTTGTTTGGCCGTTTTCTGAAATGCGCTGCTCCAGCCAGGATAAGGGCAATGAAAGCGCATTGCCTTTTTCCTGTAAGCGACGGGTTAATTCAGATACAAAAGAACTTTCAAGAGATGGCTCTGACCTTGACATATCTGCAATGACCAATACTAAATTTTTAGGATTATTTTCTGCGGCTTCTATCATCAGATCGGCCCAGTAATCAGATAAAGATTTATTGCTGATGTCCACAGATATCTGGATAGAAAGCCGGCGCAGATTTTCTATCAGCGCTAAGCGCAGCATAATGGGAATGGCCCATATCTCACCAATTTTTAAATAATTTACCGTTTGATAAGCATTGATAAAATTAGTAAGCATACGCTCATCAATATGCCCATCAGAATGTGAAATTATTTCAACAGCTATATCATACACACGGGGCAACCCTGCAGAAACACCTTTTAAAAGTTGTGGCAACCCTTTACTGTATCCTTTTGGTAAATGTTTTTTTGCTGTGTATATCTGTTCTTCTATGAGGTAAAAATTATCCAGCAGCCATTCTGCCGCAGGTACAACCCTTATATTTTTTTTGATAGTATCTGTAAGAATCTTATGTACTTCCAGTAAAATATTTTCATTTTCTGCAAGCCTCTTTAATAAACCTTCAGAACGGGATTTTGTGAGAAGCGTATGTTTTTTTGAAAGCGTTTTGGCATGTTCTTCTAATTGCTGTTCTGTAAATAATTCAGCCCTTAGGGGTGGCCTTTCATTAGGATATTTACCAGCATTACTGTCTCCTAAAAAAGGGTCTATAATATTTTTTTTAAAAGCGTTTACGGCATTTGGAAGTAATTCTAAAATATCTTTTTGATTTTTTTTAAGACCATTCATTAGCTGTTATTTCGAAATGTTTTGTAATACTAAGCTAAAATCATGCCTTGTGTGAATGAAAACAGTTTAGTTTACGGCCTGCATAATCAGCTTGATTTTTACAATTTTTTATATAACCTTTGATATAGTTGTTTTATACAACACGGGTAAAATCATCTACACATCAAACTATTTATTTAGTTTTCCCTCAAGTTCCTTTTCCATTTCTTTTTTTAAATTATGCACATCTTCGGCTTCATCAATGGAATGTGATTGCCGCAGTGTTTCTTCATTCTTTGTTAAATCGCTGAGTTTACTGTAATATTTTTGAATAACTTTTAGTTCTTCCTCAGTCATATCTTCCACATTTACCAGCCTGTTACTTGCAAACTCGTGAGCTGCCACAAGTTCATTCAATTTTAACTGTATGGCCAGCGAATCTTTATTTTGAGATTTTTGAATTAAAAATACCATCAGAAAGGTGATGATTGTGGTGCCTGTGTTTATTACCAGTGGCCAGGTTTCTGAATAATGAAAAATTGGGCCGGTACATGCCCAAACCACTACAATAAGCAAGGCAATAATAAAAGCCGTTGTACTGCCCGTAGCCCTGGTAACGGAAGAAGAAAATTTTTCAAATAGATTTTTCTTTTTTTTCTTTTTGTTGTTTTCCATTTTTTTTTAATTGATGTGGTTAAGTTTATACGGTAATGCAAGATTTACACCAATAAAATACAATGCAGAAGAAAATTTTAATGGGAATTAATTACACAATTAAAATTTGCCTGTAGAAAGAAAAAGACATTTTGTAAGTAATTTATTAATCAGAAAAATATTTAAACTAAGGTCATGAATAATTACAGAAATGCAAATTAAAATACCAATGCAGTAAATCTGTTCTAAAAAGGCATTATAATTTTTTTAATGCTGCAATTGTAGCCGCAGGGTCAGCAGATTTAAAAACTGTATTACCTGCTACCAGTACATCAGCGCCAGCTTCAATAATAGATGGGGCATTTGCCAAAGTAACACCTCCATCTACTTCTATTTTTACATTAAGCAATTGCTGGTTAATCATTTCTTTTAACTGCTTTATTTTAACAAGTGTATGCGGTATAAAAGATTGGCCACCAAAACCAGGGTTAACGCTCATCAGGCACACCAGGTCAATATCTGCCAGAATATCTTTTAAACAATCTACGGGCGTGTGTGGGTTTAAAGCTACCCCGGCTTTGATACCCAGGTTTTTTATTTGTTGTATGTTTCTGTGCAGGTGCCTGCAGGCTTCCACGTGAATGGTAAGCCCATCTGCCCCGGCTATTTTAAAGGCTTCTGCATAGCGTTCCGGCTCTTCTATCATGAGGTGAACATCGCAAAATTTACTGGTAGTACCCGCCATGAATTCTATCAGCATTGGCCCAAAACTGATATTGGGAACAAAGCGCCCATCCATCACATCTAAGTGAAACCAATCGGCTTCACTATTGTTCAGCATATCGCAATCTTTTTGCAGGTTTAAAAAATTTGCGGATAAAAGTGAAGGGGCTATTAATGCCATGGTAAATATAGTTTAGCTTCATCCCATCTCCTTTACAAAATAGAGCGAACAGGAGTGGGCATTATTAAATTTAAATTTCCGAATTTATGAGAATATATTTTTTTATTTTTACCATATTGCCTGATGTCAGGGGGCTTTAAAGCCTAACTTTGCCAATGCTTCTTTTGCCTCTGAATATTGCGGATCGTACGCCAGCGCCATTTGATAAGCTTCTACGGCTTCCATTGGCCTGTTCAGTTTTTCCAGGCACTGCCCACGATAGTAATAACCTTCTTCAAAATTATTCTGCAATGTTACTGCTTTATCCAGTACGGCAAGTGCTTCTGTATATTTTGTAAGTTCATATAATGCCAAAGACTTTTCAATATAAGCATCCATATAAGTATAATTTATGGAGATGCATTTATCAAAAAAATCAATAGCTTTTTGTTTGTTGTTTGTATAACTGTAATAAAGTCCTTTTATAAAATAAGCTTCTTTTTCAGCATGTGCTTTACTGCTCATCAATAAGCTGTCAGCCATTTTCAATGCGTTCACATTTTTTGTTTGTGCATACAAAGTGGCTAAAGAAATAATGTATTGAGGGTCGGGATAAATGGCAATGGCTTTTTTAAAAGATTGTATGGATGCGGCAGTATCGTTATTTTCAATATTAAGTATAGCTTTTATATCCCATAGCCTGGGGTTAGTGCTGTCTTTTTTTATAGCATTATTTATTAATGAAACGGCCAGGGTGTAATTGCCGGCCTCCCTGTAATACTGCACCAGGTTTTCTGTAAGCAAGGCAGAATCAGGATATTGTGACATAGCAATTTTTAATTGTTGTTCCTTAGATAAAGTTTCGTCATTTTTTTTTGCAACATTATCGCTGTTAGTGCAGGCCACATAAAAGAAGACAGCAAGAAGGGACAGGTATTTAGTGTAGTAAATCATACTTGCTGCAAAAATAATGCATGGGGCATTTATACTTATAAATTTTTTATTCTGAATTGGGTAAGCAGGGCTATTTTAAATATTTATAAAATCCTATTTTAAAAAAAACGAGTTTTATTTTATTCTTAATTACCTCTTTTGATTTTGTAAGTATTCTTTTTGCAATTTTATCTTCCGACTTCACCCGAAAAATTGTATCATGATAAGTTAGTCCTTTTGGAACTTCCTGAAAATAATAATGGTAATAAGACTTTCTCGTAATATTTTCCGGGCAGCTTATTAAACTGTAACCATGGTATGAAATTTCATTACATTCAAAAATAACCATTCTGTTAAATGAAGGAACAATTTTTTCAAAACATTTTTCTTTATCCCAAAGTTCTAAAAGGCCGCCCCAATTTTTATCCCATTGTTTATTAAAGAAAAGGATAAGGTTTAATTTCCGGTGCATTTTTTTTACAGGATGTATGTTGTAATCAATATGAATATCCAGAAAACTGTTATTGCCGCCCTGGTGTAACCCTGCACCCAGGCGGTCATTAAGCGATGAAATTCCTTTTAAGCCCGTAATAGTGCTAATCCACTCTGTAAATTCCGTTGATCCGGTATAGGCGTGTAATTTTTGGATAGCAGGAGAAAAATTTTCGAAAGATGAATCTTCTGATTTCTGTTCATTAAGGCCTTTATATTTTGTTTTCATAGATTCCAGAGAAGGAAAACTACCGGCAATTGAATTTGCAAATTCTTCATTAAGAATATTATCAACAATAATGTATCTGAAAGGGGTTGAATTTGCAAATGATCTGCGTAAAATTTCCGTTCTTTCTGTGCTTACAGTTTCTAAATTTATTATTTTATTATCCATTTTTATGCAGGTAATCTGGTATTATTTTTATTAAATAAATAAAGTGCAGGGATTATAAAAAAAGGAGTTAAGGTTATAAAAAAGCGGTTATGCCATTCATCACATGAAAATACAACGCTTAACCAATATATTACTGTTAGCGCAATAAAATAAATAAAAGCTAACGGCAGCTTTTTATTTATTCTTATAATATTTAAAATAAAAAGAGCGTAAAGAGTATAAAAATATATTACCAGAAAAACATTATGGCCATGGGAATAATAGGGCCGCACAAGGCCAAAGAAAGCTTTGGATTTTAGTAAAGCAAGCCTGGAAAACTGTGAGAAATTATGTGTTACATAATATATTAAGCCATAGAGAGAATTTCCATTCTGAACTGTTTTTATATCAGCATTATATGAAAGCGTGGGAATACCGCAGATAACCCTTTCATCTTTAAATGGAAGCAGGATATCAATACCTCCCCCAGAGGCCATTAAATAATTAAGAATAAAAAGTGCAAAACAGGAAACTGTAATAAAAACAGCAGCTTTAACAACCGGATTTATAGTTTTTGAAATAAAGAAAAACAGGTAAACAATTGTAGCTGCCATAAAAAAAATACCACTTGGCCTGGTAATACAAAGGAGAAAAAGAAAAAGAAATAGGATAAAAATATTTGGCAGGGAAAGTTTTTTCAGTTGTAATAAATAACATGAATATATCAGGCTCAGGCTAAAGAAAATTGATTCTGTATATAAAAAAGTATTATAAATCTGGTAAGGAAAACATGCAAGCAAAATAAGGCAGCCTGTAAAAGAAAGTATTTTAGACGAATAAAAGGAATTCAGAAACTTATAAAAATAAATTAAGGCTGATAAATTTAAAATAAGCTGGATAGCAATCACAGCACCATATCCGGCATGAGCCTTTAGTTTTAAAAAAATGAGAAATATTTCAGTTAAATAAAGGTAATCGCTTTTGGAACTTAGTCCTTTGCCAGAAATCAGGTTTTCTGCTTCCTGAATTTTATTAATGCTTTCTCCGCCTGTATTTATGCCTTGTGTAATGAGTAAGAATGCCTGTACCAGAAGCCAGAAAATGATGAGTAAAATCAGCCCTTTCTTTTTAATAAAAATCATCGTGTTTTTGGTAAATTCATCATTCATAGACATATAAAAATTGAATAAATAAATGTAAATATTTGTTCAGTTTAATTATTATTATCAGAATTTACCTTATGAAGTTTTTCTTCATGATAGTCTTCCTCTGTATTGATACTCCAGATATTTTCTTTGTTGGTAATAATTTCACTTCTTTTATCCTGTTCACATATTTTCCTATCATATCAAATTCAATATTTACTTTATCATGCACTTTCAGTTGCTGTATATTGGTATGCCCCAAAGTGTAGGGAATAATTGCAACGGTAAAACTGGTTTTGGAAATATTAAATAGGGTAAGGCTTATGCCGTTTAGTGTGATGGAACCTTTTTCAATAATCAGCGCAGCAAATTTTTTATTTATAATAAAACGGTATTCCCAACTGCCCTTTTTTTCTGCTGCGCCAATACATTCGGCGGTGGTATCTACATGGCCCTGCACAATATGTCCATCAAGGCGGCCATTCAACTGCATACATCTTTCTAAATTTATCATTGTGCCCGTTTGCCAGTTTGGTGCATTTGTTTTTTGCAGGGTTTCGGCTATTGCTGTTACTTTATGCATTTGCCCCTGTATTTCTTCTACAGTAAGGCATACGCCGTTGTGGCTCAGGCTCTGATCTGTTTTTAATTTATTGCTTAAGGTGGAACTTATCCAGAAACTAATATTGGTACCATTGGTTTCTATCTTTTCAACAACACCTGTGGTTTCTATTATACCGGTAAACATTTTTCAAATTTCGTAATTTTAAATGCAATATTTCTTTTTTTCAATAAAACTATTATCTTTGCCGCCCTATCTGGTAAAGCAGGTACAATTTCATCACCTAAAGGAGGTATATACAAAATGCTTATTATTGATTCAAAAGATTGCGAAAACATAGACAAGGCGCTTAAAAAATACAAAAAGAAATTTGAGAAAAGCCGTGTGCTGCTACAGTTAAGAGAGAGGCAGGCTTTTATAAAGCCATCTATCAGGCGTCGCACTCAGGTGCTTAAAGCTGTTTACAAACAACAGTTATCTACCGGCAAATTTGAAAAATAGTTTTATATAATTACTACCAGCAAGATAGTACACTGATGGCCGGTTATCCCTAACTTTGGCCATCAGTTTTTTTATGTCCCAACCTCAGCAGGCATATATTGAGTCTTTTCTCAATTATTTAAAATATCAAAAACGGTATAGCAGGCACACTATTATCTCTTATCAAAATGATTTAAACAGTTTTTTCGGCTTTACCACAATTCAGTTTGGCGAAACAGAACTAAAAGATATCAAGCCTTCCTTTGTACGCACATGGCTGGCAAACCTTAAGGAATCAGGTATTTCTTCTAAAACCATTAACCGAAAAATTTCTGCCTTAAAATCATTTTTTAAATTTCAGTTGAGGCAGCAATTAATTACGGTAAGCCCGATGACTACCATTATTTCTCCAAAAACAGGAAAAAGGCTACCACAGTATGTAGATAAGAAAGATATAAGCACACTATTTACCCATGTAGAATTTACAGAAGGATGGAACGGGAACACAGAAAAACTGTTACTGCAGCTACTCTATAATACGGGTATAAGAAAGGCAGAATTAATAAGTTTGCAGGAGCAGCATATTGATGCTGTTAACTGCACCATTAAGGTGTTGGGCAAAGGAAGTAAAGAAAGGCTTATACCTGTAAGCAAAGAGTTTGCAAAAGTATTGCAGCAATATATTACAGATAAAAAACTGAGCCTCCCGGCAGCAGAACCGGGCATTTTATTAATAAATGATAAGGGTAAAAAGCTGGATCCGAAATATGTATATAATGTAACCAGAAAATATTTGTCACTTGTAACTACAATAGATAAAAAAAGCCCCCATATCCTTCGCCACAGTTTTGCCACCCACCTTACCAATAATGGTGCAGATTTAAATGCAGTTAAAGAATTACTTGGCCACAGCAGTCTGGCAGCAACGCAGATTTATACACATAATACTATAGAAAAGTTAAAAGATATTTACAAAAAAGCCCATCCCAAGGCCTGATTTTTTTTATCAAATTTGTTTAATGCCATTCATAAATTTTATTTTGAAAACTACATTTCATGCAGTAACTTTATTTTACTGTAAAAGTATGCTTTTCTAAAATCCTCACATATAATTTTGCCTATGCTTTAATTACTACATTATTTTATTTTTTCACAAATTAAAAATCGAAAGCTATGACCGTAAACATTCAGACAGTACATTTTGATGCAGATTCAAAGTTGGTATCTTACATAGAAAAAAAAGTATCTAAACTTACGCAGTTTCACGACAGGATAACTAAGGTGGATGTGTATTTAAAACTTGATAATATTGTGCATAATATAAAAGATAAAGTTGCAGAAATAAAAGTAGTTATTCCAAGACATGAATTTTTTGTAAAGCAGTCATCCAAGTCTTTTGAAGAAAGTTTTGACGAAGCAATGGATGCAGTAATAAATCAGATAAAAAGAAAAAAACAAAGGCAGGCTGCCTAAAAAATACCTCAATCAAAACCCCGCCTTTTTGCGGGGCTTTTTTTTTATTCTTTACCAGTTAAAAAATTCATCAAAAAAAATCTTTTACAAAGTTTTTCTATTAACCATTTTCTCTTACCTTTGCCTTCCCAAAAAATAGGGTACGCTTTTGTGTCCCTGCTTTTACAAAGTTCTTTTTAAAATTGATTAAGTTATTATATTTCAAAGAAGCTAAATAAGCCGAAGTAGCTCAGTTGGTAGAGCAGCTGATTTGTAATCAGCAGGTCGCTGGTTCGACTCCAGTCTTCGGCTCTTTGGTCTGACGGTTTCCGTGTTAAGAATTAATAAATCATACCGGTACAGTCAGATTATCAGGGCAGATGGCCGAGTGGTTAAAGGCGACAGACTGTAAATCTGTTCTCTTACGAGTACGTAGGTTCGAAACCTACTCTGCCCACAGAACAATAGCAAATTGCAATAGGCAATTTGCATATTAAATAAAAATCAGTTCTTAGTAAAAGGTAAAATTGCCTATTGCAAATTGCCTGTTGAATACCAGCGGAAGTAGCTCATTTGGTAGAGCGGTAGCCTTCCAAGCTTCAGGTGGCCGGTTCGAGCCCGGTCTTCCGCTCAGTATTAGTCATTAAGTCATCAACCAAAAGTAAATGATCATGATTGGAGATAATGACTTAATGACTCCTTGACACAATGACTTGAAAGCAAGCCGTCGTAGCTCAGGGGTAGAGCGCTTCCTTGGTAGGGAAGAGGTCGTGAGTTCGATTCTCACTGATGGCTCTTAATCTTTTTTGGATAGTAAAACGGGCTGGCCATTTAAAGTGGTTGAATAAAAAATTGAAAAAAATACAAAACTGTTCCTAAAGCTATAGTTGAAAAACTATCAGTAAATAAAGCTAAAGAGCAATATAGACACTTAGTACAAAAAATAAAAGTCGCTGGTTTACAGACTTTAAATGAAACCAATTTTCAAAACATCCCGATAGCTATCGGGAATAAAAATTTAAACAATGGCAAAAGAATCATTCAAGAGGGATAAACCCCATCTTAACGTTGGTACTATCGGTCACGTAGATCATGGTAAAACAACACTTACTGCCGCTATAACCGATGTTTTGTCAAAAAAAGGTTTAGCGGAGAAAAAAAATTATGATGAAATAGATGGCGCACCTGAAGAGAAGGAAAGAGGTATTACTATTAATACTGCTCACGTTGAGTATTCAACTGAAAAACGTCACTATGCACACGTTGACTGTCCGGGTCACGCCGATTATGTAAAGAACATGATTACCGGTGCTGCCCAAATGGATGGTGCAATTCTTGTGGTAGCTGCAACTGATGGCCCCATGCCTCAAACCAGGGAGCATATCCTTCTTGCACGTCAGGTAGGTGTTCCAAGTATGGTAGTGTTTATGAACAAAGTTGATTTGGTTGATGATCCTGAATTATTAGAATTGGTTGAAATGGAGATTCGTGAATTATTAACTAAGAATGGTTTCGATGGTGAAAATACACCAATTATACAGGGATCTGCAACTGGTGCATTAGCTGGTGATGAAAAATGGATTAAAAAAATTGATGATTTAATGGATGCTGTAGATAGTTACATTCCATTACCTCCGCGTTTGGTTGATTTGCCATTCCTGATGAGTGTTGAAGATGTATTCTCTATCACTGGTCGTGGTACTGTGGCAACTGGTCGTATAGAAAGAGGCCGTATCAAAGTGGGTGAAGCAATTGAAATAGTAGGGTTGATGGAAAAACCATTGACTTCAACTTGTACAGGTGTGGAGATGTTTAAAAAATTATTAGACGAAGGGGAAGCTGGTGATAATGCAGGACTTTTATTACGTGGTATCGAAAAAACTCAAATACGTCGTGGTATGGTGCTTTGCAAACCAGGTTCTATTACTCCGCATACCGAATTTAAAGGTGAGGTTTATGTATTGAACAAAGAAGAAGGTGGCCGTCACACCCCATTCTTCAATAAATACCGCCCTCAATTCTATTTCCGTACAACAGATGTAACTGGTGAAGTTACTTTAAATGCAGGTACAGAAATGGTTATGCCAGGTGATAACACCAACATCAATGTTACTTTAATTCAACCCATTGCAATGGAAAAAGGTTTAAAGTTTGCCATTCGTGAAGGTGGCCGTACAGTAGGTGCTGGCCAGGTAACTGAAATTATCAAATAATACCGAAGTACTATGTATTTAGTACTAATAAATAAAAACAGTATTTATATCTTTACAAAGTACTTAGGTTTCCACATCTAAGTACTTTGTACTTTATACTAAATACTAATACGGGAATGGTGCAACGGTAGCATACGGGTCTCCAAAACCTTTGATCTTGGTTCGAATCCTAGTTCCCGTGCAACCCGAAGGTTTAAAAGGTTTAATACGTTTAAAGTTATTCTCAATCTATGAGACTTCTTGAACTTTTGAAACTTCTTAAACTTTTGAAATTTTTTAAACAAAAAATTATGAACAAATTCGCTGTTTTTGTAGCAGAATCTTACAAAGAAATGATGGAGAAAGTTAGTTGGCCTAAATGGGAACAACTTCAGCAATCTACCATGATTGTACTTGGTGCCACACTTTTTATTACTGCTGTTGTAGCACTGATGGATTTTGTAGCAAATGGTTCAATGAAATTTATTTACTCTTTATTTAAAGGATGATAATGGAAGAAATAGTACAAGGTGTAGAAAAAGTTGAGAAAGACAGCAGATGGTATGTGCTGAGGGTAGTTAGCGGAAAAGAACGTAAAATTAAAGAATATCTTGATAAGGATATTGTTCGCAATGGCTGGGATAAAGTAATTAAGCAAATTTTTTTACCTGTAGAAAAAGTGTACAAAGTTCTTAACGGTAAAAAAGTGATGAGAGAAAGAAACTTTTATCCGGGTTATATTATGATGGAAGTTGCAGACGGAAAACTAAGTGATGATATTATTCAGCACGTCAGCAATATCAGCAATGTAATGCACTTTTTAACTGATGGCAAAGGCTCTAAAGGAAATATTATTTCGCTTCGCAAAGCAGAGGTAAATAAGATGCTGGGTAAAGTAGATGAAATGAGCGATATAGGCGGTGTAACAATGAGTGAGCCCTTTATTATTGGCGAAACAATTAAAATAATAGATGGGCCTTTCAACGACTTTAATGGTGTTATTGAAGAAGTAAGTGATGAGAAGAAAAAATTAAAGGTACAGGTAAAAATATTTGGCCGGGCCACTCCGGTAGAACTTAGTTATATGCAGGTTGAAAAGTTGATATAATTAATTTCTTAAAAAAACCTTATCAAAAAAATAAGGTTTTTTTATGCGCTATAGTTTTTTGAAATAGGTTAATTATTTATGGAATATTAGTTGTTTTAAGTTTGGTTTGGGTATTTGTATTGTTTACCAGGGTCAGGTAATTCAGTTTTATTTTTGTATCATTTTCTATCAGGCCTACTTTTGGAGCATAGTAAGATTGAATATCAGAAGTAAGTGATGTAGCTGGAATTCCCGATACGGCAATAGTAGTTTCTACATGAATTACCTCTGCATAGGTTATACCGTTTACAATTTTGCTTATGCTTCTTTCTTTTATTGTATTGGTGAGAATTACGGTAAGAGGAAAGCCCGAAACAGTAACAGGATAGCTTTGGCTCCAGCTAACATTTATATTTGCATTATCTTTTAAATATAAATTCTCTGCCTTAGTGCCGCCTGCCGCCGAAGGCAGGCTTTGGTAAGAATAATAATCGCTGGCACTGATGTTATAATACTCCGAAGCATTACTGGCACTGTTAGTGTAAATATGATAATTTTTACTGTTAACAGATGTGTCACGTGAGGTAGAGGTAAGTGAATACAATGAAGTGCTGAGTGCAATACTATCTATTAATTCATAATTCCAAATACTGCCGGGGGTAGTAGTCATATATTTAATTGCAGAAGGAGTTATGGGTGTAGATGAATTATCTTTTTTGCTGCATGATATTGACATTAAGACAAGGCAAAAAGAAAAAATTATTATCTTTTTCATACAATGAGGTAGTTTTATTATGTAATATCTGTATTTTTTGGTTAATAATTAAATTTTTCCTCTTATCTTTGCGCTCCGAAATTTATGGCTAAACAGGCACTTATTAAACAGGATGGAACAATAGTAGAAGCGTTAAGCAATGCTATGTTTAAGGTAAAGTTGGAGAATGGCCACGAAATATTGGCCACAATTTCAGGAAAAATGAGAATGCACTATATCCGTATTTTACCAGGCGATAAAGTTGGCGTGGAAATGAGCCCTTACGATTTAACGAGGGGAAGAATAATTTTCAGATACAAATAAAGTTTTTTAAACAGAAAGAAGATTAAGTCATTTAAGTATAAAAAGTAAAAAATAATTACGATGAAGGTTAGAGCTTCAATAAAAAAACGCAGTGTAGATTGTAAAATTGTGAGAAGAAAAGGGCGCTTGTATGTTATCAACAAAAAAAATCCACGCTTTAAGCAAAAGCAAGGGTAAAAACATTTTTGATCTATGGTGTGTGATCTGTAATTCTAAGTCATACAATCTACTTCAAAAAATCAAAAATCATACATTAAAAATCAAAAATAAAATATGGCTCGTATTGCCGGTATAGATTTACCAAAAAATAAAAGAGGCGAAATAGGTCTTACCTATATTTATGGTATTGGGCGTTCTACTGCTCAGTATATATTGGGTAAAGCAGGGATAGATGTAAACAAAAAAGTAAACCAGTGGAACGATGATGAGCAGACTGCCATCCGTAACGTTATAAATGCTGAGTTTAAAACTGAAGGCGCTTTACGTAGTGAAACACAAATGAATATTAAGCGTTTGCTTGATATTGCGTGCTATCGTGGCCTGCGCCATCGTAAAGGATTGCCTGTTCGTGGCCAGCGTACCCGTACCAACAGCCGCACAAGAAAAGGTAAACGTAAAACCGTTGCCGGCAAAAAGAAAGTAGCTAAAAAATAATAAAGCTGATACCGGATATATTTTGTCCGGTATCTGTATTTATATTGACTTGATTTTTTTGAACCAGCGCCAGATAGCATAAGTCAGCAGGAGGGTTGTTTCAGTTCCGGATTAATTTTCCGGAAAATTTAATTAACGGTTACCTATTCAGTTTAAGTTATGGCAAAAGCACAAAGCGGTAAACAAGGCGCAAAAGCAGCCGCTAAAAAAAGAGTTGTAAAAGTAGAGAGTCACGGTGACGCTCACATCGTAGCAAGTTTCAACAACATCATTATCAGTTTAACCAACAAGCAGGGCCAGATAATTTCATGGTCAAGCGCAGGTAAAATGGGCTTTAAAGGAAGTAAGAAAAATACCCCTTATGCTGCCCAAATGGCTGCTGCTGATGCTGCTAAAGTAGCATTGGATGCGGGTTTAAAAAGAGTAGATGTATTTGTAAAAGGACCAGGCAGCGGCCGCGAAGGTGCTATCCGTTCTTTATCTCAAAACGGAATTGAAGTAGCAACTATTAAAGATGTTACCCCAATGCCCCACAACGGATGCCGTCCTCCAAAGAAGAGAAGAGTATAAAACGATTTTTGATTTAGGATTTTTGATTTCTTCCGGATTATTATTTAAAATAAAATTTGAAGAATTCAAAAGATTAAAAAATCACACATCAAAAATCACACATCAAAAAATATTTATAACCGGGTGCAGCATTCATTTTAAATGGTCTTTATAATGATGCACCGACACTAAAAGACCGGCACTACAATTATGGCACGTTACACAGGCCCCAAAACAAAAATCTCCAGAATATTTGGAGAGCCTATTACAGGCAACGGTAAGTGGTTGACTAAAAACAGTAACCCTCCCGGACAACATGGTGCACAGCGCAAGCGTAAAACACTTGGCGAGTATGCATTACAGTTAAAAGAAAAGCAAAAAGCAAAATACACTTATGGTTTGCTGGAAAAACAATTCCGCAAAACATTTGATGAAGCCAGCCGCAAAAAAGGCGTAACGGGTGAAAACCTTATTAAACTGCTTGAAGCCCGCTTAGATAATACCGTTTTTAGAATGGGTATTTCTATCAGCCGCCAGGGCGCCCGCCAGTTGGTGAGCCATAAACATATTACTGTAAATGGCGACGTTATAAATATTCCTTCTTACAGTTGCAAACCAGGCGATGTAATTGGATTGAAAAATAAAAGTGCTGCAAACACTTCTATTACAGGTAACCTTCGTGGAAAAAATCCTAAATTTAATTGGGTAGATTGGAGCGAAAGCGAAATGAAAGGTACTTTTATTACCTGGCCCGAAAGAGAAAGTGTTCCTGAAAATATTAAGGAACAACTGATAGTAGAATTGTACAGTAAATAATACCCCTCCGCCCCTGAAGAGGAACTTTCGGAGATCATAATAATTTTATAATTACTAATAAATCTTAAACCTCTTTAGGGGTTTGGGGTAAAAACAAAATACAAATGGCCATTTTCAATTTTGTTAAACCAGATAAAATTGTTCTTCAAAAAGCTACTGAATTTGAAGCTCAGTTTGAATTTCGCCCCTTAGAGCCAGGATATGGTGTAACTATCGGGAACGCCCTGCGCAGGGTATTGCTTAACTCTCTGGAAGGTTATGCAATTGTTGGAATCAATATAGCAGGTGCCGACCACGAGTTTGCAACAATAAAAGGAGTTACTGAGGATGTAACTGAAATAATACTTAACCTTAAGCAGGTTCGTTTTAAAGCGAAAGTAGAGCATGATTTAAACACGGAAAAGGTAACACTTTCTCTTAAAAATAAAACAGAATTTACTGCCGGTATGATTGGCGAAGCCTCTCCTGCCTTTGAAGTAATGAATCCTGAATTGCTTATCTGTACTTTAGATAGCAGTGCCAAACTTGATATTGAAATATCTATCGGCCGTGGCCGCGGTTATGTGCCTGCAGAAGAGCACAAAGAAAAAAGTTCTCACTTCGGATATATTGCTGTTGATGCTATTTATACGCCTATCAAAAATGTAAAATACCTGATAGAAAATACAAGGGTAGAACAGCGCACTGATTTTGAAAAATTAATTATGGATGTTGTTACAGATGGTACTATTCATCCCGAAGAAGCGGTAAAGCAGGCCAGCCGTATTTTGATACAGCACCTGATGATTATCACTGATGAAAATATTACGTTTGATACCAAAGAAGATAAAAAAGAAGATTTAGTTGATGAACAAACTTTGCAGTTACGCAAAATGCTGAAAACACCATTGGAAGATTTAGATCTTTCAGTACGTGCGTTTAACTGTTTAAAAGCAGCTAAAATAAATTCATTGAGCGAACTGGTACAATACGAGCAGGAAGACCTGATGAAATTCAGAAACTTTGGTCAGAAATCTTTAAGCGAAATAGATTCAGTTTTACATGAAAGAGGATTAAGCTTCGGTATGGACCTTAGCAAATTGAAACTGGATGATGAATAAAAACAGTTGGCAGTTGACAGCTAACAGCATTATATAACAAGTACCCCACAAATCCTGACACGGTGTGGGGGAATTAAAACAACAACGTCATGCGTCACGGAAACAAAAACAATAATTTAAGCAGAACTGCCTCACACAGAAGAGCCCTGTTGATGAACCTGGGTTGCCAGTTGATTACTTACAAAAGGATCACTACAACTTTGGCAAAAGCAAAAGCTTTACGCACCTATATAGAGCCTTTAATTACCAAAACAAAAGCTACCGGCAGTAAAGAAGCTATCACTCACAATCATAGAATTGTGTTTAGTTATTTAAATGATAAGCACGCAGTAAAAGAACTGTTTACTGTAGTGGCTCCAAAAGTAGCAAGCCGCCCCGGAGGTTATACACGTATCATTAAACTTGGTGCAAGGGTTGGTGATAATGCAGAAATTGCTATGATAGAATTGGTTGATTTTAATGATGTGTATGGTAAAACAGCTATAACCGGTGCAGAGCCTGCCAAGAAAACCCGACGTAGCGGTGCTGCTAAAAAGAAAACGGAAGCAACTGCAGCAGTAGCAGAAACAAATAATGCTAAAAAGAATGCCGCTGATGATCTTAAACTGATTGAAGGGGTTGGCCCTAAAGCTGCTGAAGTATTAACGGCTTCAGGTATTATAACTTTTGCAGACATGGCTGCTTCAACTCCTGAGAAGCTTAAAGAAATGCTTGATGCTTCTGAAGGAAATTTTAATGCTGCAGATACAGCTACATGGCCGCAGCAAGCTCAATTAGCTGCTGATGGAAAAATGGAAGAGTTAACAGTATTGCAGGATAAATTAAAAGGCGGCAGAGAAGCTTAATATGCGATCTTTAAAAAATATATAAAGCAAGCTTTTAAGTTTGCTTTTTTTTTGATATTTTTTAGATACCATCAGCAGTTTGTTATCAACTTATCCGGGATCTCTGATAGAATTTAAAAACTAATTATTTTATTTGCAATATAATTTTTTAGCTAATGATTAAAAACGATCAGGCAATATTGATTTTAGAGGATGGAACGCTAATCTATGGTAAAGCATTTGGTAAAACAGGAACCGCAACCGGCGAACTTTGTTTTAACACTGGCATGACGGGCTATCAGGAAGTATTTACTGACCCAAGTTATTATGGCCAGGTAGTAATAATGAATAGTGTACATACCGGCAACTACGGCGTAAAAGCAGCGGATGTGGAAAGTGACAGTGTAAAAGTAAAAGGGGTAATAGGCCGCAATCTGGAAGAAAAATACAGCCGTTTTATGGCAGATGATTCGCTGCAAAAATATTTTGAAGAACAAAATGTTGTAGCCATTGATGGTGTTGATACAAGGGCATTGGTATTACATGTGCGTACCAAAGGCGCTATGAACTGCATTATATCTTCCGATGAAACAGATATTTACAAATTGAAAGCGCAGTTAAAAACTGTCCCTTTCATGAATGGGCTGGAGCTTGCATCTATAGTAAGCACAAATGAGAGCTACACTTTAGGAAATGAAATGAGCAACTTACGGGTAGCCGTACTCGATTTTGGCATAAAGAAAAACATATTAAACTGCCTGGTACAAAGGGGCGCTTATGTAAAAGTATTTAATGCAAAAACCTCCTTTGAAGAATTAGAAAAATTTAATCCATCGGGATATTTTATCAGCAATGGCCCTGGAGATCCGGCAGCCATGGACTATGCAATAAAAACAGTAAAACAGATTTTAGCATCTCAAAAACCTTTCTTTGGTATTTGTCTGGGCCATCAGTTGCTGGCGCTTGCTGTTGATATTCCGACATTTAAAATGCATCATGGCCATCGGGGATTAAATCACCCCGTAAAAAATATCATTACAGGCAAAAGTGAAATCACTACTCAGAACCATGGCTTTGGTGTAGATACAGAAGCCGTAAAAGCAAATGATACAGTTGAAATAACACATGTGAACCTTAACGATAACAGCATTGAAGGCATCAGGCTCAAAAATAAAAAAGCTTTCTCTGTGCAATATCACCCAGAAGCTACGCCAGGTCCTCATGACAGCCGTTATTTATTTGATGAGTTTATAGAAATGATGTAACTCCCCGCTCCCTAAAAGGGAAGCTTGGAACTATTAGTGGAAATAGTTTATTGTTTCCTATTTTTACAGCATATAAAAAGTTTGTAAACTTTAAAAGCCCTTTAGGGGTTGGGGTATGAAAATAGCAATCATCAATGGGCCTAATTTAAATTTACTGGGTAAACGGGAAGTGGATATTTATGGTAGTCAATCTTTTGATCAATATCTTAAAAAATTAAAAGATAAATATCCTGCAATTGAGTTCAGTTATTTTCAAAGCAATGTAGAAGGCGAGCTGATCAATGAAATTCAAAGGGTAGGCTTTTCAGTTGATGGCATAATAATGAACCCCGGTGGCTACACACACACTTCCGTGGCTCTGGGAGATGCTGTGGCGGCTGTAACAACAAAAATGGTAGAAGTACTTATTTCCAATATTTTCGGCAGGGAAGATTTTAGAAAACTTTCTCATGTATCCGGTAAAAGTGTGGGCGTTATCAGCGGGCTTGGTTTAAAAGGATATGAATTGGCAGTAGAATATTTTATAGAGGTTAAAAAGTAGGCAAAGTGTTTTTATGAAACAGGGATTCGTTAAGCTAAAAATTTACTTACAGCTTTAATTTTTTTATTATTGCCTTAATCTCTTTTTTCATTTTATCTAATTCGGCTAATTGCGACTGGATAAATGTATTCTCTTCAAACACCCCAATTACTTTATTCATTTCTTCGGTGTTTTCGTAAACCATTTTGCGGTAAGGGTTAGCATAATCTTTTGCTCTTGCATCATAAATACCTTTACACATCCAGGTTTTTGTTTGCACTGCATCCTGAAGCAGTTTTTTAAAAAGTTCTGCAGTGAATTGTTTACCCGTGATATTTAAAATTTCCAGCAGGCTGGTATAAGCATGTTGCAGTTTGTCGGCTTCGTAATTATTTCCTTCTTCGTTATAAAAGCGGTGTACTTCATCCCAGCTATTTATTTTATCAGACTTTACTGCATTTTTAAAGGTATAAACAGCCGAGGCTTTTATTAACTGGCCGCCAATATTCAGCCAGTCGCTTCTTTTTATTTTTGCTGTCAGCACTTTTTTTAAAGAATTAAAATCGCTGTAATTATTTTTTTTAATCTGCTGCAACAGGCAACTTACCCCATAGAATTGAATAAGCTCTTTAAATATATTGATTGATTGGGGAACCTTTAAAATAAGCGTTTCCCTGCTGCTGTTTTCCCAGTCATTTGTACTGGCAGTACCATCTTCATTTATGGTTAAGGTTTGCAAAAAAGATAAAGCTGTAAACATTTCATTGACGGTATCCGGCGCTAAATAATCATATTCAATCAACTGAATTTTTTGGGTACGTTTATCCCGGTCACGGTACTTCCATGCATTGCGTTCCAGTGCATACATATTGTACATAAACCAATATGCAGGCATTACTACCAGGTTGTTATTGGTAACATCATTGCTTATTAAACAAAACGGAATGGGGATATTTACCTCTGCCGGAAAATCGCCTTTAGCAATAATACTAAAGGATGCAAATTTAGAATTGTGTTTAAGGCTTACACATAAGCCAGGCCAAAAGCCACGCCCGGCAACAATTTCACCATCTGCTCCCCGGCTGTTATGATTGCTGCCAATAGTAGCGCCTGCAGCTATATTGCTTTGCCCCATTACCAGTGCGGCACATAAAAATGAATTGTTATGGTGCTGCTCATGCGATGGAAAAATAAGGGTGTTCAACACTTCGCAACAGGAGATGGTAGAATTATTGCCAAGAAAAGAATTGATAAGCCGGGCACCATATTTTAATTGCGAATGAGAAGACATGACAAACCTTACCGCTTTTACGCCGTAAAAAATACGGCATCCATATCCAACAATTCCATTTACCATTTCGCACCCTTCGCCTATTTGTGATTTGCGTTCCGCATCGCTGTTAATGGTAACGTTTTTTATTTTATTAGCACCTTTCAAATAAGCGTCAGAACCAATCCAGGCATCTTTTATAATACCACAATTTTTTATGACAGTCCGTTCCCCAATCTTTCCATAGTAACCCCTTCTTTTATCAAATTTTTTTTCTGTGAAAATTTTAAATTTTTCTAACAGCGCATCATCATCCCTGTATTTGCTCCACAGGTAAGCATCGCCGGGCAGCATACCATTAAAAGGAATAATACTTCTGCCGCCATTTTCATTACAAACTTCTACCCATGTCCGTGTCTTTTCTTCTTCGCCTTCTTTTAATATGCCATTACCAAATTTTGAATAATCTGTTGTAGCCAGCTCATTTACATTTGCAATCATCACTTCATCATCAATAATATAATGGCTCAGGTAATTTACATTATCAATGCAGATATTATTTCCCAGGTCGCAACTGATAATGGTACTGTTATATAAGCCTACGGCCAGCCTGAGATTGTGAAATTCTTTGTACAGGGGCTGCAGCATACCTATGCGAACAAGGCCATAAAATTTACAATTTTTTACCAACGCTGCATCAAAGCTGTCGGACACCAGTATATTGTTCCAGTTATCGGAGGTGTTTCTGTTATGAACAAGGGTATCTAATTCTGTAGTGGTAAGTGCCCGGTGCTTTATTCCTGACCGGTTTTGAAAATTTCGCAGATAGTATTCATCCTTACCCTGGGGTATATATTCTTTATCAATAAAATTATAGCCTAATTCTTTTACCGGATGTGTTTGAATGATGTTCATTCTAATGGATAATTATTTAATTGATAACTGGTAATTAGTTAATGTATAATGGGCTTTCATAATTTTGTAAACTTTGATCTTTTGCTGAATGAAGAACAAAATGTACAAGAGTCTGTTCGTTCCTCAAGATAAACTTTGCAACGATGATCCATATAAATATAATGCCGGGAACATAAAAATTTATACCGCACTATAATTTACTCATTTATCAATTATTCATTATCAATTATCAATTATTCATTATCCATTATTCAACCGTTACACTCTTTGCAAGGTTGCGTGGCTTATCTACATCAATTCCTTTTGCAGTGCCTACATAATAAGAAAGCAGTTGCAAGGGTATTACACTTAGTATGGGCGCTATCAATTCATCTGCCGGCGGAATGCTGAATACATGATCGCTTAGGGTAGGGCTGATGATATCGCCATCTGTTATAATAGAAATTATTTTTCCTTTGCGGGCTTTTATTTCCTGCATATTACTCACAATCTTTTGATGGTAAGAATCTTTTGTAGCAATAAAAACAACGGGTAAATTTTCATCTACCAGGGCAATAGGGCCATGCTTCATTTCTGCTGCAGGATAACCTTCTGCGTGTATGTAAGAAATTTCTTTTAGTTTTAAAGCGCCTTCCAATGCAATAGGAAAATTATAGCCACGGCCTAAAAATAAAAAATCGGTGGCCGTTTTATATATGCCGGCAATTATTTTTAATTCCTCAGCATTTTTTAAAATGGCATCTACTTTTTCTGGTACGTCCTGCAATTCTAACAGTAATGCTTTATAACGCTCCTGTGTAACCGTTCCTTTTTCGATAGCAATTTTTAAAGCCATTAAGGTAAGTACAGCAAGCTGACCGGTAAATGCTTTTGTAGAAGCTACACCAATTTCCGGCCCGGCATGAGTGTAAGCACCGGCATGTGAAATGCGTGCAATAGATGAGCCTACGGCATTTACTACGCCAAAAATAAAGGCGCCGTTCTCTTTTGCTTTTTCCAGCGCTACCAGTGTATCTGCAGTTTCGCCGCTTTGCGATATGGCAATAATTACATCTCCTTTATTTACAATAGGGTTCCTGTACCTGAATTCAGATGCGTATTCCACTTCTACCGGGATGCGGCAAAGTTCTTCTATAATATATTCGGCCACAAGGCCTGCGTGCCAGCTTGTACCGCAGGCAATAATCATAATGCGGTTGGCATTTACTAATTGTTCAATATGCTGATCTATTCCGCCCATAGTTATGGTGCCTGCCTGTGCGTCTAACCTACCACGTAAGCAATCATAAATAGTGCTGGGTTGTTCAAAAATTTCTTTCAGCATAAAATGTTCATAGCCGCCTTTTTCAATGGCTGCCAGTTCCATATCAAGCTTGGTTATGTAAGGCGTAATCTTTTCATTGCCCAGATTTTTTAAAATCAGTTCATCTGGTTTTACAATGGCCAGTTCGTAATCATTTATGTAAACTACTTCTTTGGTATATTCAATAATGGGCGATGCATCGCTGGCTAAAAAATGCTCGCCTTTACCAATACCAATAACCAGGGGACTGCCTTTGCGTGCCGCAATAATAGTTTCCGGGTCGTTGCTGTCTATTAATAAAATGCAATAAGCTCCGGTTACTCTTTTTAATGCAATACGAAGTGCTTCTTCTAAACTGCATTCATTATTGTTTTGTATATGTTCAATAAAATTCAACAGTACTTCAGTGTCGGTATCGCTTGTAAAATGATAGCCCTTACTTACCAGTTCATTTTTTAACTGGGCATAGTTTTCAATAATGCCATTATGTATCATAGCAAATCTTCCGTTGGCAGATGTGTGCGGATGTGCATTTCTATCACTGGGTTCGCCATGAGTAGCCCACCTGGTATGACCAATGCCGATATTTGCTTCCACATTTTTTCCTATTACAAATTCTTCCAGTTCTGCTACTTTGCCTTTCTTTTTGTAAACATTTAACTGGCCATTATTCAGCAATGCAACACCGCTGCTGTCGTAGCCACGGTATTCTAATCTTTTTAACCCTTTCAATATAATCGGGTATGCCTGTCTTGGGCCTGTGTATCCTACTATTCCACACATAAAATGGGTATATTTTTTAATAGAAAATTTCTATCTGCAATATTATTGAAAATATTGGCTGAAAACATAATTAAAACGCTTTAAACATTATATTAGCAAAAGCCCGGCGTGCATTAAAATTATACAGGATGTTTCAATTGATAAAAATAATACTGGTTACTAATATTGTTTGCTTTTCTTTTTTTGCAAATGCTCAGCGTGGTAAAATGGGTGTGCGCACTTTTTATATTATCAGACATGCAGAAAAAGACACCGGCAATAATCCTGTATTATCGGGAGCTGGGCTTATACGTTCGGGAGATTTATACAGGGTATTAAAAAATAAACATATTGATAAAATATATACCACAAAATACCGCCGCACACAAATGACTGCAGATTCTTTAAGGATTTATTCTGGCATTGATACTGTACTATATACTGCAGATACTTCTGGTAATGGTTTGGCAGAAAAAATAAAAGATCAACGGGGCAGGCAAAAAAACATTCTGATTATTGCTCACAGCAATACTATTCCTTTTATTATAAAAAAGTTAGGTATTAAAAATTTTATACTGAAAGAAATCCCTGAAACTGAATTTGATAATTTATACATCATTACCAAAAGAAAAAATAGTGCAGCTATTCAATATAAAAAATACGGAGCAGCATCTAATAAAAATAAAGAGGCAAATAAAATGAAGCCTTTAGAGTAAAATTCCTTTCAGGAAAAAATAAGCAACAGAAAAATAAATTACAATCCCGGTTACATCAACCAGGGTTGCTACAAATGGAGCGGAAGATGCTGCAGGATCCAGCTTTAATTTTTTAAGAATGATGGGCAACATAGACCCCATCAGGCTTCCCCACAACACAATACCTATTAACGAAAAGAAAATAGTAGTGGCAACCAGTTTCCAGTATATGCCATAATCGTAAATGTGCAGGGTTTGCCAAAGTACAATACGGAGAAAACCTATACTGCCCAGTATTACCCCTAATAATAATCCTGATATCAATTCACGCCGCATTACTTTCCACCAATCTGTAATGGTCAATTCGCCGAGTGCCATTGCCTGAATAATAAGTGTAGATGCCTGCGAGCCGCTGTTGCCACCGCTGCTCATAATAAGCGGTATAAATAAAGCCAGCACCGTAGCGGCTTCAATTTCTTTTTGAAAATACTGCATGGCAGTAGCAGTAAGCATTTCACCCAAAAAAAGTAATACCAGCCAACCGGCTCTTTTCTTTACTAATTTTATAATGCTTATATCAAGGTAGGGTTCATCTAAGGCTTCGGTACCACCAATTTTCTGAATATCCTCACCAAATTCTTCATGCGCTACCCACAGCATATCATCTATGGTTACAATACCCAATAAAATATTCTGTGCATCTGTAACGGGAAGCGCTACACGATTATTCATTTTAAAAGCTTCACTCGCCAGCTCCTGGTCATCATTTACGTGCAGGGAAATATACCGGTTATCCATCAGCTCATTTACTTTTACCTCCGGCGAAGCAAGAATAAAATCCCTGATTCGGATATCGTCCATCAGTTCGCCTTTTTCATTTATCACATAAATAACATCAATGGTTTCGCTGTTGGTGCCAAAGTGCCTGATGGTTTCCAGTACTTCTTTTACGGTATTGTATTCATATACATAAACATAATTGGGTGTCATCAGCCTGCCCACGCTGTTTTCAGGGTAGCCCAGTAATTTTAAAGTAATTTTTCTTTCTTCGGGATCAAGCGTTTTTATTAATTCTCTAACGGTGCTTGTAGGCAGCTCTTCCAAAAAATCTACCCGGTCATCGGCAGGTAATTCATTTAATAATTCGGCAGATTTAAAGGCGGGTAAATTTTTAATAATTCTTTTTTGTTCGCTGAGGTCTAATATTTTAAAAACGCTGGCGGCCCGGTGAATACTTAAATGAGAAATGATCTGTGTTTCGTAATCGGGGTTTTCGTAAATAAGATTGGCAACATCACTGATATTCTGATCGTTTAAAAACTCCTGGATCATCAGTTTATTTTCAGAAGCAATGGCTTCTTCAAACTGTTGCTGCAATGATATTTCATCTATTTCCAGAGACATCCGCCCAAAGTATTATTTTCGTTTGTAAAAACCGCAATTTAGCTTTTTTAATTTTAATCAGACGTTATGATAATGCCTTGTTTATATGTTGATTTTACCAAACAAAAAGGCCGGGGAGTTTTTACCAATGAAGAAATTGCTGCCGGTATTGTTATTGAAATTGCCCCCGTAATTGTGATGAAAAAAGAAGACCGTATTTATCTTGATAAAACATTGCTGCATGATTATATTTTTGAATGGGGAAAAAAGAAACAACAGTGTGGTATGGCGCTGGGGCTGATACCCATTTACAACCATAGTTACAAAAGCAACTGCGAATATTTTATGGATTTTGAGGAAGACAATATCCTGGTGAAAACAGTAAGGCTTATTAAAAAGAATGAAGAACTTACTATTAATTACAATGGTGACTGGAATGATAAAACCAAAATATGGTTTGAGGTAAAGTAATATTTTAGTTCATTATTTTTTTTACGGTTAGATACAATAATTATTCTTATACACGAAAAAGTTGCGCTTCTTGCATGGCGCAGCTCTCCAATAAAATTTATTTTTTTTATTGCCTTTCTGCAAATTCTTTTCTAATAATATTTAATGCACCCCCGGCTTTAAACCATTCTATCTGCTGCTCATTGTAAGTATGGTTTACCTGTATTACATCAGATGTACCATCAGCATGGTGCAGATAAATAGCCAATGCTTTGTTAGGAGCAAATTCTGTTAACCCGATAATATCAATAATATCATCTTCCTGAATTTTATCGTAATCTTCTTTAGCAGCAAAGGTTAAAGCCAGCATGCCTTGCTTTTTTAAATTGGTTTCGTGTATGCGTGCAAATGATTTTACCAACACTGCTCTTACTCCCAGATGGCGTGGCTCCATAGCTGCATGTTCTCTTGAAGAACCTTCGCCATAATTTTCATCTCCCACCACAATAGTACCTACACCAGCAGCTTTATACGCCCTCTGTGTATTTGGCACAGTGCCATACCCGCCCGTGAGCTGATTTTTTACCGCATCTGTTTTTTCATTAAAAAAGTTTAGAGCGCCTATCAGCATATTGTTGCTGATATTATCTAAATGCCCACGAAATTTTAACCATGGGCCAGCCATACTGATATGATCTGTAGTACATTTTCCTTTTGCTTTAATGAGTAATTTTAATCCTTTCAGATCAGTACCTTCCCATGCTGCAAACGGATCTAATAATTGCAAACGTTTACTATCGGGCGAAACTATTACCTGTACAGCACTTCCATCTTCTGCAGGTTTTTGAAACCCGGCATCTTCTACAGCAAAACCTCTTGGGGGTAATTCGTAGCCCGTTGGCGGATCTAATTTTACCTGCTCTCCTTTATCGTTGGTGAGAGTATCGGTCAGCGGATTAAAATTCAGCGTTCCTGCAATGGCCATAGCCGTTACAATTTCGGGGCTGCCCACAAATGCATAAGTATTGGGGTTACCATCAGCACGTTTTGCAAAATTTCTGTTGAAGGAATGAACGATGGTATTTTTTTCTGCTTTTTCTGCACCAACCCTTGCCCACATACCGATGCAAGGACCACAGGCATTTGCAAAAACAGTAGCGCCAATTTTATCAAACACATTTAAAAAGCCATCCCGTTCTATGGTAAAACGCACCTGCTCACTGCCGGGTGTAATGGTAAATTCAGAATGTAGTTTTAATCCCTTATCGCTTACCTGCTGTGCTAAACTTACGGCCCGGCTTATATCTTCGTAAGAAGAATTTGTGCAGCTTCCTATTAAGCCTACTTCAATTTTTGTGGGCCATCCATTGGCCGCCGCTGCTTCTTTCATTTTAGAAATGGGCGTAGCAAGGTCTGGCGTAAAGGGGCCGTTTAAATGTGGCTCTAATGTGTTTAAATCAATTTCAATAACCTGGTCAAAATATTCGCCGGGGTTTGCATACACTTCTTCATCGCCGGTAAGTTGATCTGCAATAGCATCTGCTGCTGCTGCAATGTCGCCTCTTCCTGTAGCTTTTAAATAACGGCTCATGCTTTCATCATATCCAAAAGTAGAAGTGGTGGCACCTATTTCGGCACCCATATTACAAATGGTTCCTTTGCCCGTACAACTCATGCTGGTAGCGCCTTCGCCAAAATATTCCACCACGGCACCGGTACCGCCTTTTACGGTTAAAATACCTGCAACTTTTAAAATAACATCTTTAGGGGCCGTCCAGCCGTTAAGCTTACCCGTTAGTTTAACGCCAATCAGCTTTGGCATTTTAAGTTCCCAGGCAAGGCCAGCCATTACATCGCAGGCATCTGCGCCACCTACACCAATTGCTATCATGCCAAGGCCACCTGCGTTTACGGTGTGGCTGTCTGTACCAATCATCATACCACCGGGGAAAGCATAGTTTTCTAATACCACCTGATGAATAATTCCTGCACCGGGTTTCCAAAAACCAATGCCATATTTATTACTTACAGAAGCCAAAAAATCATACACTTCGCTGCTTTCCTGCACGGCCCTGTCTAAATCTGTTTTGCTGTTTATTTTGGCTTCAATTAAATGATCGCAATGCACTGTAGAAGGCACCGCAACTTTTGTGCGGCCACTCTGCATAAACTGCAGCAAAGCCATTTGTGCGGTGGCATCCTGCATGGCTACACGGTCTGGGGCAAAATCTACATAACTTTTTCCTCTTTCATAAGCCGTGGTAGCATCTCCCTGCCAAAGGTGCGCATAAAGAATTTTTTCTGTTAGGGTTAAGGGCTTGCCTACCACTTTACGGGCAGCGTTTATGCGGCTGCCAAAATCAGCGTAAAGCTTTTTAATCATTTCAATGTCGAAGGCCATGCTGTAAAAGATTTGAGGATGTAAAATATGCTAATAGGCTATTGTGCAGAAATGCTGATGCCGTTAATAAAACTTGTTTGCTTTCATCAGCAAATTGGCTGAATATCAAATTAGCGAATTAATTGGAAGGCAAAATTAACTTAATTCAAGCAAGGATGTGATGAAAAAAAAGAGTATTTTTAATATCCCTGTTATATTTTTGCAGTATGAACCGTTTTAAGCATTTTATTGAGTGGCATGTATTTGGAGTATGCACTGCTATTGGCGAAAAAATGGGCATAGCAACTTCTACTATCCGCAAATATTTTATTTATATTTCTTTCCTCACCATGGGGTCTCCTGTAATTATATATCTGTTTGTAGCTTTTTGGATGAATGTAAAGCGATACATATTTAATGCTAGGCGTAATCCGGTTAAGTACCTGTAAACTTTGGAATATTGTCTCCAATACTATTGCCTTATTTTTTCCGCCAGATCTTCAATGGATATTAAATAACAGCTTCTCTTAACCTTACTAATTTTTCTAATAGTGGTTCCAGTAATGCTAACTGCAGCATATTGGCACCATCGCTTTTTGCAAGAGAGGGGTTGGGGTGTGTTTCTATAAATAATCCATCGGCACCTGTGGCAATAGCCGCTTTGGCAATAGTTTCTATCAGTTGCGGATTACCACCCGTAATACCCGATGTTTGATTTGGCTGTTGCAAAGAGTGTGTACAATCCATTATTACCGGCACATTTTGTTCCTTCATCCAGGTTATGTTCCTGTAATCTACTACCAGGTCATGGTAACCAAATGTATTGCCTCTTTCAGTAAGCCATACCTTATCGTTGCCGGCATTTTTTATTTTATCTACGGCAAATTTCATGGATGGGCCGCTTAAAAATTGTCCTTTTTTTACGTTTACAATTTTGCCTGTTTGTGCGGCAGCAACCAGTAAATCTGTTTGCCGGCAGAGGAAGGCCGGTATCTGCAGAATATCAATATATCTGGCTGCAATAGCCGCTTCTTCATGTGAGTGAATATCAGAGGTAACGGGAACGGAAACATGCTGTCCGGCTTTTTTAATGATCTCCATGGCAGCTTCATCACCTATACCCGTAAACGAAGTTGCGCTGGTACGGTTGGCTTTACGGTAGGAGGCTTTAAAAATATATGGGATAGCTAATTTTTTACAAATGGCAGAAACCTTTTCGGCTACTTCCATTACCAGATCTTCACTCTCTACAATGCAGGGACCTGCAATTAAAAAGAAATTATTTTTATTGTATTGCTGATTGCTGAAAAGTTGTACCAAATTATTTTCCATGCCTGCAAAATTAAGGTTTGTGATTTTAAAAGAAACTTACTTCATTTTTAGCTGGCCTTTTTGTATCAGGCACAGGCAATGTTGTTGATACATAGTAAATTACTTTTAACAGATTAAGTTTTGCAGTTTAATAAAAGATAGTATTTTTGTGGTTAATCTTAACCAAAAAATAACGTAACATGAAAAAACTATTATTTCTTACAACCCTAATTGCATTCTCAGCTACATCTTTTGCCCAGGCAACTTTCGGTGCGCAGGTTGGCGGTAACCTTGCTTCCGCAAAAATAGAGCAGACTGAAGGAGGAACAACCATTAAACAAAAAACTGATCCGAAATTTGGTTTCCTTATTGGTCTTGTTGCAGAAGTTCCTTTTGGTAGTTCAATAAATTTCAGACCTGAACTTAATTTTATCCAGAAAGGACATAAATTCAGTGAAACTACTAATGGAGGTACAACAACAGATAAAGTAACTTTAAATTACATTGAACTTCCTTTAAATTTTGTTTACAATGCCCCCGCAGGTAGCGGTACTGTATTCTTTGGAGCCGGCCCTTCATTTGGTTTCGGTATCTCCGGAAAAGACAAAACTACAGAAACCAATTCCCCTGAGGTAATTACTGATATTAAATTTGATGGGAAAATGAATTCAACTTCAACTGATAATAAAATACATCTAAAAGGATTTGATTACGGTGCAAATATTCTTGCAGGTTATAAAATGGCAAGTGGTATCTCACTTAATATTGGTTATACATTTGGCTTTGCCAATATTATTGCAGATAATAACACCACTTACAAGAATATTGGTGGCCTTTCTTTTAAATTAGGCTACATGTTTGGCGGTGCTAATGCTAAATAGTAATCAGCATAAAATAATTTTATAAAAAATACCTGCTTCGGCAGGTTTTTTTTATACGCAAAGCCAGATAGTTTCGTTTATATTTTTAGTTTAATACGAAGGAATGGTTTTACCTTATTGATAAAATAATTTAAATGAAAAAAATATTTACTGCAATCAGCCTTTTGTTTATTATGAAGTCTGCTGCATTTGCACAAACTGATGAAAAAGCATACCATAAAAAAAACTCAACTATTGCAGCAGGATATGGAATTGGAAATGTATGGAAGAGGCTGTTTAATTTCTATACGCCTATCAGCGGGTCGGATTATAAAATAGGTTTAACCGGCCCTTTTGCCTTAGTGTATGAATATGGATTTACCAACAGGATAAGTGGGGGAGTAGCTTTAGGGTATTCTAAAATAAATGCCGTGTTTACTTATCAAAATTCTAAGAATATTGAAAAGTTTACTAATTTTTCTGCCCTGATCAGGGGCAACTATCATTTTTTTACATCAGCAAAATGGGATCCTTATGCCGGAGTTGGGATTGGGTATTTTAAATTTAATTATACTTCAAGAGATGCTTCAGGTAGCAGTAATCCGGGAACGGGTGTGAAGGTTCCCGGCCTATTGGGCTTTTCGGGGCAATTGGGAACAAAGTATTATTTTACCCCGCATTTTGCTGCTTTTGCAGAAGCAGGGTTTGTGGCAGATTCGTTTGTGCAGCTTGGGATTAATTATAAATTTTAATTTTTAAATGATCTTATTTTCATAAGCATATTTTATCAGGCCGATAATGCCGGAAGTTTTTGTTTTTCTGAAAATATTTTTGCGGTGTGTTTCTACTGTTCTTTCACTGATAAATAAATTATCAGCAATCTGTTTGTTACCATATTCCTTTTCAATCAATTTTATAATTTCTATTTCCCTTGCCGTAAGCCTTACGTCTTCTGTATTTTTTTTCTTTTCGCTTGCTTTCAGCATTTCATCCAATACTTCCTGGCTGAAATAAATGCCGCCCCCTGATATTTTTTCAAGCGCTGTTATCAATTCCTTTTTACCAATATTTTTTAATACATAACCTGCAATATCACTGTCTTCAATCATTTGATTTATCAGATCGCCCTGGCCGCTCATGGAGAGTGCTAAAATTTTTATACCCGGAAATTTTTGTCTTACCGCCTTTGCAAGTTCGGCACCATTCATTACCGGCATCATAATATCTGTAAGAAGTATATCTACAGGATGGCTGTTTAAAAGGCCGGGCATTTTTTCCGGCTGAGTGCTTTCTATTTCCACCACAAATTGCGGATGGCGGAACAGTAATGATTTAATGCCGTCAATTACAATCTGGTGGTCATCAACAATGGCCAGAGAAACTTTATCCTTCATCATACAAAAGAAAGTTAACTATTAAATTATTACCCAACAATAATTTTTTATTTAACAGGAACATGTATTGCAATTAATGTTCCCTTGCCGGGAGAGCTGTCAAAATCAATTGTTCCTTTTAAATAAGTAATACGGGAAATGATATTTTTAAGGCCGATGCCATCATACTTATTTTTATCGGTACTGTCAAAGCCTTTGCCATTATCTTCAATGGTAGCGGCTATTCCGTCATTATCTTTTATCAATGAAATATCAAGCAGGGTTGCGCCGGAATGTTTTATCACGTTGTTAACACATTCCTGAATTACCCGGTAAAGTACGGTTTCTACATTTGTATCCAACCTTTCGTTTAACCCTTCAGCATATAAATTTATTTTGATAATGCGGCTATCAATTTTATCAATAAATTCTTTTACGGCACTTGCCAAACCGCTTTTTAAAAGAGCATTCGGCATCATTTGATGACTGACGCTTCTTACCTCATTACAACTTTCGTCTATCATGCCAATCACTTTATCGAAGTTTATTTTTTGTGCCTCGTCTTTAAAAACTATTTCATTTTCTATGGCCGATAAATTCATTTTTGCAGCACTCATCATTTGTCCAACACCATCATGGAGCTCGGCAGCAATACGTTTGCGTTCATTTTCTTCGGCACTGATGATGGCTTTGGTGGCAAGGTCCTGCTGTTTCATCACTTCAAGTTGCAATCTTTTTTCCTGTTTCAGTTTATTACGCCTGTAGTAAGAATAGCCCAACAATAAAATAAGAAAAGCAAAACTAATAGAACCGTATAACCAGTATTGTTTTTTTGTAAGCTCAAATTGCTGCTCCTGTATCTGTTTATCTTTTTTTGCAGTTTGAAATTTGGTTTCCATTTCTGAGAAACGCTTGTTCATGCCATCGGTATAAATTGAGTCATTCAGTATCACCGTAAGCCTCGCCATCTCCATTGATTTTTTATAATCACCCGTCAATTCGTATAATCGCGACAGACCATCATACAGTTTTGCTTTTTCACCCAGGCAGGAAGCCAGCGTGTCTGCAAGTTTTAAGCCCACCAAATATTTAGTTTCGGCAACACTGTATTGTTTATCGCTGGTTAAAATGGAACCCATATTTACCAGGCAGCTTACCTGTCCTTTTTTATCTTGCAGTTTGGTTCTTATCTCAAATGATTCCTCTGCCAATGGCAATGCTTTTTTATAGTCCCCTGTTTTTTGGTAAAGCGATGCAAGGTTGTTTAGTGAATTGGAAAGATATTCAGGATTGCCAATTTGCCTTGTAATAGTTTCTGCCTTTTCAAAATATTCTTTGGCTTTTGTTATATCTTTTTTAAGCAAATAAATATTTCCCACATTTACATAAGAGCCGGCCAGACCTAATTTATCTTTTATTTCTTCTTTTATTACAATTGATTGTTGTTGATATTTTAATGCCTCATCCAGGTTGCCTACATTCTGGTTAACAATACCAATGTTATTCAGTGAATAAGAAATACCAACTTTATCTTTCAGTTTTTCATAAATTTCCAGTGCCTCCTGAGCATATAATAAAGCGGAGTCAAATTTTGATTCCTTCTGATAAATGATTCCCATCTTGTTGTACAAAGCCCCAATACCTTTTTGATCGTTTAATTTTAAGCGTATATCAAAGGCTTTTTTATAGGATGATAAGGCACTCGTAAAATCCTGCTGGTCGTAATAAATAATACCAAGATCGTTGTATGCCTGCGCAACGACCTTACTAAAATTTATTTTATTCCCCAGTTCGATGGCTTTGCTTCCATAGTCAATAGCTTTATCCCGATTTATTGTTCTGTATTGCCAGGTAAGCTCATTATAACTTTTGGCAAGTGTACTGTCTTTTTGCGATGGTATAATTTTTTCAATACTGTCGATAGTATTTTGTTGTGCTCTAAGGATTTTTGGCAGAAAAAAAACTGCAAAAGCAAAGAAAGACGTACAAAATCTCATAATTATTTTTTATGAAAATAGTCAATTAATCAATCAATAGCTATATCAACTGCCAGAGTATTTATGGAATACATAAAATCTTATGCTTGTTTCTTGCCTGGGTTCAAAGACAGGTATTAAAACGAATAAAATAATTCAAGCATTGTATTCTTATAAGTCTTTTAAAAGAACAGTAAAATTT
>JANLQE010000156.1:0-18298 GCA_031367625.1 Bacteroidota bacterium
TTAAAATAAAAAATATGAAAAGATTTATGAAAGTTGTAACCGGAAAGTATTAACAAAATCCCCCTAGCGTTATACTTTTGAAGTGCTTTACACCAATTTACTCAATGACAAACGGCTTGGTGTTTGTAATTGTAGTATTTATATTACTTTGATACTTCTGGGTACAAAAACGAACTGCAAAATCCTTTTCCAGTAAGCCGAAAGGGATCATAGACTTGGCGCATGTTCATAGTATGTATTGTTACCTATCACAAAGCATAGGGCAATTAGTGGCGTATGGATATATTCGTTATAATCCGAGATCTCTTACGTTTGCACTTTATAAAAGCTGATAGATTAAAAATCAATAATTTTAACTTTCAGCATTTCCAGCAGTAAACAAAAATGAAACCTACCAAACAATATATTTTAGATAAAGCACTTATTCTTTTTAATGAAAAAGGTTTTGTAAATGTTCGCTTACAACATATTGCAGACAGTGCTTTTGTAAGTGTAGGTCATTTGGCTTATCATTTTAAAAATAAAGACGATATAATTTTGTCTTTATACAAAAGATTAAAAAAAAATCAGGAACTGTTGCTTACAGAATGCAGGGTGCTGCCACTGTTTGAAGATATTAATTTTTTGCTACGCAGTATGTTTCAGTTACAACAACAGTATCGTTTTTTTTATTTAGATACTCTGGAAGTGGTAAGGGCTTTACCCGAAATTGCAGAAAAGCACAGGCAGCTTCTCGGTTTTCAGCATCAGCAAATTCAGTTTATGATGGAGTTTAATACCTCAAGGGGTTCCTTTATTGAACCGATGTATAAAAACCAGTTTACAGAACTTACCCATGTTTTTTGCATGGCAATGGATACCTGGATGGGTTTTCAGTTTGTAAACGGAAACAATGCACCTGATGAAAATGCTTATTGCAATGACCTTTGGTGCATTTTAAGGATTTTATTTACTGATATGGGAATGCCTGAATTTAATCAATTGCAAAAAAAATAAATTAACCGGGAGAAAGATTTTTATCAAACTAAAAGTACAGGGTTACTGCAGGCCTTTTGTTTTCTTAAATACTTTAAAGAGAAAATAAAAAGATGGAATGATAAGAACTAACCCCACAAGCAATGCAATCAGTAATTGATAAAGCGTTGCATCGGGTGCATGTGCATTTAAAAAGCTAAGATGGTTGCCATTTTTTTCATACAGCATCACCGGAAAGTTCATAGCAAACCATCCCAATAAAACCAGGGTAACCTGTAAACTGATCGCAGCTCTTAAATAAAAAATAGTTGGATGCCTGAATAAATAAATAATTGCCGGAATCAATAAAAAAGCAATGCCAAAGGCGCCAGTACTTAAGGAATGGGTAAACAATTTATTAAACAGATGTTGATTTTGGAGTTCTGCTGTTACAAATACAAAAAGGGCCAAAGTAAAAGTCAGCAGTAAAAATGTTAATGATAACCGGATGTATTTTTTTTGTTCTGATTTATTTTCTGTTTCACCAATCAAAAAAACAGCAGCAATATAAGCAAAAAGAGAAGCTAAAAATAAACCAAACGTAAAGCAGAATATATTGCACCAGAGAAAAATAAATTGTTCATAAAAACTTCCGGAGTTATTTAAGCTTACTCTTCCTAAAGTCATGGCGCCAAAAATAATTCCCAGAAAAACAGGTGTAATGAGACTTGATAATTTAAAAAATACAGTAAAGTATTTATCCATTGAACCGTCATCCGAAACATTATAAAAACGAAATATAAATGCTGACCCTCTTAATACAATTCCCATTAACGCAACCATTAAAGGTATATGCAGCGAAAGGCTGATAGCGGCATACACTTTAGGAAAGCCTGTAAACATTATTACAACTGCAAGTATCAGCCAAACATGATTGGCTTCCCACACTGGCGCCATAGCTTTCGATACAGTTTTACTTTCCTTGCTACCAGTGAATGTTTCAATTATTCCTGCTCCAAAATCGGCGCCACCCAACAGGGTATATAAAAGAAAAGAAATACCCAAAATAATAATGATGATGGTGAGCATGTTTAATTGGTTTCATTTGCTGTGGGATAATTTTTTGCTACAGATGCTATTTGTTTTTTTAATAACCATGTTACTAATATTGTAAGAAGCAAATAGATAGTTGTAACTGTGTAAAAAGAATATTGTACACCAGGCATTGAGGTAACTGCATCTTTGGTTTTCATCACCCCATAAATAATCCATGGCTGTCTGCCTACTTCTGTAACTATCCACCCGGCTTCTACTGCAATAAACCCTAAAGGTGTAAGTAAAGCAATAAAAATTAACCAGCATTTTTTTAACATCAGCTTTTTGCCCCATACACTAAAAAGTAAAAACAGTAAACCGGCAAAGGCCAGTAAAAATCCAATGCCCACCATTATTTGAAATGAAAAATGCATGATTAATACGGGTGGTCTTTCTTCTTTTGGAAATTTATCAAGACCGGTTACTTCTGCATTAAAATTACCATGCGCCAGATAACCAAGCATTCCCGGAATGTGAAAAGCATAATCAACCTGTTGATTTTTATTATTTGGGATGCCGCCAATAATTAGATCTGCAGGCTTGCTTGTTTTATAAAGCGCTTCCAATGCCGCCAACTTTGCCGGTTGCTTTATAGCAATTTGTTTTGCAGATATGTCGCCGCTCAATGGCTGTAAAAAAGCGGCTACTGTACCAAAGGATAGAGCAATGTTAACCGCTGTTTTATGAAAAATATTTTTTCTCTTTTTTAATAATAAAAAAGCATGAACGCCTGCTACAGCAAAACAGGTAGATATAAAAGCAGCTAATATCATGTGCAGGGCTTCCTGCCGCCAGGCATCATTAAACATTGCCGCAACCGGATCAATATTTATTGCCTCACCGTTTTTCCATGTAAATCCAGTTGGGCTGTTCATCCATGCATTGGCGGCTACTACAAAAATTCCTGACATCAGGCCTGCAATGCCCACTACAACACCCGACAGCCAGTGCACCCATTTATTTAATTTATTCCATCCATACAAAAAAACGCCCAACGCAATTGCTTCTATAAAAAATGCCGTTCCTTCCCAGGAAAAAGGCATTCCAATTATAGGGCCGGCATGTTTCATAAATTGTGGAAAAAGCAATCCTAACTCAAATGCCAGTACCGTTCCTGATACAGCGCCTACGGCAAAAAATATAGCTGCACCTTTAGACCATGCTTTGGCAATATCTACATACACCTGCTTTTTTGTCCGCAACCATTTCCATTCACTAAAGGCCATCAGCACCGGCATTACCATACCGATGCAGGCAAACACAATGTGAAAACCTAATGAAAGCGCCATTTGTAAACGGGCTGCTAAAAAATCGTTCATATTTAAAGTTTCACTCAAATTTTTCAATTAAGCAAAAAAATATTATAAGGCAATTATTATTTTTGCAGCCCTGGTGAAAAATAATTTGAACACATAGTCTATGTTAACTCCATTTTAAACAAGCTGTGTAAATTTCGAAAACTTTACTTATTGATTTTTAAATACCTGAATTTCATTTATGGCAGTATAAAAGAATTGACTAATTTTAGAGAACAATTATTTGCCGGAATTTTTATGGGCAGACCGCAAAAAATAAGTGCAGCAGTGTTATCGGAAATGAATAATTTTTTGAGTAACCAAATCTATGTCGGACAAATAGCCCGGCCGGGCGATATGCTTTTTATTGCAGATGGATCGTGGTTAAAAGATGCTGCAGTAATTGATGTAATCAGCAGCAGGCAGGGCGCATGGGATGTGTCTCTTATTTTTGCACATTATCAAAAACCTTTACAGTTAATTGTTAGAAATATAACCAGGTGTTTTACCGAACAGAAAGCACAGGCTGCTGCATTTTATTTACGTAAAGAAGCTGCCAAAGACGGGCGTGGTACTTTGCAGGTATCCATTAACGACCTTGATCTTTGCTGCAACTGAATAAACATTGTTTCGTTCTTAAAAAGGGTTACTCCAAATATACAAAAAATGAATATAAAACAAAAGCCATCAACCAAAGGCTGATAGCTTCTTTACCAAATAATTAATTAATTTCTCTTGGCTACATTTCCCTGTTCAATTACTTTGTTAAGCACTTTTACTGATTCATCAATGTAGATATCATCACTTATCCTTTTTATAAAAATTTTATTCCTGTCTGCTTTATCTTTTAATGAATTTATAGCAAGCGTATCTGTAATTAAGTTTTTTACATCCATTTGTTTAGGAAGTTTATACGAATCTTCCAGTTGCTTATACACTACTTTTAATTCTTTTTGATCTGCTTTAAATTTGCTGATATTTAAATCGTATTCCCTGTCTGCATTTTTTGCCAGCCAATCTACATTGGTTTTTATTTTACCAAAAGTAGGACTCTTGTTTACATCATCATTTATGCTGCTTACCAATGCGTTTTCGCTGATGCTGCTTGTCCAGATTTTATAATCTGCCTTGGGTATTTCATCCCATTTAAGTGCATCGGGGTTATCTTTCTCCCTGAATTTAAGGTACTCAAGCCTGTCGGGTAAAATTACATCGGGTACTACGCCTTTTAATTGTGTAGCACCACCGTTGATGCGGTAAAATTTCTGCAGCGTAAGTTTTACTGTTCCCAGATCGTCACCGGTTTTTGTAGTAAAAAGGTTGTTTTCACTTTCAGGATTTAAAGGGATATTGCGCTGCACGGTTCCTTTTCCGTATGTAGAAGTACTGCCAATAATAATTCCTCTTTTATAATCCTGAATAGCTGCTGCAAAAATTTCTGATGCAGAGGCACTTGTTTCATCAACCATTACTGCAAACGGGCCACCGTATTGCACTGTTTTATCCCTATCCCGTAATATCTGTGGTTTTTCATCACGCCCTTTTACCTGGCATATCGGGCCATCTTCTATAAACAGGCCAGCCATTTGTACCACATCGTATAATGATCCACCGCCATTGCCTCTTAAATCCAATACTATGCCATCTACTTTTTCTGCTTTTAATTTTTCCAGCTCTTTGGCTACATCAGCAGCACAACGGGCACCACTGGGTTTTTCAAAATCTGCATAAAACTCCGGCAGATAAATGTACCCGATTTTATGTTCGCCTTTTATAATTGCCGACCTGGCAAATGTTTCATCTAATTTTATATCATCTCTCTTTAATGAAATTACTTTTATAACACCGTCCATTTTTTTTAGGGTAAGCCTTACCTCAGATCCTTTTTCTGCACCACGAATTAATTTTACTGCATCAGGTACGGCATAACCGGTTACATCTACCGGTTCCTGACTGCCCTGCGCTACTTTTATTATTTCATCATTTTCTTTCAGCTCCCCGCTTTTCCATGCCGGGCCGCCGCTGGTAAGGCTGGCAATTTTTATACTTCCGTTATCTTCTTTTAATAAAGCGCCAATTCCATAAAAACTACCTTTCATAGATTCATTAAATGAACGCAGATCAACCGGTGGAAAATAATCTGTGTGCGGATCCATAGTGCCTGTAATGGCATTTACGAAGGTGCTGAAATTTTCGTCACTTGTTTCCCTTGTTTTTTTAGTAACGAAATACCGCTCAATCTGTTTACGCACCTGATCCCTTGCTTCTCTTTCCAGCGTACTGTCGGGCTTTAGCTTAAAATCTTTTTTGGCTTTATTTTTCTCCCTGTCATCCTGCATAGTAACATATTTATCCAGTACAAGATATTTCAGTCTTTTTCTCCAGGTATCTGTCCGGTCTGCTGCTGATGTGGGAAAATTAAGTTTTTCCGGATCCATCATTACAGATTCATTCATGGTAAAATCAAATGGTTTGGCAAGAATATCTTTATACAAAACAGATACTTCATTCAGTCGTTTTAAATACACTTCATTAATGGTATAAAAAGATTCTATAGGTGCCCCATGTATTTCATCATCAATGCTGGTTTCATATTTTTTGAAACCATTTATATCTGATTGCAATAAAATATTTTTATCTCCATCAAGGGTTCCTAAAAATTTTTTAAAAACTTCTTTGCTGAAATCGTCATCAATCTTTTTAGGATTCACATGGCCTTCTTCTAAAAGCACGCCCACATTTCTTAATATTTTTGCATACCGCAATTTTGGGTTATCCTCATTATCATTTTTTCCCTGCGATTGAAAAGCAAGAAAGAAACTTGCGCCGGTAAGGACCAGGATTACTGGAATGAATTTTTTACTCATAATAAAATTTGCAATTTTTTGCATTTGTAAAAATAACGTAAATAAAAATTGAATGGTTTATTGTAAACGCAGTTATGGCAATAATGTTTTGTTAAACAGGCATTGTGGAAAATTATAATGATAAATGGCCAGCGGGCCAAAAAAAATCTCCCCGAAACAATTTCGGGGAGATTTATAGTGGGTAACCGAGGGGGCTCGAACCCCCGACCCTCAGAATCACAATCTGATGCTCTAACCAACTGAGCTACGACTACCATTTGTATAACCGGGCAGCAAAAATATATAAAAACCTGCCTTGTACAAAATTACATTTTTACAGATGGTAAAAAACAATACTTTTGCCAGCAATTTTTTACCCAATGCCATTTACACAAGTTTTAATAATTTTATTTGTTTCTACTGCAGGTTCGTGGCTGTCAGCTTGCTTATTCATCAGGTTTTTATTTAATCCGGCAAAGGCAAAAAAGATAGCAGGAATAAAACTGCAGGGTATTTTACCTGCCAGCCAGGCTGTACTGGCAAATGAAATAGCTGCCTTTGTAAATAAACATTTTTTATCTCCTGAATTTGTAAGCGAAAAAATTGTATCGCCTGCATTATTGCAAAAACTACAACCGGAAATTGAAATTCATATTGACCATTTTTTAAAAGAAAAATTATCAGTAGCCTTTCCTTTATTGTCAAAATTTATGGGCGAAAAAACATTAAGCCGTTTTAAAGAAGCTTTTCTTGCGGAAGTAGAAATATTGTTTCCTGAACTTTTAAAAAATTATACTGCCAGTTTAATGCAGCAACTGAACCCCGAAAAAATGATTGCCCAAAAAATTAATAATATTTCTATACCAGCCATAGAAAAAATTATATTGGCCAGGGCATCAAAACAAATATATATTGTAAAACTTGCCGCAGCAGTTTTTGGTTTATTAACAGGAACTGTACAGGTATTAATTATAATATGTCTCAACAAAGCATAATGTGGAAGAATTAAATATATTTGCGCTAACTGAACTTTCATCACTTAAATAATCATCAAAAGTGAATGGAGTATATTGCACTTACCGAAACACCTGAATATGAAAGTATTTATACCTTACTGCTTATTGATTTTTTTTATTTTAAGCAGCCATTTACTACAGGCACAGCTACCCTCCAAAGGGCGGCCAACAGGTGCTTCGCAAATTAATAATGGCCGTTTTTATGGCAGAATTATAGATGCACAATCTTCCAAACCCGTTGATGGCGCTTCTGTTCAGTTGGTTGAAACCAAATCTGATACGATTACCAGAAAAAGAAAAGATATTATATTAGCCATTTTGCTTTCTACAAAAAAAGGAAATTTTAGCCTTGAAAATCTGCCGGTAATGGTTTCTTCTCACTCTTATAAATTAAGTATTTCTGCAGTGGGTTACAAACTCTACGAACATAAACTGGGTGAATTAAACAGCACGGACTTAGATAAAGACCTTGGCAATATTAAACTTACACAGGATGCACTGCAGCTTCAAAATGTAACGGTAAATGCCAGCAAACCTTTACTTGAACTTAGCCTTGATAAAAAAATATATAATGTAGAAAAAGATATTTCTGCAACCGGCGGTACAGCGATAGACGTAATGAAAAATATACCTTCGGTAAATGTGGATATTGATGGCAATGTAACCATGAGAAATGCAACGCCACAGATATTTATTGATGGAAGGCCTGCTTCCCTTACGCTGGATCAGATTCCGGCAGACCAGATTGCCAGTGTAGAAATTATGACTAACCCTTCAGCAAAATATGATGCCAGTAGCGGCGGTGCAGGTATTTTAAATATTGTTTTGAAGAAAAACCGTAAAACAGGATATAACGGAAACGTTCGTACAAGTATCAATAGCAGAGGTATGCCGGGCTTTGGTGGTGATATCAATATAAAACAAAATAAAATAAACTTTTTTGCCTCTTCGCAACTGAGCTTTCTCAAATTTATCACTGATGTAAGTTCAACAAGAATAGATTTTTTAGGCAAAGATTCGGCTGCACATTATAATCAAACCAATAAACCGGTTGTAACCGGGCTGTTTGCTTTTGGCCGCATAGGTTTTGATTATTTTTTAGATAACAGAAATACCATAACAGTAGGTGTAAATGCGGTAAACGGGCATTTTAAAGTACATGATCTTATTAATATTTACGCGGATACAATATTACCCGCCAAGACTTTTATTGAAACAGCAGAACGTAGTTTACAGGTAGATCAGCATTTCAGGAATTATGGCGGAAGCCTTGGTTTTAAACACAATTTTGCCAGGGCCAGTAAAGAATGGACCGCAGATGCCAATTATATTTCGAGCATTTATACCAATACATCTGATTACAACACTATTCGCTTTGACCAGAATAACAACCCCAAATCCCCGCAAGGCGCACTGAAAGCTACGGGTGGTGGTGATACCAGGACTTTCACCATGCAAACAGATTATACAGATCCATTTACAAAAACACAAAAGATTGAATTTGGTGCAAGGGCATCTGTAAGGAATTACATTAATTACAATGATAATTATTTACAAAATCCTAATACCAGGCAATACATTTTACTCCCTCAAATTGGGGTAAGGTATAATTATAAAGATGAGGTATATGCTGCGTACAGTACCTACTCACAGCAAATAAAAAACTTTAGTTACCAGGTGGGTATAAGGGTTGAAAATTCTCAATACACCGGCAATTTTATTACAAAGAATCAGCAGTTTTCCAATAAATACCCATTCAGTATTTTTCCCAGTGCATATTTAAGTTATAAATTAAATGACAAAGAAGATATACAGTTAAATTTTTCAAGAAAAATAAACAGGCCCAATTTTTTTCAGTTAATTCCTTTTGTTGATTTTTCAGATTCATTAAATTTAACAGTCGGTAATCCAAACCTTAAACCAGAGTTTACAAGCCTTGGAGAAATAGCCTACTCTAATCAGTATAGCCCCGGAAACTCAATATTAATAAGCCTTTACGGCAAAATCACCCAAAATTTAATAACCCGTTATCAATTTGATTCCCTTATCAATCCTGATAAATTAGGCAGGTATATAACTTATGCAAATGCCAATAAAAGTTACACAGCCGGACTGGAAATTACCGGCAATAATAAAATCGCAAAATGGTGGAGCCTTACCAGCAACCTTAATTTATATGATGTGGAAATTAAAGCGGCCAACCTGCCCGGTGTAACCAACAGCAGCCTCTTTAGCTGGTTTGCAAAGCTGAATAACAGTTTTAAATTACCTAAAAATTATTCTATACAGCTAAGTGGCGATTACCAGGCAAAAACATTGCTGCCTGCCAGCAGTGGAAGCAACCGTGGTGGCGGTGGCGGCGGTATGTTTGGCGGCGGCGCCCAATCTACTTCACAAGGATATATAAAGCCGGTATATGGGGCTGATATTGCCATAAAAAAAGATTTCTTAAAAAACAATGCTGCCTCTCTTACCCTGCAATTCAGCGATATTTTTCGTTCCCGGATTTATGCCACCCATGCAGAAACGACAGTATTTGTACAGGACAACCGGCGCCTCAGAGATCCACAGATACTGCGTTTAAATTTCAATTGGCGTTTTGGTAAATTTGATGTGGGATTATTTAAACGTAAAAATATTAAAGGCGAAATGGAAAGTATTCAAAGCGTGCAGAACGGGCAATAATGCATTGGAATAATTTTAAGATTCCTGTCGATATTGGCACATCAGGACATTCCGCTTTAAAAAATATATTATAAAAATTTTACAGGCAGTACAAAATAATGTACTGCTTTTTTTTACTGCATTGCCGCTTCTCCCCCAGGCATACCGGCATGGCAAACCAGAGGAATCCAGAAGGCCCTGCCATTAAGCTTTTGAACGGGTTTTATTAGTTTTAATAACACAATAATAATTTTTAACCTTAATTTGCCGCCACTAAAGACGCTTAAATGAAAAATATTAGTTTTAAAAAGCTATTGCCGCACATAATTGCTGTTGCCATTTTTTTAATAGTTGCATTAATCATCAGCAAACCTGCATTTGAAGCAGATACAGTTTTAAAACAATCAGATTTAATTGGATGGCAGGGTATGAGCCACCAGTCTTTTGAATATAAAGAACAACATGGCCATTTTCCTTTGTGGGTTACCAGTATGTTTAGCGGCATGCCTGCTTATCAGATTGCTATTGAAGGTTCGTGGTCGCCGTTGGGAATTATTGATCATCTTTTTCAGCTATGGTTGCCGCAGCCAATGAATTTTTTCTTTTTAGCCTGCATTGCTTTTTACTTTTTATGTATGTGTTTAAAAATAGGGCCCTTTGCAGCCATCCTGGGCTCGCTGGCATTTGCTTACTGCAGCTTCTCCCCCATTATTATTACGGCCGGCCACGTTACCCAAATGTTTGCGCTGGCTTATTCGCCGGCATTAATAGGTGCAGCCATTTTAATTTTTGATAAAAAATATTTAGCCGGCTTTACGCTGGCTGCTTTATTTACAGCACTTCAGATTGCACAGGGGCACCAGCAGATAAGTTATTATTTGTTTTTGATACTGGGCATAATGTCTGTTTCTTTTGCTGTACACTGGATAAAAACAAAACAATTTCTACACCTGGCAAAAGCCCTGGGGCTGTTGGCAGCAGCAGGTATTATGGGCGTTTGTATAAATGCCATTACGCTTTTTCCTACTTATGATTATGCCAAAGAATCAAAACGCGGAGGTCAATTGGTAATGACAGACGCTGTAAAAAAAACAGAGAAAGTTGTTGATGGAAAAACTACGGGGCTTTCTAAAGATTATGCCTTTCAATGGAGTTATGGCAAGGGAGAATTATTGGGATTAATGTTTCCGGGGGTGATGGGCTATGGCAATCATTATGCAGAACGGGATGGCGAAAGTTATATGTTTCCAAAATTGGGCGAAAACTCGCATGTTGTTAAATATTTAACCGAAAAATTAGGGATTCCCGAAAATGCTGTGGAGCAGGCTACGGCTCAGTTCAGCCAATCTTTATACTGGGGCAACCAGCCTTTTACAAACGGTCCTGTTTACCTTGGAGCGGTAGTTTGTTTTCTGTTTATTTTTGGGATGTTTTATTTAAACGGGAAACATAAATGGTGGGTATTTGCCGCCTGCCTGCTGGCAATATTATTGGCATTAGGGCACAACCTTGCGGGCTTTAATTATTTTATGTTTGATTACCTGCCGCTTTATAATAAATTCAGGGTGCCTACAATGGCACTCGTAATACCGCAAATACTTTTCCCGGTTATTGCTGCACTAACCATAAATAAACTGATAGAAAATAATGATGCCGGAAGCTGGCAAAAATTTAAACTTGCCAGCCTTGCAACCGGAGTACTTTTTGCCATTGCATTGCTGTTTTATTTAAGCAGCGATTTTGGCAATGAAAATAAACAGCGTACTGCACAGTTTAATCAATTATATAATGTACAGGATACTGCACTGGAACAGAAACTTGCGCAATCAGATGAAAGTTACCGCCCCGAAAAAGACAACCAGTTGTATGAAGCAATGGTGGCTAATTTTAAAGGCAATCCCGAAGCACAAAAAAGCGCCAGGGAATTTGTAAGCGCATTAAAACAAGACCGGGCTTCTTTGCTGATGAGCGATATTATCCGTTCCCTGATTTATGTATTGATTGCTGCTGCTTTTATTGCCTTGTATTTAAAAAAGAGAATCAATGCTATGGTGCTTTTAGTGGGCCTTACCCTTACTGCATTAATAGATTTAATGTCGTTTGATATGAAATACCTGAATGAAAAAAGTTTTGACAGCAAAGAAAAATATGAAGCCACTGAGTTTCCCATGAGCAATGCAGACAAAACAATTCTTGCAGATAAAGATCCAAATTACAGGGTATATAATCTTAGTGTGGGCAGCCCGTTTGAAGAATCTAAAACATCTTATTACCATAAATCTATCGGTGGCTATCATGCAGCTAAACTGGGTATCTACGATGATTTAACTGCCTATCAGTTGAGCGGGCCATCGCCAAATATCGGCATATTAAATATGCTTAATACAAAGTATGTAATACAACGCCAGGGAAATGATCTGGTGGCTTCTCAAAATCCCGGTGCCTTAGGCAATGCCTGGTTTGTAAAAGCGGTGCAATTTGTAAACGGCCCGGTGGCAGAAATGAAAGCACTTACAGGCTTTAACCCAAAAGACACAGTAATAGCAGATGAAAAATCTAAAAGTTTAGTATCAGGTTATGCAGCAGCAGACAGTAGTTCGGTGATAAAAATGAAAGCTTTTGATAATGAGGCTATTTCCTATGAATCATCTTCTGCTACCAGCAATGTTGCCGTGTTCAGCGAGGTTTATTATAAGGAATGGAATGCTTATATAGATGGAAAAACAGCACCTTATTTTAAAGCTAATTATGTATTAAGAGCCATGCTGATACCTGCCGGCAAACATACCATCGACTTTAAATTTGAGCCCACTCTTTTTTACACCAGTAAAACCTTAAGCAATGTTTTTACCTGGTTATTGATGTTGCTGCTGGCAGTTTGCATTGTTGTAGAAATAAGAAAAGCAAAAAATATAAAGCCGCTTATTAATTAAAAAATTAAGTGAAAGAAACCTTTCCTTCTGATATTAAAACCAGGGTAGCTTTACTGGCGCCTTATAATATTTATCCGCCTAAAACAGGAGGAAAAAAATTCGTGGCTTTTTTTCATCAGTATCTGGCAAAGCTGTTGCCGGTAGAATTTATTTCTGTAAAAGAAAATGAAATTCCTGAGGGGCTGCAGAAATCATTTCATAAAATATCAGGCAGTTCAAAATTGCGGTATGCAAACCCGGCACTTTTTTTCCGCATAAAAAAACTGATCACAGAAAAGAAAATAACTGACCTTATTATTATACATCCTTATTACGGCTGGCTGGCCTGGATGTTAAAAAAAGGAACAGGCATAAAACTTTCTCTTTTGTCGCACAATATAGAGTCTGTAAGATTTAAAAGTATGGGTAAATGGTGGTGGCGCATGTTGTGGCACTATGAAAAAAATACGCATAAAATAATTGATCATAATTTTTTTGTAACAGAAGAAGACAGGCTGTTTGCAATAAAGAATTATAAGCTTGATGCAGAGAAATGCCATGTAATTACTTATGGTATTGAATGGCAGCAAATGCCTTCTGCACAACAAAAGCAATTTGCATCAACCCAATTAAGACAACAGTACCGCATACCCGTTGATGAAAAGATTTTGCTGTTTAATGGCAGCTTAAATTATCTCCCCAATATTGAAGCCGTTAACTATATAATTACTTACATAAATCCTTTACTACTGCAAAAAGAAAATTATAAATACAAAATAATTATCTGCGGACAGGGTTTACCGGCTTCATTTGAAGAACTGAAAGCATTTGCAGATAAAAATATTATTTACGCTGGCTTTGTGGATGATATAAATCTTTACTTTAAAGCTGCAGATATTTTTTTAAATCCGGTAATAAGTGGAGGCGGTATTAAAACAAAACTGGTAGAAGCAATTGGTAACAACCTTAGTTCTGTCAGCAGTGAAAGCGGTGCCTGCGGCGTTCCGGCAAAATTGGTTACCGGTAAATTAACCGTAGTGAAAGACCACGACTGGCAGGCATTCGCTAATGCAATTGTACTGGCAGATAGCCAGACCCAAACAGGCGAATCTTTTTTTGATCATTTTTATTGGGGTAATATTGCAGCCAAGGCTGCCGGAATATTAACCCGTATTACAGCAAAAAATTAATGAGAATAGTAATAACAGGCATATCAGGTTTTGCAGCAAGGCATTTTATTGAATTGCTGTCTGCTACAGCAGAACACCATACTGTTGCAGGCATTTACTGTAATAATAAACCAGCTTTTGGTGAAGCTGATTATCCAAATGTAACCTGCAGTTTTCATCAGCTTGATTTATTGAACGCAGAAAAAGTTACACAGCTTTTACTTCAATTTCAACCAGATTATATTTTACACCTGGCGGCAAAAAGCAGTGTTGCTGATAGCTGGCTTTACCCTTCTGCTTCCATAACAGATAACACCGGAATTTTTTTATCATTGGTAGAAGCACTAAGAATTAACCGGTTAAAATGCAGGCTGCTGTCTGTTGGCTCATCCGAAGAATATGGAATTGCCAATGCAGCAAATGGCGCCTTAACCGAAAACCTGTGCCCCGACCCTGCAAGTCCTTATGGTGCTGCCCGTGTAATGCAGCAAAGACTGGTAGAAATTTATTCGAAAAATTATGGTTTAGATATTTTACATACAAGATCTTTTAATCATATCGGGCCGTATCAAAATGAAAATTTTGTAATTTCTTCTTTTGCCAAACAAATTGCTGCACAATTAAAAAAAGGAGTTACAGTAATAGAATTAACTGTGGGTGATGTGGAAGTAATCCGTGATTTTACTGATGTAAGGGATGTAGTAAAAGCATACTATCAATTGATGACAAAGGGCAAAAAAGGAGAAACATACAATGTTTGTTCTAATAAAGGATTTGTGCTGAAACATATCATTGAAATGTTTGCACAAATTACCGGTACAACCATCATTTATAAAATAAATGAAAAAAAATTCAGGCCTTCAGAAAATAAAAAAATAACCGGCTCATCAGATAAAATAAAAAAAGAGATTGGCTGGCAGCCCGTTATTCCAATGGAGAAAAGTTTAAAAGATTTACTGCATTATTGGAAAGTAAAACTTAGTGCACACACTTCATAATGCTATTGTACAAAAGGGCGGCTGTTTTTTGCCAGGTAAATATTTTTTTTTGCTGATACCCTTTCAAAATTAATGTTTCTCTCAGCGCTGGTTCATCATATATTTTTTTCATTGCGGCAGCAATAGCAGTTTCGTCAAAAGGATTTACCTGCAAAGCCGCATCTCCGGCCACTTCCGGCATAGAGGTAACACTGCTGCATATAACGGGAACGCCTGCCTGAAAAGCTTCTGCAATAGGCAAGCCAAATCCTTCAAACACCGGTACATAAGTAAGGCAATAGGCTGCGCCAAGCAATTCATTCAATTCTTCATCTGTAACCCTTCCTGTAAATACCACATCGGTTTTATATTTCATTAAATCCAATGCAGACTTTATGCTGATATTATCCCACATTATATGGCCTGCCAATACTAATTTAAAATTGCTGCCTGTTTGTTTTTTAAACAGGTCAAAGGCTTTAAAAAGACGTATAATATTTTTACGGGGATGCATAGACCCTACAAAAAAGAAATAGTCTTTCCCTGCTGAATATTTTATTTTATTCTCCGCTTTTTGTTCTTCGCTCAAAGGGAAAAATTTATCTTTTATGCCGCAGGAAACATTATCAATAAGAGCAGGATTTATCCCATATATTTTTATAATATCTTCTTTACTATATTCAGAAATGGTAGCAATCCGTTTCGCTTTTTTTGCAAATCTTTTAAAAAATGTGCGGAAATAAATCCTGTTACGCAGCGGCAGGTCTTTGGGATAATGCTCAAAATTTAAATCGTAAATTACCGGCAATTGTTTAGTTCCGGAATTAAGGCATAAATATCCATCCATACCAAGAAAGAGATCGGGTTGGTGTTTGTTTAAAAAATAACCCAAAACAATTTCCATATAAAATACATAAAGTACCGGGTGCCTTAATGCAGGAAATATGCGGTGTTTTGTAACATTTGAAAAATCAAAGTAATCTTCTGTAAAATTTTTATCGCAAAGTATTTGAAATTCAATTTCAGGATGCGCTTTAATTAAAGGTTTTAAGGTTTCAATAGTAAAATTTCCGATACCATCTATCTGCCTGTTCCTTAATATCCAGCAATTGACCGCTATTTTCATATTTTTTATAATAGATTTGCGAAAATAATTAAAATAAAACAGATTAATGAAAACGGCACTAATTACGGGCATCACAGGGCAGGATGGTGCTTACCTTACTGAACTTTTATTAGCAAAAGGATATATCGTTCATGGCATAAGAAGGAGAAGTTCTCTTTTAAACACCGCAAGAATTGATCATTTAATATTTGATAAAAATAATGCCGATAAATTATTTCTTCATTATGGCGACCTGACAGACAGCAGTAATATCTTAAGAATAATACAGCAGACACAGCCAGATGAAATTTATAATCTTGCAGCACAAAGCCATGTACAGGTAAGATTTGAAACCCCACAATACACAGCTACCGCAGATGGAACAGGAGTATTATTAATTTTAGAAGCCATCCGTATTCTTAAACTGGAAAATAAAACAAAATTTTACCAGGCCTCTACCTCCGAATTATTCGGCAAAGTACAGGAGGTTCCTCAAAAAGAAACTACACCATTTTATCCACGCTCCCCTTATGGCGTTGCAAAATTATATGGCTATTGGATAACAGTAAACTATCGGGAAGCTTACCAAATTTATGCGGTGAACGGGATATTGTTTAATCATGAAAGTCCGTTAAGGGGCGAAGGGTTTGTCACCCGCAAAATTACCATTTCCACTGCAAGAATAATATTAGGCAAACTTGATAAAATGGCTTTGGGAAATTTAGATGCCCAAAGAGATTGGGGCCATGCAAAGGATTATGTAGAAGGTATGTGGCGGATGTTACAGCAGGATGAGCCGGAAGATTTTGTTTTGGCTACCGGAAAAACTACTTCTGTAAAAGATTTTGCAAAATTATGTTTTGCAGAAGCCGGTATAGAAATAGCATTTAAGGGAACTGGTGTAGATGAAAAAGGTTATGTGGCAAAATGTAATAACCCGTTATACCAGTTACCTGCCGGGCAGGAAATCATCACCATCAATCCAAAATTTTTCAGGCCTACAGAAGTAGAAATATTAGTAGGTGATGCCAGCAAAGCCAGGACAAAACTGGGCTGGAAACCACATTACGATTTACCGGCCTTGGTAAAAGAAATGATGGAGCAGGAAATGATTAATGAAAGTAAATAAATTTAATTTTTTATAAATTGAAAAGCACGGCGGCCGGCTTCGTTTGCATCTAATTTCCTGGCAATATTTATCCTGAATTTTCTCAGGGGCTCAAATTTCTGACCGGGAATAATCATTGCTGCCAATGCTTCGCATTTTTCAATGAATCGGGCCACGTTGATTTTCCTGGCAGAAGACGGGGTTTTAAGAATACGGTGAGAAAGGCTTTCGCAGAAATACATTAAAAAATCATGGCCGTATTTTTCCACAACCAATTTTACTTTTTCATTTTTTAAAATGGATGCAATAAAATAAATATATTTTTCAAATGCCTGCTGGTAGTGTTCCCCGTTAGTAAGTTTTGATATACTGTTATGTATGCGGTAGCTGAAACAGAATTTGTGAGAAGTGGCTTTATAACTGATGAGGCAAAGCTGCACCCATAACTGGTAGTCTGCAAAAATAAGATTGGGGTAATCTGCCTGCATACCACCCAACTCATCAAAATGTTTACTCCTCATCATATACCCCGTGCCCATACTGTCCATTGTACGGGCCATTTGGCAGGCCAGAAATTCATGCCCATACTGTGTTTCATCCATTGGCATACATGGCCTTATAAAATTTCCGCTTCCGTCAATATAATTAAAATGGGTTTGATAAAGGCTTGCATTGGGATGTTGAGCAATTAAACAATTCATCTCCTCAAGGTAATCGGCGCATAATATATCATCATGGCCTATCAGGGTGATATATTCATTTTTGGGAATGCTGATTGCCCTGGCCCAGTTTTGCTCCATACTAAGTTTTTCTTCCGAAGGATAAATAATAATACGGCTATCCTTTAAAGATTCAATCCATTGCAGCGTACCGTCGTTGCTATGATTATCCAGTACCACTAAATTAAAACCGGAAAGGGTTTGATTTAAAATACTTTGCACACATTCTTTTACGAGTGTTCCGCCGTTATAAACCGGTAATATGATGGAGAATTTTGACAATACTTTATTTGCTTAATCTTTGTTTCATTTGAACAAGATATTGAAATGTTGCAGGAAATTTAGATAGCATTAAATATTTACTTTTCCACTTTTTTAAATACGGGATATTAAATATTTTATTAACTGCCTTTTTAAAATCCTGATCCGGTAACTTTG
>JANLQE010000161.1:0-7051 GCA_031367625.1 Bacteroidota bacterium
GTAAAAGTACTCAATACTAAATACTCTGTCATGGGGATGCACAATTTTAGAGAACTTAAAATCTGGCAAAGGTCAATGACTTAGGCAGAAAATATTGATAAAATTACTGTTACCTTTCCCAAACAGGAAATATATGGATTAACATCTCAGCATAGAAGATGTGCAGTTTCAGTTCCAAGCAACATTTCTGAAGGCGCAGGCAGGGCTACCAATAAACAGTTAAAACATTTTCTTGAATTTTCAATGGGCTCATGTAATGAAATACAAACTCAGATTGAACTTTCTTACAGATTCAGTACATATCAAAAGAAGCAAATGGCATTATTATAGACGAAGCCTTACAGGACTACAAAATGATTTTGGCATTTTATAATTCATTAAATAGCGATTAAATATCTAAATACTAACAATGACTTTAGAAATATTAACACCAGAGCGTAAAATTTTTAGCGGCGATGTTTACGGAGTACAATTACCGGGTATAACAGGCTTGTTTGAGGTTCTTGATAAACATGCCCCATTGGTAAGTGCGCTAAAAACCGGTAAGCTTAAAATATTAAAAGATAAAAGCAACACAACTTCATATAATATTAAAAGTGGCTTTGTAGAAGTACTGAATAATAAAACTACGGTACTTGTAGAAGCTGCAGAAGAGATTTAAGAGAGATAAAAATTTATACCAAAATCAGAAGCCTGTGCATTTTGCATAGGCTTTTTATTTAGGGTTTTGTTTGGCAAATATTCATAACAAAGCCCATCTGGTAATGGTAGATGGGCTTTAAAATATTTTAAAATTATAAATTGATTTTGACAAATCTATTTGGCAAGTGCATTAATTCTTTTTGCTAATTTGCTTTTTAAATTAGCAGCTTTATTTTTATGAATAGTACCACGCTTTGCTAATTTATCTATCATAGATGCTACTACCGGAAGTTTTTCTGATGCAGGTTTATTTTCATCTAATGCCTTAATATCACGTATTGCATTACGGGTAGTTTTGCCATAATAACGGTTACGTTCGTTACGCTTTGCACTCTGACGCACATCTTTCTTTGTTGCTGAATGGTTTGCCATTTTAAATCTATTTTTTGGGCTGCAAAGATAGGGATAGACATTTGAAAATAAATGATTTTATTCCTTTTTTTTTAAAGAGATACAGAAAGGTAAATCATAACATCTTACCAAATTGTATTTTTATATATAAATCCCCTTATTTTCTTGGCTATAAAATCCGATATTTGCAGCCAAATTACAGGCCTTTTACATATATACCAGAAATTTTATGAAGGATTTTCAGTACATAACCAGCCAGCATCCAGCTTATATTGAAAATTTGTATAATGATTTTATTAAAAACCCCGAAAGTGTAGATGCAGAATTGCGCAAATTTTTCGAGGGCTTTGATTTTGCACTTTCTTCTGGCCTGCAGCCGGTAGTTAACGGTAAACAATACAACCAGTCTGTAGTTTCTACTTCTTCATTAGATAAAGAATTTGCTGTTTATCAGCTAATACAGGCGTATAGAAATAAAGGGCATCTTATAGCAAAAACAAATCCTATAAGAGAGCGAAAAAACAGGCATGCCAATTTAGAGCTTAATTATTTTGGATTGACAGATGAAGACCTGGATAAAGAATTTGAAGCAGGTAGATTTCTCAATATGGGCAAAGCAACTTTACAAAATATTGTAGCACACCTTCAAAAAACCTATACTTCGCATGTAGGTATAGAGTATAGTTCGTTAAATGATATAAAGAAAATAGAATGGCTTGCCAATGCCATGGAAACAACTTTTCATAAAGCAGTACCGCTACATCAAAAAAAACGCATCCTTCAAAAATTAAATGAAGGGGTGATGTTTGAAAAATTTCTACACACAAAATATATAGGCCAAAAAAGATTCAGCCTGGAGGGCGGCGAAACTACCATTGCTGCGCTGGATGCAATTATCAATACATCTGCCGCCAATAATGTGCAGGAAGTAGTTATAGGCATGGCTCACAGGGGCAGGTTGAATATACTGGCAAATGTACTGGGGAAAACATACGAACAGATATTTACCGAATTTGAAGGAAATACTGTGCCTGATACAACTATGGGTACAGGTGATGTAAAATACCACCTGGGGTTTAGCAGTGAAGTAGATACCACAGCAGGCAAAAAAATTCATTTAAAACTTTGCCCGAATCCTTCGCATTTAGAAGCCGTTGATCCGTTAGTAGTAGGTTTTGCGAGGAGTAAAGCGGACGTTTTGTACAACAGTGATTTCGATAAAATTTTACCCATACTTATTCACGGAGATGCATCTGTAGCTGGCCAGGGTATTGTTTATGAGGTATTGCAAATGAGTAATCTTAAAGGGTACTACACAGGTGGCACAATTCACTTTGTAATTAATAACCAGATTGGCTTTACTACCGATTTTGATGATGCCCGCAGTGCAGACTACTGCACTTCTGTTGCGGCCATGGTGCAGGCGCCGGTATTTCATGTAAATGGCGATGACCCGGAAGCAGTGGTGAAGATTGCAGAAATAGCTACAATGTACCGCCAGGAATTTAACAGTGATATTTTTATTGATATGGTTTGCTACCGCCGTCACGGACACAACGAAGGTGATGAGCCAAAATTTACCCAACCCCAACTATATGCTTTAATTGATAAGCATTTAAACCCCCGTGAAGTATATACACAATATCTTATAGAGAATGGTGAGCCAGATGCAAAAGCCCTGGCTAAAGAAATGGAGCAGCAATTTTTGGCAGACTTACAGGAACGGTTAGACGAAGTAAAGCAGCATCCGCTTCCTTACACCTATCAAAAGCCTGAATTAATATGGCAAAGCCTGCGCAGGGCTACTGCCGAAGATTTTAATGCTTCGCCTGTTACCGCAATAAATGAAGCACAGGTAAAAAAATTATTTGATGGGTTGATGAAATGGCCAGCGGATTTTAAGCCGCTTCGCAAAGTTGAAAAACTGATTCAGGATAAAATAAAATTATTTACAGACGAAAAAAAAATTGATTGGGCCACAGCAGAATTATTAGCCTACAGCAGCCTTATAACAGAAGGTAAAGATGTACGCATGAGCGGCCAGGATGTAAAGCGGGGCACTTTCAGCCACAGGCATTCTGTTTTATATGATGAAATAACGAATAAAGAATATAACAGGCTAAATCATTTTGCCGAAAACCAATCGCCTTTCAGAATTTACAATTCTTTGCTGAGTGAATATGCCGTGCTGGGTTTTGAATATGGATATGCTATGGCTAATCCAAATGCGTTGGTGTTATGGGAAGCACAATTCGGCGATTTTGTAAATGGGGCACAAACAATTATTGACCAGTTTATATCTGCAGCAGAAACAAAGTGGCAACGCATGAATGGCGTAGTATTGCTGTTGCCACATGGTTACGAAGGCCAGGGGCCGGAACATAGCAGCGCAAGAATGGAGCGCTTTTTACAGCAATGTGCCGAGTTGAATATGGTAATTACCAATATCACTACTGCCGCTAATTTTTTTCATGTAATGCGCAGGCAACTGGCATGGCCTTTTAGAAAACCTTTAGTTGACTTTACACCTAAAGCAAACCTTCGCCACCCCGGCAGCTTCAGTAAAGTTTCTCATTTTACCGAAGGCTCATTTAAAGAAATATACGATGATGCTAACGTAACAGACCCATCTTCTGTAAAAAAAGTATTGATGTGCAGCGGCAAAATATTTTTTGACCTGGAAGAGCACCGGCAAAAGAATAACAGAACAGATATTGCCATTGTAAGGGTAGAACAATTATACCCGTTACCACAAAAGCAATTAGATGCATTGTATAAAAAATACAGCAGTGCTATCTGGTATTGGGTGCAGGAAGAACCACTAAATATGGGAGCGGCTACCTTTTTAAGAATGAATTTGATCAATATAAATTTTCATATCATCAGCAGGCAGCCAAGTGCGGCTACAGCTACGGGTTATGCTAAAGTGCACGCAAAAGAGCAGGTAGAAATTATTGAGAAAGCTTTTTCTATTTAATCGCAGATTGATAAGATTAAATAAACAACGTTTATTAAATTTTGGAAATATAAGGTTACCATATAAACGATTTGCAAATTCAAAATGGCACCGTCATTAATCTGCAAAATCATAATAATCAATAAATCAGTGTTTAAAAATTATGTTTAATTCTCTCAGTGAAAAATTAGAATCGGCTTTTAAAAATATTAAGGGCGAAGGCAGAATAAGTGAACTTAATATTGCCAATACTTTAAAAGATATCAGGCGGGCATTGGTAGATGCAGATGTGAATTATAAAATTGCCAAAGAGTTTACTGATAAGGTAAAAGAGCAGGCATTAGGTGCTAAAGTATTGCTATCTGTGAACCCCGGCCAGCAGATGATTAAAATTGTGCAGGATGAATTGACTGCATTAATGGGCGGCTCCGAAAGTGAATTTAATATCAGTGGTAACCCGGCAATAATTTTAATAGCAGGTCTGCAGGGTAGTGGTAAAACAACTTTCAGTGGTAAGCTGGCCAACTATCTTAAAACAAAAAAAGGTAAATCGCCATTGCTGGTTGCAGCAGATATTTACCGGCCAGCGGCAATAGATCAACTGGAAGTGTTGGCCAGCCAGATTGGTGTAGATGTATTTGCAGAGCGGGAAAATAAAGATGTGGTTTCTATTGTACAAAATGCCATTAAAGAAGCAAAATCAAAAAACAAAAATGTAATCATCATTGATACTGCTGGCCGCCTGGCAGTAGATGAAGTGATGATGACAGAGGTAGCTGATATTAAAGCTGCCATTAACCCACAGGAAATTTTATTTGTTGTAGATAGTATGACCGGGCAGGATGCCGTAAACACAGCAGCGGCTTTTAATGAGCGGTTGGATTTTAGCGGTGTAGTACTTACAAAATTAGATGGCGATACCCGTGGTGGTGCGGCATTATCAATAAAATACACGGTAAATAAACCCATTAAATTCAGCAGCAGCGGCGAAAAAATGGATACACTGGATGTGTTTTATCCCGAAAGGATGGCGCAGCGTATTTTGGGCATGGGTGATATTGTGAGCCTGGTAGAAAAAGCCCAGGAACAGTTTGATGAAGCAGAAGCTAAAAAGCTGGAGAAAAAAATCCGCAAAAATCAATTTGATTTTGAAGATTTTAAAACACAATTGCAGCAGATAAAAAAAATGGGTAACCTGAAAGACCTGATGGGAATGATACCAGGCGTAGGAAAACAAATAAAAGATATTGATATTAATGATGATACTTTTAAAGGAATAGAAGCTATGATAAATTCTATGACCATGCAGGAAAGGCGCAATCCGGATATCATGAACCCCGGCCGCAAAATACGGATTGCAAAAGGAAGCGGAAAAGAAATTGCAGAACTGAACCAGTTTTTAAAGCAGTTTGAACAAATGAAAGACATGATGAAAATGATGAATAAGATGCCGGTGGGGCGTATGCCTGGGATGGGTAAGAGATAATTTTTTCTGAAAAATGAATAGTATCAGGGGCCGGTTTAATTACCAGCCTTTTTATTTTTAGCTCTCCCTTTAATTAATTTATGATGTTATGCTTGTAAAAGCAACCATTTTTTCTTTTCTTACGATGAGATATTAAACCGATTTAATTAGAGTATAAACCAAACAGATTTTGCCAAGCGGGCAACAACTCTTACATATTGTCCATGGTTGTGTAAAAACAAACAGGCAAAGCCAGAAAGAATTTTATAAAATTTATTACGGTTTCGCTATGAGCATCTGTATGCGTTATTGTAATGCTCATGATGATGCTTTGGAAATTGTTAATGATGGGTTTCTTAAAATCTTTAAAACATTGGGGGGCTTTAATCCCAGGTATGAAAATTACGAAGCATCATTAATGGGCTGGGTAAAAAGTATAATGATACATACAGCCATAGATAATTTTAGAAAAAACAGAAAAAATTATCTTTTAAACGAAATAGAAGAGTCGCATTTAGAAATAACAGATTCCAGTGAAACATCTATCGACAGAATGTCTTTCAAAGAAATCTTTGCATTGGTACAAAAATTATCCCGTATGTACCGCACCGTTTTTAATCTTTATGTAATTGATGGGTTTAAACATGAAGAAATAGCAAAGCAGTTAAATATTTCTGTGGGTACTTCCAAATCAAATCTTGCAAAAGCCAGAATGAATATTCAGAAAATGATTAAAGAGGCAAACCATAATCTATATGAACAGCGAAGAGCAATTTGAATATATAGAAAATAAAATAAAAGCAGCAGCCGAAAACAACCAACCCGTTTTTGAAGAACAGGCCTGGACTAAAATGGAAGCACTGCTTGATAAAGATAAAAAGCGAAGGCCTTTTGTATGGTTGTGGTTTTTAGTGCCACTGTTTTTAGCAGGTGGTTTTGGTAGTTATCTGCTGTTTCATAATAATTCATTAAAAAATAACACATCAAACACTAAAGTGGATATAAATATTAATGATAAAAATAATAGAACAGTACAGCCATCTTCAAATAATCACCCGGCAACTCCTCTTCAAAACAATACAATCCCGTCTTCAAAAAAATCTTACAATTCAGTAAATGTTGATAGGCTTGCAGATGTTAAAAATCAGCAACCAGTTAAAAATTATTTTTCAGCAAAAAATAATAAAATATTTATCACAGCGCCTGCCTCAACAGAAGCTGCTTTAAAGGAAGTAACCGAAAAAAAATTGATAGTGCTGGATGGTTTGTATAAAATTAATCCGGTTAGCCCATCTGAAACAAATGCTGCTGATGCTTTTGTAAAGCAAAAAATTAATGATAGCCTGCAGACGAAAACAAAGCAAATAAATATTATAACTCCTGATACCAGCATTGCAAAAATTACAAATAATGCAAAAAAACAGCGTAAAAAAGGTAATGGCTTTTATTTGCTTGCATCTGCAGGTGCCGATATGGGAAGTGTAAAATTGGTTTCTTTTAAAAATAGTTCCCTGTCTGCTAAATACGGTGTGGGCTTAGGTTATCAGCTAAATAAAAAATGGAGTATGCAAACCGGG
>JANLQE010000192.1:0-2166 GCA_031367625.1 Bacteroidota bacterium
CGGGTAAGGATTGCAAGAAATTTTCTGGCAGTTATCTGCGCTTTGGGAACCAGGGTAATAATGTTGGATTCGCTCCGGGCATCGGTAACACCAAACTGTTGTTTTATAGCTTCGCTGCTTTGCACAAATGCGGCATCAGCATCGTTGGTAGTGCTGTCCCAGCTTCCGGATAGCCTGCCGGTATAAAACCCATTGGCTTTTAAAAACCGCTGGTAGAACAGGACATCATGTTTTAATAATTGGTAGCTCATGTTATGAAGTGTTTAAAATAAAATAGTTGCATACTTTTCATAATAATGTTGATTAAAAGCAGGTACAGGTTAAAGAAATAAAATTTATTTTCAGCATTTGAATGGCAGTGGGTAGCAATGCTGCCGCAGCATATTATTATAAAAACTTTTGGGCAATACCTACCAGCAACTTTACTCCATTCGTTATATTAGCAATTGCTTTTGCTTTGTCAGCATTGCTTTTCGTTGCATCATCCAGCTCACTAAGTACCGATGCAAAATTTTTTTTATCAATGCCACTATCCGCTAATATCCCGTCTATCTCACTATTGGTTAATGAGGTTAAAGAAGACATCCTGTTTTTAAATTTAGCATCTGTATCAACCTTGGCTTTTGCGATGATATCATCCCAGTTAATATTATCTGTCATAAAAATTAATTTTATTAATTATGTAATAAATTATCTATATCGGTTTGAAAATTTAAGATCTTTGCTGAAACAGAAGAACCTTTCTGCAGGTAACTGTCCAGTATCTGCTCCAGCTTTGCGGCATCCATTTTATCCCCGGATATTTTTTTTACCAGCCCATCAAAGATTTGCCTTTTTTCTTCATTCAGTTTTACTGCAGACGACAGCAAATTAATCTCTGCATTGCATGCCTGGATGAACACATCAAAATCCTGGTTAAGTTTAGTGATAACTTTAAACTTATTGTTTAACAAAGCCTGTTGCAGAGAATCTTTTGTTGCGTTTATCTGGGGCGTAAGTTTTTGTATTACAGCCGGCCATTCTTTATTCATATCAATGCCCATCCCGGTAATCTGCTTCTGAATATTTTTAATCATCTCGGGCAGATATTCTTTGTCAATAAAAAAATTAATGTCCGCTGTTTTTTCATTAAATACTTTATTTACATACGCCACATTTATTTTGTGCATTCTTGTTCCTTCATTTGCTATCTGCTGCATAAGCGTAACAGATTGTACCGGTATTCTGGTTGCGCAGGAATTTAAAAATACCAGGCCGCAGCAAAAAATAAACAGGTAAGAAAAATATTTTGCTTTCATAATAATTATTTCTCTGCTTACTCTTAATACCGTTTTCAGCTTCCCGGTTTAATAGTTATTTATTATTTTCTTCTTTAAAGTTTTCAATTTATTTTTCATATTGTCAATGGGAAAAACACGTAACTCCTGATAGTCTTTTCCCCAACAGCGTTATACCACTAATGCAAAGACTTTGGTTTTGTGAGCAGGGCTATTTCCTGTTCCCAATGATCCTTCATTTCTACACCACTGCTGAGTTAATTTAATTGCCTACTCTTGGTTCCGTTTTCGGCTACCCGGATTATGGCTGGATATCGCTTTAAATTAAAAGACAACCGCCACTAATTTTTAATAAGATCAGGTGAAGAGTTGTAAGATCAGGGTGAAGCCTTGGGGTACATTCTTAGGTTGGAAATCAGTAAACAAACATAATAGGTTATTTCAATATTTGCAAGTGGCGTTTAATCCAGATATTTATTTGTTGATAGCTGTATGGCTGCTTCTTTGTTGTGTGGAATTTAAAATGTCCTCTTTCTTCTACCAAAAAATATCTGCAAAACCGCCATTGCTGCCGTTATTCGTCTTGAAATACTTTGCTTACTGTAAAATAAACCGGTTAAATAAGCGTTTGATAAACGCTATACCACCTAAAAAAACTTCTTGATGATGATCCCCAATATCGTGATAATGAATAATCCTGTTTTTCATTATAGCCAGAGGGGTGGATATTTTACTGATATAAATTCATCCTATGAAAAAATTTTACTTTCCGGTACAAATTATTCTTTGTTTTGGCATATTTTTTAGCAGCATTGCTAAAAGCCAGAATTGTGCACTGCTTAGTGCTTCTTATACTACTTATGAATCCCGTTGTGCGGCTACCGGCTCC
>JANLQE010000206.1:0-13322 GCA_031367625.1 Bacteroidota bacterium
CAATGGTTCGCCACCGGTAAGGCGGATTTTATTTACTCCCTGTGCAACAAATATTTTTGCGATGGCTTCTATTTCTTCCGGCTGCATCAGTCTGCTGGCGGGAGTAAATTCGTAATCTTCTTCGGGCATGCAATAAAAACATCGCAGGTTACAATTGTCCGTCATAGAAATGCGGAGGTAATTATGTGCCCTGTTGAATCCGTCTATAATCATTTTTCTTTTTTTAATAATTCATAATCAGACCTCACCCCAACCCCTCTTCAAAGGAGAGGGGCTTAGAACTCCAAATAGAAACAAGTTAAAATTAATTCAGTATATCAGTGATTCATAATCTTCTTTGGTATCAATGTCTCTTATCCCTTCGGGGAATTCAACCGTTGCTACTTTATCCAGGTTATCTGCAATTAATTTTCTTGCACCTTTATCGCCTTTTAATTCCATCAATGCCGGAAAAAAACTTTTATTAAATAAGGCTGGTGTGCCCATCCGATAGCTTTCGGATTTATTTTCATAACTGCTGGCCACGATGGGCATTTTAGTTTCATTTTTTTTATCTACTAAACTTAATAATAAAGAACTGCTCACATAAGGCTGGTCGCAAACCATAAAAATAATACAATCGGGCCGCAGTATGGTATTTGTTATTGTTTCCAATCCGCAACGGATGGAAGAAGCCATGCCTTCCTGCCATCCGGCATTTTCAACAACGCTAACGGGTTTCTCTTTTAATTCTTTTTTCAGCAATTCGCTATTAGCACCCAACACTACAAAAACAGACTGGCAACCGGTTTTCAATGCTTCATCTACCGTATGCCTCAATAAATTTTTTCCTTTGTAAGATAACAATTGTTTGGGGCTTCCCAGTCTTGCAGATTTGCCGGCGGCGAGAATGATGATGGCGATATTTGAAATTTTAATATTCATTCATCCATTTTATTTTCTTCTGCCTGTGTATCCAATCTGGCATGAATAAAATCATTGCTGTTGCGAAGTGAGGTTCCTTTTTTACCGGCAAACACTGCTTTTATTTCTGCAATAATACTTAATGCAATTTCTTCTGCGGTTTCTGCACCAATCTCCAACCCAACCGGGCCATAAATTGCATTCAATTGTTTTTGGGTAAGATTTATTCCCTGTTCTTTTAACTCAGCAATCATCCGCTCTGATTTTTTCTTTGGGCCTAAAACGCCGATGTATGCTACATTGCGTTGCAGCAATGTTTTCAACATGGCCAAATCATAATTATAGTTATGTGTCATCAAAACAAAAGCTGTTTGTTCATCAATAAAAATTTGTTCAAGAACGTTTTCCGGTTTGCTCACCAGCACCTGGCAGGCACTAACAAACCGTTCTGGTTTGGCATGTGTATTTCGTCCATCAACAACGCTGGCTTCCCAACCAATGGCATCTGCAATATTTACCAAAGGAACCACATCATTGCCTGCACCAATTATAATTAGTGAAACAGCAGGTTGTAAAAATTCTATAAATGCAGTAACAGCAATATTTTCTGTAGTATAATTTTTAAATAATGAAGCTTGTGATTTCATAACAGCATGTACATCTTTCATCACTTCTTCTTTTAGGCCTTCAACAGGGATATCGCCGGTGATGGTATTATCTTCTTCCAGCAACAAACAAGTTCCAATCTGTGGTTTATTTTTTTCCTGGGTAGAAAATAAAGTAACCAAAACAGATTTTTGCCGTTTGGCAATTGCTTTTTGTAAAAGTTTTACCGGGTTGATTTTTGCATCCGCATCAATAGGTTCAAAAAGCACTTGTATAATTCCGGCACAACCTAATTGTACCCCAACAGAAATATCATCTTCATCAGAAGTATCGTACATAATTAGTTTAGAATGCTGCTGTGCAATTACTAATAAAGCTTTTCTTAATGCATCCCCTTCCAAACACCCGCCACTGATAGCTCCTGTTAATTGCCCTTCATCATTAATAAGCATTCTTGCGCCGGGCCTGCGGTACGATGAACCATCCAAATGAACAACGGCAGCAAGGGCTGTTTTTTTGTACTGTTTTTGTGCAAGGTCAAAAGATCGTATAATATCAATAATCTCTTTCATCTTTAACGGCGGTGGCCAGTTATGTAATTCAGCATCACAATGCCGGTGTAATGTGATTTTATTTAAGCAGTTTTAATTACTACACAATATAAGAAAATTGATTGTGTTAAATAGCTGCTTATCAAAATGGCTAAACTTAAAATTGCCGCAGAGGGTTGTCAGCCCTTTAACCCAATGTAACGTTTATCCTATTTTTTTAAAAGGTTAACAAACCATCTGTAAGCCATAATTTTAAATGCAACCACCAAAATAACTTGCATGGTAAACAACTAAGTTAAGCCATGCCTATCCCGAGGTAAATTTGTAAAAAGCCGTGCACAAATGGCACATTAAAACTATTTTGCAAAAGCATTTATTTAAATAATGTTTCTCCCCATTAAAAACCTGCACAGGAGTTTTTTTAAGTACTTGATATTTAAATAGCCATTTATAAAATTTACTTTTCTGGAGAGTATATTTTTGTAACTTTCGTTATAATTTAAAAACTTTTGTTATGGCCATTTACAATTTATCTATCAATGGAAAAACATATAAGGTTGATGCCGACCCCAAAATGCCCTTACTCTGGGCTATCCGGGAGCTGGCCAATCTTACAGGCACCAAATACGGCTGCGGCATTGCTCAATGCGGAGCCTGTACGGTTCACCTGAATGGTAATCCCGTTCGGTCATGCTCGGTGCCGGTTTCTGCGGCAACTACTCAAAAAATTACTACCGTAGAAGGATTGTCTGAAAATAATAACCACCCTGTACAGCAGGCCTGGATAGCTGAACAGGTGCCTCAATGCGGTTATTGCCAGAGTGGGCAAATAATGGCTGCCGCCGCTTTGCTGAAACGAAATTCCAATCCCTCTGATCAGGATATTGATGCAGCCATGCAAGGAAATATTTGCCGTTGCGGAACTTATCCCCGTATCCGCAAAGCAATAAAGACCGCTGCAAAAATGATGGTAAAACCTTCTTCAAATTAAAATTAAATTATCATGAAATCCATTGATGAAAATTTATCACGCAGAAATTTTATAAGGCTCACCGGTATGACGGGTGCAGCTTTAACCATTGGTTATGCCACTCCGGTTTGGGCAGAAAAAACGGGCAAACTTCTTACAGCACAAACTGCCGATGGAATGGGAATTGAATTAACCTCGTGGATATCTATTGATAAAACAGGTAAAGTAACTATCCTTAATCACCGCTCAGAAATGGGGCAGGGTTCTTTTCAGTCGGTGCCGCAAATTATTGCAGAAGAACTGGAAGTAAATCTTAACCAGGTAAATATCATGTTTGCACCAGGGCATCAGAGCAAGTATGGCAGCCAGGTTACGGGCGGCAGTTCTACCGTTCGTGAATCGTACAAACGGCTGCTTCGTACAGGAGCTGCTGCAAGAGAAATGCTGATAGAAGCGGCTGCAAAAAAATGGAACGTAAATAAATCAGAATGTTATGCCGAAGAAGGATTTGTTATTCATCGCCCAACCGGTAAAAAAGCAGGTTATGGAGATTTGGTAGAAGATGCTTCTAAACTAACACCGCCTAAAAATATACGATTAAAAGACAGAGCTGATTATAAAATGATTGGTAAGCCAATGGCAAGGCAGGATAATCCGGATAAAATAAATGGCAGGGCTGTATTTGGACTGGATAAAAAAATACCGGATATGTTGTATGCACAGGTAGAACGTAGCCCCCGGTTTCATGGTAAAGTAAAAAGCTTTGATGATTCCGTTGCTAAAAAAGTGCCCGGTGTAAAACACGTGATCAAAGTATTGATGCCGGTTTTTGCAGATCAACGGGAGGGTGTAGCAGTGGTGGCCGATTCGTTATGGGCAGCCATGCAGGGACGCAAAGCATTGAAGATAGAATGGGACGATACAGGTTTTGAACATTTGAACACGGAGCAATTGTATGCCCGCATGAAAGAAGATTTAAAGAAGCCGGGGCTATCGCAACGAAGCGGGGGAAATGCAGAAGCCGCTTTTGAGAAAGCTGATAAAAAAGTGGAAGCAATTTATGAAACGCCCTACGAATCGCATAGCTGCATGGAGCCACTTTGCTGCACTGCGCATTACCAGGATGATAAATGTGAAGTGTGGGGACCTATACAGGGACCTGATTGGGTACAAAAGGATTTAAGTGACCGGTTGAAAATGCCAGTGGAAAAAATTACAGTGAACATGACTTTTTTGGGCGGTGGTTTTGGCCGTAAGGCATTTACCGATTATACGGCGGAAGCTGTTTTAATTTCTAAAGAAATAAAAGCGCCGGTGCAGGTAGTATGGACCCGTGAGGATGACATGACGCAGGGCCCCTTTAGGCCGGGTGCCGTATATGAATGCAAAGGAGGATTAGATAAAAGCGGAAGTATTATGAGTTTTGCTGCAAAGATGGCGGCGCAAAATATGAATCATCAATGGTCGCCTAACCCGGATAAGTTTGCTTATAACGACAGCACTACCGAAGGTTTTCCGGAACATTATTTTCAATCTATACTGCATTACAGTTTTGCCGACATACCCACAGAATCACCCATACCGGTAATGTGGTGGCGTTCGGTATATTCTTCTACCAATGGTTTTGCTTATGAAAGTTTTATAGATGAAATGGCGCATGCAGCAGAAAAAGATCCGCTGGAGTTTAGAAAAAATCATTTAGGTGGTGAACGCTACCAGGCCGTATTGGAAATGCTGGAAGAAAAAACCAATTGGAAAACGAAAGGCAAAAACGATGGCTGGGGTATTGCTATTACCGAATGTTTTAAAAGTATTACCGGCGAAGCCGTAAAAGTATCTAAGAACAAGGAAGGCAAATTAAAAATAGATAAAGTAATTGCAGTGATGGATTGCGGCTGGTATGTAAACCCTGATATTATCAGGGCCCAGGTGGAAGGCAGTATTATTATGGCACTGGGGGCGGCAGTTACGCATGAAACTCATTTTATGGATGGCAAAGCAGTAGAAACTAATTTTCATCAATACAAAATGCCGCGTATTAATGATATTGGCGAAATAGAAGTTCATATTGTTGAGAATGATGAAAAGCCGGGCGGTGTAGGTGAACCGGGTTTACCCCCTTTTGCACCCGCATTGTGCAATGCCATTTTTAATTTAACCGGAAAACGTATTCGCAAACTGCCATTTAATATAGCGGAAATTTAAGCAAAGTTTTTTTACAGCAAAGCAGGAGTTGCAACACAGCTCCTGCCTTTATTTTCTTTCTGCCTTAACCTGAGCCTCAGTAATTGCAGGATATTTATTTCCCCAACTGTTGCGCACATAGTTTAAAATATCAGCAATCTGCTCATCGGTTAAATAGGCCTGGGCAGGCATATCAGTATTATATTTTTTCCCGTTTACTGTAATCTCGCCACTTAGCCCATCTAAAATAATATTTATATTTTTTTTTGCGTCTTTTAAATAGCTGGTTTTTGCCAGTGGCGGGTAGAGCCCTTCTACTCCTTCGCCATTTTCCATGTGGCAGCTTTGGCAATACAGGGTGTACAGTTCTTTTCCATTATTATTATCCTGTAAAGGTTTTTCTTTAAATGAAATAGCGAATAAGCAAATGCAGGATATTATACCGGTAAGCAGGAGTGTTTTGAACATTGAAGTTGTTTTTATTGTCAGGTTGAGTATGCTAAAATACAAAACTATCAATAAATAATATGATGATAGGTTTTTACTTTTTTTTATACTTAAAACAAAAGATAATAATGTTGTATTTTTAAAAGTAAATTATACCTCATGAAGCCAACAATTACTATTGAATACTGCCCCAAATGCCATTGGCTTTTACGTGCCGCTTATATGGCTCAGGAAATTTTAACCACTTTTTCTGATGAAGTGAGAGCGGTAACATTGCAGCCCAGTGAAATTAACGGGCGATTTACGATTTACGTTGCTGATAAAAAAGCATTTGACAGAAAAGAATATGGTGGCTTTGCCGAAATAAAAGAAATAAAACAACTTATAAGAGATATGGTGGCACCGGGAAAAAATTTAGGTCATACCGATACGCCTGCTCATCATCAAAGTTGAAGATGGAATTGGATATTATGAATTAGGGATTAGGTTATGTCATGAAAACTTTCTTCCAAATTTCAAATTACTAATTCCAGATGCAAAATTTCAAATTTTAAAATACTAAAACAATGTTGGGAGTAGTACTTTGCGGCGGACAAAGCTCCAGGATGGGCAGCGATAAAGGGCTTTTAGTGCATGAAGCCAAAACCTGGGCAAAGACTGCTTTTGATAGACTCAGTGCTTTGAATATCCCCATAAAGTTTTCTGTAAATGAGCAGCAACAAAGTGAATACACAAAAGTATTTTCAGGGGAATTATTAATTGTTGACGATGTATTGCTTTTATTAAAAGGACCCTTGCTTGCTGTACTGTCTGTTCATTTAAAATATCCTGAAGAGGATTTATTTTTATTGGCCTGCGATTTACTATTGATGGAAACAATAGTGCTGAAAGAACTGGTTGGCTTTTATCAGCAAAAAAATAATTGCGAAGCATATATTTTTACCAACGATAACGAACCGGAACCTCTGTGTGGTATTTATACATCAAAAGGATTAGCAAAAATTATTGCTTTGCAAAAAGAAAATAAATTAATAAAACACAGTATGAAGTTTATGCTAAGTCAATTATCAGTTTATTCTATACCCCTGATGGATGAGCAAAAAATATATTTCCGGAATTTTAATGCACATGCCGAATTAAATGGATTATAAACCTAAAGCTGATTTTTTTATTTTTTTAAAACTTTCTTTCCCTGCTTCGCAAAGTGAACAAACATATTCTTGCGGCAATTTTTCAAATACTGTGCCGGGTGGTATTTCATTAGCAGGTTCGCCAACAGTATCATTATATATTGTAAGGCAATCAGTACATTGATAAAGGTATTCTTCAGTTTTGTTTTCTTTCACCAGTTTTAACTGTGATACAGCTGCTGATTTTTTTTGAATTAGAGAAGCCCGGTAATTATAATATTTTATTACGCTTCTGCGGAGCTGTTCGGGTAAAACTATTTTTGGATTGCCGCCGCTGAAAATTTCTTCCGTTCTTTCATTAGGGTTAAAATCTTTTGCACATAAAATATCATATACTTTAAAAAGCTTTATGCCCAATACATCAACCAGGTATCTTTTTCTCACCAGGATACTACTGAATATTTCACTTTTCTTTCTTGTTTTTATACCAATGCAAATCCTGAATGTACGTGTGTCATCAATGCTTAAATGTTTTACCAGGAAGTTTTTTAGTTCAAGGCCTTCAATGCAATTATCTTCTACCTGAAAATTTAATTCATTAGCCGCATGGCGCATATTAATTTGAAATTTTTCCAGTAAAAAATTCCAGCGGTCTTTATCTTTTTCTTCAATTCCTTTAATCATTATTGTTTTCCAGGCAGTACAGCAAAGCTGGCCCAGCTTGGTATCCAAACAAAGCCTGCAAATGTTTTTAAGAAAATCAATACTAAATAATTCATCTCTCCGGTAAATGCCCAGCCAGTATTTATTATCATACCGGTTAAGCCCTTCGTAGTAAGGCAGATTAAACTGTGGCAGCTCAACTTTTTTTTCTGCAGGCTTAATATTTAAGTTTTCAGTTTTTAATGCAGAGAACAACTGGATGCCATCTGCATTGAGGTTATTAATATGTGCTGATGGGTTTGATGTAATGATTTGCTCAATGGATTTGGTTACTTTGGGAATATCATTGGTATAGCATGGATGCTAGTGAGTTTCTTTATAAGCTGATGATGTTTTTGCATCGCAATTAAAAGAATCTGAAAAACGAATGCGTAACCTTGCACACATGAGTACGAAGGGCAGAATTGCTTATGCTTTAATATCCCTTGAGGAAAAATTTGGAACAGATGCTGACGGATATTTAAATATTGTTTTATCACGCCAGGATCTTGCTTCTTATACCGGCACCACTTATGAAACATTATTTAAAATGATGAATGAATTTTCATCTGAATACATTTTGCAGTTTTCTCAAAAGAAAATTAAAATAATAGATGCTAAAAAATTAGTATTGGCATTTTAAAGGCAGCAATAAAAATATAAATATACTACTGATTGGTTTACTGCTCCTGTACTTTACTTTTACAATACACACTATCCATTAACAGCTTAATACTTTTGCCTTCCTGAAAATATTGATAATTTCACCCCTTTTTTACCCAGTCTGTCTCCAGGTTTTGCAGCTTTAATTTCTTTTGATCATCGCTCCAATGGATACTCCATTTATAAAGGTTAGTAATAAATAACATAACTACCAGCAATAGAAACAAGTGGCCAAAAACTATCTTATAAAATAGTTTGGCATTCTAACAGCTGTAAACTCTAATTTTTCACTTTTCAAAATATCTATCTTCACTCTTTAATTATTTCCTTGCCCGCCTAAAGTGCCAATGTAACTGATGTAAAAGTTAATACCGCCATCTTAGTGTTCATTATTATCAATTATTTCAAATGTGATATTGGCTTCTCCCCGAACATATTCAAAGGGGGTTCTTTAAACCACTTAAATATTTCTTCGTTGATAATTTACCCCGTAATAGTAAGTAATTTTACAAAAAATAAATATGATGAAAGTACAGATTCATCCATCGTGGAAAAATATATTAAAAGATGAATTTGACAAAACCTATTTTCAACAGATAGTCACTTTTTTAAAAACAGAAAAATCGCTTGGTAAAATTATTTATCCGCCCGGCCCATTAATTTTTAATGCCTTTAATCAAACCCCCTTTGACAAAGTAAAAGTTGTTATACTCGGGCAGGATCCTTACCATGGTGCAGGCCAGGCACATGGGCTCAGTTTTTCAGTGCCCAATGGTATAAAACCGCCACCTTCCCTTGTAAATATTTTTAAGGAAACACGTACTGATATTGGTATTGAGATGCCGGCATCTTACGGCAATCTTACCTCCTGGGCAAACCAGGGTGTGTTACTGTTGAATGCTGCACTCACTGTACGTGCAGGCGAACCCTTTAGCCATGCAAAATATGGCTGGGCCGATTTTACAGATGCGGTAATCAAAAAAATTTCTGATGAAAAACAGCATATTGTATTTTTATTGTGGGGGAAATTTGCGCAGGAAAAACAAGCACTGATTGATGAAACAAAACATTATGTTTTGAAAGCAGCTCACCCCTCCCCTTTTTCGGCAGATAAAGGTTTTTTTGGGTGTAAACATTTTTCTAAAACCAACCAGTTACTTATGCAAAACGGTTATGAGCCTGTGGACTGGAAATTGCTTACACCTTAATTTTAAAAAAATGAATATTATTAAAAATATTTTTGCCCGCATCTGGGCGCTATGGGGAATCATCAGCTTTATCCTTACTTTTCTCCTCTTCTTTTTACCATCTATGGTTTCTTATTTATTTAAAGATGAAAAACAGGGTCAGGCTTATTTTATAAACGTATCCAGGCTATGGATAAGCATCTGGCTGTTACTGGTGGGCTGCCCTGTAACGGTTACAGGTAAACGCAATTTTAAAAAGGGTGAAAATTACGTAGTGGTATTTAACCATAATGCCTTGCTGGATGTGCCGCTATCAGCCCCTTATGTACCCGGCGCCAATAAAACGATTGCCAAATCATCTTTTGCAAAAGTGCCTGTGTTTGGTTTGTTCTATAAAAGAGGAGCCATATTAGTTGATAGAAAAAATGAAAGAAGCCGGGTAAAAAGTTTTGAAGCTATGAAGAAAACTTTACTATCGGGTATGCACATGTGCATTTATCCTGAGGGGGCAAGAAACCGGACCAACCAACCAATGAAGCCATTTTATGACGGTGCTTTTAAATTGGCTATCGACACCAAAAAAGAAATTATTCCCTGCGTAATTTCCGGCACAAAAAAAGCAATGCCCATTCATAAAAAATTTTACCTTTTACCCGTAAAACTCCGTATGCATTTTTTACCTGCTGTATCATCTCAAAACACAGATGTAAAAACATTAAAAGAAAAAATTTTTAATGAAATGCTTGTTTGCTGCACAAAAGAAATAAAGTAATAACCCTGTTGAATAAACGCTTTTAAAAATCAATAAAAGACCGGGTACGGTTTATTTTTAAATCGCGGAGTATAGGTGATTTGGGGCTGATATTTATGCTGAAGAAACGGAACTTGCCTACCGGTGCAATATTAATAGCCATTTGCCAGCAATGCATATCTCTTGATAAAAACATACTTACATAACCCACTTGTGCTGTGGTGATATTATAAGATCCTGTAAGTCCTGTTTTCCATTTGGGGGTAAGGTTTGCAGAAATATTAAAATTAGCATCCTGATTAAACTCCTTTACTGAGCCTGTACTTCCTATTCTCCGGGAATTAGTGTACCGGAGAGAGTAAGAAAAATCTATACTCCAGGGGATAGAAAAATCTACAAACTCACCGGGATTGTTTCGTATATAAGCGGCTTCCTGCTGGTATTCATCTAAAGGCATTCCTGTTCTGGGATCTATATTTTGAGATGCAATATCTTTAACCTTAGAAGCCTTTGATTTATCGCCACCTTTAAAATTAGTTTGCAGCCCTATCTGGGCAGTAGTGAGCGTACCAAGAGATAAAGGTTTCTTACTCCAAATGAGTTTATCTATTTTCTGATTCTGACTATTTACCTGGTATGGATCAAAGCTGGCATTTGCAGTAATATTTAATTTATTAAACAGGTTGGTATGAGCACTTACACCGATTGGCGTTAATTTAAACGAGTCTGCCAACAGATCATAAAAAGCACTAAAGCTAAGCCCGTCTAAAATGGAAACCTTTTTTATAGATGCTTCACCGGTATCTTTTTTGCTCCTTATTTTCATAGAAATATTGTTATCAATATTGATACTTATTCCACCAGATTTATTGGTTGAAAAACCGCCGTAAATACTTCCATCATATACTGAAAATGGTTGTTTAGTCCCTGATGTATCTACCTGTGTTATGTATGAATTTTTACGGTTAAAGTTTGGCTTATAGCTTAAAGAAAGCGAAGGCCGTATTTCGTGCCTGATGGCTTGTATTTTACTGTTTTTATTAAAAGTAAACATCCCAAAAATACGGGTACTTACACCCACCCCGAAAGCCATATCACGGGCTGAATAAAATCCTTTATTGCTGATGGTATCTAAGCGTTTTGTTGATGAATTCCACTTATACACTCTTCTTTCCTGGTACCATTTTTCTGAATAAGAAACAAATGGTGCAATTTGTAGGGGGCCTAATTGAGGCAATGATAAACTAATTGGAACATTGTGATTTGCACCCCATCTTAAATTATTTTTGAGCTGGCCAAAAGTGTGCCCGGCAGTATCGTAAAAATAAGAAAGGCTGCGTGCAGTAGTATTGAGTGCTATACCAAGATTTTCGTACCATTTATAATCACCGACAGGCTCTTTTCTTCTAAATGGATAAAGTGTATTCACGTTAAAAGCAAGATCAGGAAAATTAATATTTATTAACCGCAGATTGGTGTTCTGGTTATGATTGGCACTGATAGAAATATTATAGGGTTTATCCTTCCACACTTTGGCATAAGTGATAGATGAAAAAAGCAAATTATCATAATTCAACCTCGGATTATTGGCTACCTGCGAATTAAATTTACTGCTGCCTGCATCTACACGGGCACTAAAACTTACACCTGGCCTGGCTTTGGTATCGGCACTATGAAACCAATTTATTTTTATGGTTTGGTTAGATGGCTGATCCAAAGGTTTATACTTTTGAACATCCAGCGAAAAATTTCCCTGGTAATGATAGCGCCTTAAATATCGTGGGCTTATTTTGGCATTCCAACCGCCATAAGAGTACAGCGTACCTCTAGTTTCCACATCCCAGTTGGGGCTTAAAATTTTATAATATCCTAAGCCTTCCAGGGCAATTCCTAATTGTTCATTAGCGGTAAAGGTTGGTGCAAGTAAACCGGAATGCCGGCCCTGTGTTAAAGGAAAAATTCCGAAAGGCAAATATATAGGTAATGGTACGCCTTCAAACTCCGGATGTACAGGGCCTGTAAAAGCCATTTTTTTATTTATAAATTTTATCTTGCTGCTGATAAATGCAAAATGCGGCGTATCAAGGTTGCAGGTAGTAAACCTGCCATGCAAAGCATAAAAAATATCTTTATCTATTTTTTTAATTTTTTCTCCATACACGTACATTTCGCCCTGCTGCGTATAAGTGCCTTTGGTAAGGCCCTTACCCGATTTTATATTAAACTGTATGGTGTCAATTACAGATTTAAAATCGCCCTGCTTAAATGCCGGATAAGAGATCACTTTTCCTGAGCTGTCTTTTTTTAAAAATGCTTTTACAAGATTTGTTTTTTGATCGTACTCAATATAAGGTGCAGAAAGATCGTTATCTGCATATTTTATAGTAGAAATTTTACCATATAAAAGCATTTTTTTATCCGGCACATTCAGTATCATGGAATCATCAGCATGATAGGCCACAGGCACATCCAAAGAGTCTTTAGAAGTTTTAAAAGAAAAAGTATCTGCCACAGGTATTATAATGGTATCGCCTGTTGGTTTTTTTGATGATGAAGATGCTGCCGGTTTTTTTCTTAAAGAAGCCGGGAGGGTGTCGCTGGTTTTTACAGCAGTAACAAATGTTTTGGTTAAGGGAATAGTATCAGCAGGTAAATTATTGTGAAAAAAAGTATGCTTAAAATTGAGGCCTGCACTACAGTACGTTAATATTATAAATGGGAGTACACATAGCCAAGCTAAACTATTTTTTGCCTTACCTTTGTTTCTGTAGCTCATAAGTGATAAAAGCAAAAATAGCTATTAATACAAAACCTATTGTGTATTAATTGAATTATAACAAAACCTGTTAAAATCTGGACAATTATGCTGAAGAAAAAAGGATTGTTTATTTTATCTTTTACCTGTTTCTTTATCCTGTTACACAATAATGCAATTTCGCAAACTGTAAAAAAATTAAAAACTATTGTAGTAGATGCAGGCCATGGTGGCACAGATGCTGGTGCAACGGGTACTTATGAACATTCGCTAAGGTCAAAAGAAAAAGATATCACCCTGGCTATTGCTAAAAAACTAGTAACAGAATTTTCATCTGATTTACGAAAAGCTATCTCTGTATCATCTATATCAAGCCCAAGGATAGCTCGAGCTCTAAAACGGATTTTCCTCCAAAACTTGTAAAGACCTCTATCTCCTGTCTTTCTCCCAAGGAGAAAGATGATTGATTGTTG
>JANLQE010000231.1:0-12247 GCA_031367625.1 Bacteroidota bacterium
CGTCAACTGGCAAAACAATTTTGGGCATTGGTTACAGGCACACGTTTTAAAATATCCCAACTATACCAAACCCTGTTCATACTGTGAAAAAACTTTAAAACAATTTTAGAAAACCCACCGGTGCAAAATAATTAATGTGCAAAATCCATTTCAAAATTTCCTTTTATTCTTTCTATTGAGGGATTAAAATATCCAAATTTCAGATTCGGAAATTCTTCCTGTATCAGTTCCATAAATTGTTTTACACCCATACATTCGCCAGTGTCTGTTACACCAATTTTGCCCAGGTACCAATCGGGATCAATATTAAAATTACGCCATTGTATCATGCACAGATCTGTTTCTCTTATCAGTTTGCGCAAGGCTTCATATTCTTCTGCACTATCCGTCATACCCGGAAAAACAAAATAATTTATACTCGTCCATGCTCCAAAACTGCGGGCCACTTTCAGGCTTTCAATAAGATCATTAAAAACATAATTATTGGGCCGGTAATATGGCATGTAAATACTTTCCCTGGCAGAGTTGGTGCTTACTCTCATACTGGTCAATCCTGCTTCGCACAAGGCTTTAACCGCATCGGGCTTGCTGCCGTTAGTGTTTATGTTGATGCTTCCTTTACCGGTATGTTTTCTTATTTCAATGATAGCTTCCCTTATGGTTTCCCACATCAGCAAAGGCTCACCTTCGCAACCCTGCCCAAAACTTATTAATGGAAATGCTGCAGTTTGTAAATGCGGTACGGTAAACTCTACAATCTCTTCGGCAGTGGGTTTAAAGGTAAGCCTGTCCTGTGTGCTTATAATGGTTTCTTCTATTGGTTGAAAACTGATGCAGCCAATACAGTTTGCATTACATGCGGGTGATACAGGCACCGGGCATTCCCATCTGCCGAGGGCTAAATTTCTTGCAGCGGGACAGGTGTAGGTCATGCAGCAATTTTCCATTAAATGTTTTACCAAACGGTTGTTGGGATAAGCTTTTAGTAAATGCTGCATTCCAGTTTCTATTTCATCATCATGATAGCCGGCACTCTCCTGCCTTATGTCCTGTTCTATCCTTACCGCAGGCACATAAATTTTATCATCCAGCCAGCCGGCGGCGGTGTAACAAAATAATGGGAGTGTTGGAGCATCGGGCATAGTTTCGTAAGCAGCAATGTAAAGCCCCGTATGTGCCGGCGGAATAAAAGCTGCTACGGCCCAGCCTTTTTCGCAGATGCGCATCTCCCCTGTTGTTGTATCTAACCCAATACCACGGCGGCCCGGCAGTTCATAAAGCTGGCCGCCATCTGGCAGCAAAATCCATTCGTCTAATGGTACAGGTAATGCATCCCAGCCACTGCGGCCGGTGGTATAAAGGCTGGTATCTTCAAATATATTTCCTTCCCCATCCGAGTATAATAAAAAAGGGGATTTTTTAAGTTGTTGCATAGCCTGCAAAAATACTTTATTATATTGAAGGATGGAACACGGAGGGTATTCATGAATTGGTTTTAAAAAGTTTAAGACGTTTGCAACTGCTCCCTGCAAAATTTATTAAATTCTGCTTCATCAATAGCTACGGTATTTTTTTTATCAATAGCAAACTGCAGCAGCTTATTATTCTTCATATCTATCGTAATAATATCGTCTTTTAACATCACCTGTTCTACCATTACCCATAAGAATAATTTTGCCGGGAATGATGGGTACAGTATCCCATTTTCAGAGAACTGGATAATTAATTTTTTATTGGTATAAAACCCCATTATAGAAAAACAAAGCAGCAATACTGACAGCAGATATTTGCCAATAAAAAGCCATAGCAAGGCACTGATGATAAGAGCTATTTCTACCCGGTAATTTTTAAGGTATTTGGTTTTTGAATAATTATTATATAGAAAGAACAGGGTTATGGCAATACCATTTAAAAACAACCCCAGCAGGGATATTTTTTTTTGGGTATTGAGCGTAGTATTAAAAAACACAAAACCAAAAACCAGCAGATTTATAAAAATCATAATGCCCGTAATCAATTTATACACTGCCTCTTTTTCATTGGCAATGGCAATGCTGTATTTATTCATTTACCGGGTTGCTTGCTATTAATAAGTTACATAGTTTATACAAAACTCTTGCACCCACATTTTCATCCCATTCATCGTGGCTCACTCCTACTTCATTTAAATCGAAGCCTATTATTTTACGGCCGCTTTGCAGTACTTTTTTAAACAGGTAAAATATTTGCTCGGTTTCAAACCCACCCTGTACCGGTGTTCCTGTATGTGGGCATAGTTTAGGGTCCAGCCCATCTATATCAAAACTGATAAATACATTTTGTGGAAGTTGATTAACAATTTCATCTGCAATATTTTTCCAGATAGCGCCTTCAAAAATACGCTCTTTAATAGCTTTGTCAAAATAAGGAACCACTCTGCCATTACTGTTATTTATATAATTCTGTTCTTCTTCACAATAATCCCTTATACCCACCTGTACTAATTTTTTTAATTGCGGAATTTGCTCCAGCGCATTGTACATGATGGATGCATGAGAAAAATTAAATCCTTCATAAGCTTTTCTTAAATCGCAATGGGCATCTATCTGTAAAATGCCAAAATCATCATACTTATCTGCAATGGCCTTAAAATATCCAAAAGGGGTGCTGTGGTCTCCACCAAGTAAACCCACTAATTTACCCTGGTCTAATAACTGTTTTGTTTGCTCATACACCCAATCATTTAAAAATAAACCCCCGGCATTTATCTCTTTCAGGGTTTTACACATAAATTTATTTTCTCCTACAATTTCGCCCTGCGATATATAATTGATGTATAACTCTGCTTCTTTGCGCAGGTAATCACTTTTAGTAAGAATTTTTTTATCGGGCAACCGCATGTAAAATCCCTGTTTCCATGCATCTTTTATTTCGGGGTCATACAAATCTACCTGCAGGCTGGCGTTAAAAACATGGTCTGGAGCCCTTGCTGTACCTGCATTATAGCTTACCGTAACTTCCCAGGGAATGGGTACAATTACCAGCCTTGCCTCTTCTTCTGTAAAGGGAAGGCCAAAAATATTATTATTAGGATTTGATACGGAATTAGGATCAAAATTTGACAAATCTGCCATGACGAATAATTGAAAATTTTTGCAAATATAGCGCTTGTTAATACTTTTTACCGCTTGTGAAAAAACTACCTGCAAAATCTTATCCAAAGCCGTTTTAAGTTAGCTTTGCATAAAATTTAAAACTTTTTGCAGGCATCCCTCTTCTTATAAAATAGTTTTGGTAAAATAGCGGGGAACATCTTATTAAGACTTAATCAATACAAAATATGAAAAAATCTCACATAATTATTTTGATAGGTATAGCCGCATTAATCGGTGGCTTACTGGCTTACTCTTCTGATTTTTCTACTTACGATACGGTAAACTCTGCCAGGCAGAAACAGGGAAAATTTGTGCATCTGATTGCAAAATTAGATAAAACCAAACCCGTAGAATATGACCCCATCAACAACCCTAATTATCTGGCGTTTTATGCAATAGACAGTTTGGGCGGCCAAACAAAAGTAATTTACCGAAACAGTAAACCTGCCGACCTGGAAAAAAGCGAACGCATTGTAATGAAAGGCAAAATGGAGGCAGATCATTTTGAATGCAATGATATTTTATTGAAATGCCCAAGCAAATACAAAGATGATAAACAGCAGCTTCAAAAAAATATGGAAGAACAAACTGCTACCCAATAATTTTCAGCAAACCTAACTTGACATAATGAATTTTGAAGGCGAACATTTACTCCCCGGACAACTCGGCCATTTTTTTGTAATTCTTTCCTTTGTGGCATCCCTTTTAGCAACCATTTCATTTTTTACTGCCGGCAGGCAAACAGATTTAATGTTGAAAAACAGTTGGCTGCGTTTTGCCCGCACTTGTTTTTTTATTCAGGTTGCAGGTGTTGTAATTGTATTTGCAACTATATTTTACATCTGCTCCAATCATTATTACGAGTACATGTATGCCTATAAACATGCATCAAAAGAACTGGAATATAAATACCTGCTGGCCTGTATTTGGGAAGGCCAGGAAGGAAGTTTTTTATTGTGGACCATCTGGCATAGTGTATTGGGTATTATCCTTATTTTAAAAAGTAAAGAATGGGAAGCGCCCGTAATGACCGTGATAAGTTTTGCACAGTTTTTTTTATTAATGATGATACTGGGCATTTACATTTTTGATACCCGTATTGGCAACAGCCCATTTACCCTTACCCGAAACGAAATAGCAGGCCCTATCTTCAGCCAGCCCAATTACCTAAGTTTTATAAAGGATGGTATGGGCTTAAATGTACTGCTGCGCAATTACTGGATGGTAATACACCCGCCGGTATTATTTTTAGGCTTTGCCAGTACCATTGTACCCTTTGCGTATGCGTATGCGGGCATACAGACAAAGCGTTTTGGAGATTGGGTAAAACCCGTGCTGCCATGGGCTTTAATGAGTGCCACAGTGCTGGGCGTGGGTATTATGATGGGTGGAAAATGGGCGTATGAATCATTGAATTTTGGTGGTTACTGGGCCTGGGATCCGGTAGAAAATGCCTCGCTGGTGCCCTGGCTTCTTTTAATTGCCGGGCTGCACACTATGGTAGTTTACAAAGCAACCGGCCATTCTTTAAGGGCCAGTTATTTATTTGCCATGCTAAGTTTTATTTTCATTTTATATTCTACTTTTTTAACAAGAACAGGCGTGCTGGGCGATACATCTGTACATGCATTTACAGAAGCCGGTAAAGCCATTAATGTTATGATAGGCTTATTTGTAGCGGCTTTTACCATACCTGGCCTGGTATTGCTATTCTTAAATTATAAAAAAATACCCACCATACATAAAGAAGAAAATACCAATTCCAGGGAGTTCTGGATGTTTATCGGGTCGTTGGTATTTTTCCTTACCGCCCTTTTTATAATTGCAAAAACATCGGTACCTGTTTATAATAAAATTTTTGGTACACACATAGCCCCACCGCAGGATGTAGAGTTTTCTTATAATAAAATTGTAGTGCTGGTAGCTATTATCATCGGTATGCTTACGGCGGTAACCCAGTATTTAAAATATAAAACTACCGGCAAAGCATACCTGCTTAAAAATATTGTGGTGCCAACAATTACTGCAGCAATTATTACGCTGCTGCTGGCTATATTTTATCCTTACACATTTCATAAACATGGGGCTGGGTTTTTAGGCGCTATTTACATAGCTTCTTTTGCCTGTATTTATGCCGTTGCAGCCAATGCTTTTTATATCTGGAAAGTATTAAAGGGAAAAATGGTAAATGCCGGTGCATCTATTGCCCACGGCGGTTTTTCACTGATGCTGCTGGGCATTTTAATTTCCGCAGGCAATAAAGAAGTTATCAGCAGCAGCAGTGTTAATGGTATTAATCTGCCGGCGGGTAAAGATCCTATGACTAAGCAGGATGATGACCCCAGGGAAAATCTTACGCTTATCCGTCAGTTGGGTACCCGTATGGCCAATTATGAAGTAACTTATTTAAAAGATTCTTCCGGCAACGAAAAAGGAAGAAAGTATTATGAACTTCAGTTTCAGAAAAAAGACCCGGTTACTAAAAAAATTACAGAAACATTTACGCTGCAACCGGATGTATATATGATGAAGGACAATAACATGAGCAGCAACCCTGATACAAAATCATACCTAACCAAAGATGTTTTTACCTATATCTCTTACGCATTAAATAAAGAAGCCAATACCGATACTGCTCAATTTAAACAAGTAGAATTAAAAGAAGGAGATACTGCATACTACGGCAACGGAATGTTAGTTTTAAACAAGGTGGTAAAAAATCCAACTAATTCTAAATACAAATATAATTCAACAGATGTAGCCCTGATGGCGGACCTAACGGTGATAAGCAAAGACAGTATGCGATACAAAGCAATGCCATTGATACAGGTGGACACTCTTGGAATAACGCAGATAGACGATACGGTTTTTGCACAGAATTTATATGTACGGTTTTTGGGTGTAACAGAAAATAAAAAGATTAAAATAGGCGTTAAAGAATCTGATAAACTGATAGATTTTGTAACCGTAAAAGCTTACGTATTTCCGTACATAAACCTGGTTTGGCTGGGGCTTATCATTATGGCTTTGGGCCTGGTAATGAGCATGATTAAAAGAGGAACGTTTTCAAAACTGCAGTCCGTTGCTATATTGGTTTTTGCTGCCGCTGCATTATTTTATATGTTCTTACTTGCCAATCAATAACCAATACCCAGTAATAAACATGCAGGATATTTAGCTGGCTGATAATGGTACTGCAATTTTAAGGTTACTTTATAGTTCTATCCGTATTAAACATTAAACTGTTTCCATTAAATTTACGTTAATGGTTTTTTTGCAAAATAATATGACTTCTAAAGTATATGCTATCCTGCTTTGTTTGGGCTTCTTTTGCTGCAAAAATGCGGTGGCTCAAAATGCCGTTACACAATATGGCATTAACGATACCATAATGCATCAGGCAGTAGTATATAACGGCGATACCATTGAATCTAAAACGCTTGAAAATGTTTATTGCTACTCCCGGCTTACACAGGCACAAAGCAATGAAAGGGCAAAATATAACCGGCTGAGAAATGCGGTGTATGTTACCTATCCTTATGCCCGGCGTGCAGGAAGTGTAATGAATGAAATAAACACAAAACTTACCGGTATAACTGCATCTGATGATAGAAAAAAATACATCAAATCACGGGAGACCGAACTTAAAAAAGAATTTACAGACCCACTCACAAATTTATCTGTTTACCAGGGCAAGGTTTTAATGAAATTAATAAACCGGGAAACAGGTAATAACTGCTACGAAATAATTAAAGAATACAGGGGTGGATTTACGGCCCGCCTTTACCAGACTGTAGCATTTTTCTTTAACAGTAATTTAAAGCAGCCTTATGATGCAGCAAGCGATGATGCATTGATAGAAAAATTTGTAATGGAAGTGCAGCGGATGTACGGTTACAGCGATTTACACCCACCTAAAGCGATGTGAGAATTATTAATCAAAAACAAATCAATCCACCTGTTTATCAGTAAGGGTAAATCCAATGCCTTGCAATTGGCATTTTTAGTTTATCTTGCGCCGTAAATTCAGCAGTTAAATATGAAGATTGATGTACTGGCTTTTGGTGTACACCCCGATGATGTGGAATTGAGTTGTGCAGGTGTATTACTGGTTGAAAAAAATAATGGAAAAAACACAGCCATTGTAGATTTAACAGAAGGCGAACTGGGTACCCGTGGCACAGCAAAAACAAGAAAAGAAGAAGCAGCACATGCAGCAAAAATTCTGGGTGTTGATGCCAGGGAAAATTTAAAGCTGGCAGATGGATTTTTTACAAATGATGAAGCACATCAGCGTAAAGTAATTGCAGCCATCAGGAAATACAGGCCAGAAATTATTTTATGCAATGCCCCGCAAGACAGGCATCCCGATCATGGCAGAAGTGCAAATTTAGTGGCCGATGCAGCTTTTTTATCAGGCCTTGTAAAAATTGAAACAACAGCAAATGGTTTAACACAGCAACCGTGGAAACCAACTTATGTTTTACAATATATACAGGACAGATTTTTACAACCAGATTTTGTGATAGATGTATCAGATGTGTTTGAGCAAAAACTGGAAGCCATTAAAGCCTACGCTACTCAATTTTATAACCCTGATGCAGGTGGGCCGCAAACATATATCTCTACACCGGATTTTTTAGAAAGTATAATCTACCGGTCTAAAATGCTGGGAAAAATGATTGGGGTTAAACATGGAGAAGGTTTTATATCGGACAAAACGATAGGACTAAAAACATTAGATGTTTTAATAAAAAAAATAACTTAATTAAAAATAAAATTATGAATGCAATACCAACCCCCAAATTTAAAAATGTGCAGGGTTCTACCTTTCACCAGGAACTTAAAATAAGGGTAAGCAATTATTTTACAGAAAATAATAAACAAAGTACCGGGGATTTTTCCCTTTATTTTAAAGCAGTTTTATTCTGGGTTTCTTATGTAGCCTTGTATGTGCATGTTGTATTTTTTACTCCTGATACCTGGATCGCTGTTATGGAATGTTTTGTAATGGGTGGCCTTACTGCAGCTATAGGATTTAATGTAATGCATGATGGTGGCCACGGCAGTTTCAGCGGGAGCAAATTCTGGAACAAGATGGCAGCATTTTCCGTAAATGGGTTGGGTGCAAGTGCTATTATGTGGAATAACAAGCATAACATTATTCACCACACCTATACCAATATTGATGGTGTAGATGATGATATAGAAATAAAGCCAATGCTGCGGATGTGCCCCACTCAAAAGAAATATAAGATTCACCGGTTTCAGCATATTTATGTATGGTTTCTTTATACATTGCTTTTAATCATCTGGGTTTTTGCAACAGATTATGCAAAGTATTTCAGAAAAAAAGTAGGTTCCGTAGCTATTAAAAAAATGAGCCGGTTCGATCATTTTGCCTTCTGGACGGCTAAAGCTGGTTATTATTTTATGATGATTGCTTTACCCATTTACTTCGTTGGCTTTTTAGGATGGCTTGCAGGCTTTTTAATAATAAGTATGTCTGCAGGGCTTATTTTAAGTGTAGTGTTTCAACTGGCACATACCGTAGAGGAAACAGCTTTCCCAACCACCCTTGGCGATACCAATAAAATAGAAAACGAATGGGCCATTCACCAGATAGAAACCACCGCAAATTTTGCTACAAAAAATAAATTAATTTCGTGGTTGGTGGGTGGTTTAAATTTCCAGATAGAGCATCATCTTTTTCCAAAAATATCACATATACATTATCCTGCAATAAGTAAGATCATAAAAAATACCTGTGCAGAATTTAATGTAAAATATATTGAGTATAAAAAAATGCGCCATGCCCTTATTTCTCATGCAATGCATCTGAAAAAAATGGGAAGGGCATAGCATCGCTAAAAACATTTTATAATAACGCCTGTGCTTCTTTTGCACAGGCTTTTTTAATATCATTCAGATACTAAAGTTTAATGCTGCATTCACCCCTACTGAACATTTGAATTTGTAAATTTGTATTTTAATTAAAAAATATGAGCGAAGAAAGAAGCCTGAATTTTATAGAAGATATTATCGAAGCAGATTTGGCAGCCGGAAAGTATGCCAGCATTGTTACCCGTTTTCCACCAGAGCCAAACGGCTACCTGCACATGGGCCATGCAACCAGTATTTGCCTCAATTTTGGTCTTACCAAAAAATATCCCGGTTACACTAACCTGCGTTTTGATGATACCAATCCGGTAACGGAAGAAACAGAATACGTAGAAAGTATTAAAGAAGATATTAAGTGGCTTGGGTTTGAGTGGAAGAACGAACTGTACGCATCTGATTATTTTGAAGATTTATATAATTATGCCGTAACCCTTATCAATAAAGGGCTGGCATACGTGGATGATCTTTCTTCTGAAGAAATTGCCAGTTTAAAAGGAACCCCAACCGAACCGGGAAAAGATAGCCCTTTCCGCAGCCGGAGCATAGCAGAAAATATTGAGTTATTTGCAAAAATGAAGAATGGCGATTTTGCTGATGGCAGTAAAACCCTGCGGGCAAAAATTGATATGGGCCACACCAATATGCTGATGCGTGATCCTTTAATTTACCGGATAAAACATACGCATCATCACCGCACCGGCAATACATGGTGCATTTACCCTATGTACGATTTTGCACATGGCCAAAGCGATTCTATTGAGCACATCTCCCACTCTATCTGTACGCTGGAATTTATTCCGCACCGGGAATTATACGATTGGTTTATTGAAAAATTGGAAATTTATCCCTCCCGTCAATATGAATTTGCACGCCGCAATCTTTCCTATACGGTAATGAGTAAACGCAAATTACTGCAACTGGTAAATGAGGGCCATGTAAACGGCTGGGACGATCCCCGCATGCCTACCATCAGCGGTATGCGCCGCCGCGGTTTTACGGCACAAAGCATCCGTAAATTTTGTGATACTATCGGCATTGCCAAAAGAGATAATATAACAGATTTTAGTTTGCTTGAATTTTGTGTAAGAGAAGATCTTAACAATACTGCTTTAAGAGTAATGGCAGTGCTTGATCCGCTGAAATTAGTGATTACCAATTTTGAGGATGGATTAACAGAAGAACTTACCGGTGAGAATGGGCCTGATGAAACTTTGGGCACAAGAAAGCTTCCCTTTAGCAAAGAACTTTGGATAGAACGGGAAGATTTTATGGAACAGCCCGTTAAGAAATGGTTTCGCCTGGCACCCGGCGCAAGTGTCCGTTTAAAAAGTGCTTACATTATCACCTGCACAGGGTTTGATAAAGATGCTGAAGGAAAAATTACCGTAATTTACTGCACTTATAATAAAGACAGCAAAAGCGGCGAAGATAAAAGCGGGCTTCATGTAAAAGGCACTATACACTGGGTTTCAGCAGCCCATGCGGCCACCGCAGAAGTGCGTTTGTACGACCGTTTGTTTAAAGTAGAAAATCCATCTAATGAAGAAGGCGATTTTAAAGACTATATCAATCCTGATTCTTTGCTCGTAATAAATGCGTTGATAGAGCCATTTTTAAAAACAGCGGCTATTGATAACCGTTACCAGTTTTTAAGAAAAGGATATTTTTGCTTAGATAAAGAATCTACCCCGGAAAAATTAATATTTAACCGTACGGTTACTTTAAAAGATGCCTGGGCCAGCCACGCAAAAAAATAACGATGATTTTCAGAGAAGCGCAAATAAATGATATACCACAAATACAGCTTGTAAGAAATGCCGTAAAAGAAAATATGCTTGGTAATCCTGCATTGGTAACCGATAAAGATTGTGAAGAATATTTAACCGTTCGGGGTAAAGGATGGGTGTGCGAAAACAAAAGCACAATCGTTGGTTTTGCCATTGCAGATTTGCAGGATGATAATATATGGGCGCTGTTTGTACATCCTTATCATGAACAAAAAGGAATAGGAAAAACTTTGCATGATATGATGCTGAACTGGTACTTTGCCCAAGAAAAAGAAAGTGTTTGGTTAGGCACTGCACCCAATACCAGGGCGGCACAGTTTTATGCAAAAGCAGGCTGGGTAGCTGCAGGCATTGTAAATAAAGGAGAAATAAAATTTGAGATGAGCAAAAGCGGCTGGATAAATACTAATAAATTAATTTAGTAAATGATACCACAAAATAATAATGTTGCTTTATTGATTCACAGTTGCGACAGGTATGAATTATTATACAAAGGCTTTGAATATTTTTTTTTAAAGTACTGGAATTTTAACATTGACTGCACCTGTTATTTTGCCACAGAAGAAAAAAAAGTTACCATCAGGGGATTTAAAAATATACGTTCCGGAAAGGGAGAATGGGCTGATAGATTATCATTTTTATTAAAAGAAAAAGTGAACGAAGAATATGTGATATACCTGCAGGAAGATATGTGGCTGAATAAAAAAATAAATGGGGGGTTTTTTAATGAATTATTTACACTTGCAAAAGAAAATAATTGGGATCAGATAAAATTGCATAGCTCAACTGTATATAAAACTCACCCAACTGATTTATATATTCATGGATTTAATGTTTCTAAAATAGACAATAAAAATTCTGACTTTTTAATGTCTCACCAGGTTACGTTGTGGAAAAAAGAATTTCTTCTGGCACAACTGCATAAAAGGGAGCATCCCTGGAGAAATGAAAGAAAAGGAACAACACGCCTGAAAAAAATAAATCCAGAAATTTATCAAATTGATTATTTCGCCGAAAACGGGAACAGGGAAATTAATAAAAATTACAATCCTGTTTTAAGAAGCGAATACCATACTATTTCTATAAATGGAATTTTGAGTGATAACGTTCAGCCTTTCATCAGAAAAATGATGCTTGATAAAAAGCTTTCGGACTATGCAGCACAACTTCAATATAATTATAAGCATAAGTTAACCCATGATGGTAATCCAAAGCCAAGAAAAATAGACATTTTTAAAAGAACAAAAAAATGGATAACAGGAAAATAAGATCAACTTTTTTACGCTTATATTTTAAAATAATCAACTCTTATCAATATTTGGAAAAACGGCAGATACCATGATGATAAAAGGCAAAATAACCACTAAGTAAATGCCTGGTTGTTTTACCAGTTCCCCTTCAAATAAAGCGCTTGTAAAAATAATG
>JANLQE010000256.1:0-1505 GCA_031367625.1 Bacteroidota bacterium
TAAAAGTAGTGCTGCAACACAGGATACAGCAAATAAAAGAGAGGACAAAAGCCTGACAGCCACCGGACAAAAAACGGACAAAAGAGAAATTACATTGATTATGAAGAAATTATGCCTACAGGCATCGCAGCCGTGGAATGATAATTATTTGAGTGAATATTTATAAAAGAATATTTTTAGTCTCCATTCGTTTGTATATTGCCCATATTAAAACCTGACACTTACCTTAACTAAACTTTGATGAAATTCCTGCTGGCAGTTGCAAGCAAACGGCAACAGCAATAACATTTACTTTATCACAAGGCTAAATATCTGCAGGATAGGTTCATTAAGATATAAAGATTACTTACGCTCCAATAAGGCTTCAAAAATAGCTGCCCTTCAATTGATGAAGCAGGTAATGCAGCAAGCCAACGAAAGCAATGATGAATATTTGGTAGCTTTTGTAAGCAAGATTTATTTTTCCGTGGCTTTTTTTTACAATGAAACAGAACTGGCTGTAATGCATGCTTTATATAGTATCGAATTGTATGAAAAGCTTTGGGGCAGCACTGAATACCCGGCTTACGAGTTTGTAGGCGAAATGATGTATAAGGTAAGGGAATATGAAAAATGCAAAGACTATTGTTTAAAATGGCTGAATATGACAGCGAATAATCCAGCCATGTCAACTAAAGATTACCGGATGTCTGTTTATAATACGCTTGCACTTGCCTACCACCGTACCGGTAAATATGATTCTGCCATGCATTATTACAATAAGGCGATGGCTGAAACAAACAACAATAACCGTACAGACTGGAAAGGTATCATCAGCGGAAATATGGGCCAGGTGTATTACCTGCAAAAGCAGTACGATACGGCCATAGCCCTCTTGAAAAAAGATTATCACATCAGCATGGAGTATAAATATTTTGACAATGCAGCCAATTCCCTGCAATGGGCAGCACGGGCTAATGCCGCCGTAGGTAACAGGGCAAAGGCGCTGCAACAGGTTAGGGAAGCAATGGTGCTGATTAATCAAATGCCGGATGATGGTTACCGGCAAAATATTTATTATGCTGCGGTGGAGGTATTTAAACTAAACGGGTTGGATGATAGTGCTGTTTATTACTCAGGCCTGTATCAAAAATTGCACGACAGCCTGGAAAGAAAAATAGCCACCAGCAGTTTGGCTATTTCTAATATGCGGCTGAATGAAGAAAAAAACCGGTATAATATCCGACGTATGCAGCAAGAGAAAGAATCTCAGACACAGCAGCGTAATTTTATTATACTGGGTATAATACTGCTTGCTGTTATCAGTGTGCTGGTGGTAAACAAGCAGCGCATAAAATTAAAGTACCAGCAGGAAAGCCTGGAAAAAGAAAAACAATTGAGAGAAACAGAACTGGCCGCAGCCCGGCAGCAGATGGAACTATTTACGCAAAACATCATAGAGAAAACCAGCCTGATAGAAAAGCTGGAGCAGCAAATGCAGGCCAGCAATGCCAGTGCTGGCCAAC
>JANLQE010000296.1:0-18291 GCA_031367625.1 Bacteroidota bacterium
AAGTGGCAGATGTTATTTATGGCAGGTTCCTTAAATTATTTAAAAAGAAAACGCCCTCTCCAAAAGATATTTTAGCGCTGGATTTTGATATCCTGAGAAGTGTAGGTTTATCTAACGCAAAAACAAACTATGTAATAAATGCCTGTAATTTTTTTATCGAAAATAAACTCACCGATGCCGGGCTACATAAAATGGAAGACGAAGAACTGATTGAATTTCTTACGCAGATAAAAGGCATCGGCAGGTGGACGACGGAAATGATCTTAATGTTTACCCTGGGCCGGGAAGATGTATTTGCTTTAGACGACCTGGGCATTCAGCAAGCCATGACCAAACTATATAAATTAGATGCCGCCGACAAAAAATTAATGAAGCAAAAGATGATCAGCATCTCTGAAAAATGGCGCCCCTACCGCACTTACGCCTGCAGGTATTTGTGGAACTGGAAGGACGGAAAATAGGTCAGTAAATATTGGAACATCTTTTATAAGTCAGTTGTCATTTGGTCAATTAGTCATTATGTTTTAAGGATTGACTCAATGACTTATTGATCACTGACCTATTGACCATTGCCTCATTGACTATTTATCCAGGAAACAATTTCTTCTAAAAATTTCTTATCCGTTTCATCAAAATGATTCAGTGCTTCACTATCCGCATCAAATACGCCGATCACTTTATTATTTTTAAAAAGAGGAATCACAATTTCTGATCTTGATAAACTGCTGCAGGCAATATGGCCGGGGAATTTTTCTACGTCTGCAACAATCAATGTTTCGGCATTTGCCCAACTGGTTCCGCATACGCCTCTTCCTTTTTTTATTCTTGTACATGCCACCGGCCCCTGAAATGGGCCCAACACCAACTCACCTTTTTTAACCAGGTAAAACCCAACCCAAAACCAGTCAAACTGTTCTTTTAATGCGGCGGCGGTATTGGCGAGGTTGGCTATCAAATCCGGCTCGCCATGCAGCAATGCTTTTATTTGTGGTAATAATGTTTCGTACTGTTGCTGTTTTGTGCCTTTTGTTATTTTTAAATCTTCTGCCATGCTGCAAAGATACCGCTGTTTAATTTTTGTGAATGGAGCAATTATTAAAATTTTCAGCAAACAGGTTTTGGCCGCAAAGTCTTCTTTACAATGGCCAGCAGATCCTGTATGCTGAAGGGTTTTGGCAAAAAATTATCTGCACAGGCGTGGGTGGCTAACCCTTTTAAATCATCTGCGGCAGATACCATAATTACGGGGATATCTTTTGTTTGTTCATTGGCTTTTAATTCAAGGCATAAGTCAGCCCCTTTTTTTTGGCCCAGTGTATTATCCAGCAATATTAAATCGGGATGAAGACCGGTTTGCAAAAAATGTAAATTACCGTTATTATCTGTTGAAATTTCGTATCCGGCATTTTGTAAAATAATGGAAATGATATCTACCGTACCGGCATCATCATCTACAATTAAAATATGCTGTTTATTGCTCACCAGGAAAATTTAGTATTACAAAAATATTAAATACTGTTTACAATTGAAGATATTAAAGAAGGTTCAAATCCTTTCTGCAAAAGGTATTGCTGCAGCTTATGTTTTTTTATAAAACTGTTTTTTTCACTTTTTAATAATTTCAGTTTTGCTTCTGCCAGTTGATGCAAATTTTTTTGATAATCTTTTTCTTCAATAGCCTTTAAAGCAATTTTAATACAATATTCACTCACATTTTTTTGTTTCAGTTCATATTTTATTTTTACTCTTCCCCACTGTTTTATTCTAAATCTGCCTCCGGCAAAAGCAATAGCAAAGCGTTCTTCATTTAAATAGTTTTCCTCAACTAACTGGCTCAAAAGCTGCTCTACTTCATTTTTATATAAGCCAAAGCTGTATAACTTTTCTTTTGTTTCCCGGTGGTTTCTTTCCTGGTAGGCGCAGTAATGTTTAATTTTTTGCAGCGCTTTTTCTATGCCGATATTTAACTGATGCATATTGCAAAAATAAAGAATGGGCAGGTTTATTTACTTTGCTTACAGCCATAAGATGGGCTTTTTTAAATTGATACCTATAAAATATATATCTTGGGTTGATAACATCTATATTTTATCTTTGATGCTAATTAAACAATCAATATGAAGTTTATCGTTTCTTCTTCAGCTTTGCTGAAACAACTGCAACAAATTAGCGGGGTAATAAATACCAATACTGTTTTGCCCATTCTGGAAGATTTTTTATTTGAAATAGAAAAAAATAAACTTACCGTGGTGGCCACTGATTTGGAAACGGTGATGAAAGTGCATTTGGATATTGAGGCAAAAGACAGTGGCAAAGTATGCATACCGGCTAAAATTTTATTAGATTCTTTAAAGAATATTGCCGAGCAGCCGCTTACTTTTAATATAGATAAAAACTTTTCGGTAGAAATTACGAGTGATAACGGCAAGTACAAAGTAATGGGCGAAAACCCGGATAATTTTCCGAAAGAACCTGCTGCCGACGAAGCCAATAGCTTTACCATGGTATCATCGGCATTGGTTACTGCCATTAATAAAACAATTTTTGCTGTAAGCAGTGATGATTTGCGGCCTGCAATGACGGGCGTATTTTTTGAGCTGGATACAAAAGGGATCAGCTTTGTAGCAACAGATGCACACAGGCTGGTAAAATTTACCCGTACAGATGTTAGCTGCCCTCAAAAAGATTCTTTCATTGTACCAAAAAAACCTTTGAATCTTTTAAAAACTGCTTTGCCTGATAACGGAGATGAACTGAACCTTTCTTATAACAGCAATCATCTTTTTGTAAAGCACGGGGGTACAGAATTAGTGTGCCGTTTAATTGATGCCCGTTTCCCGGATTATAAAGTAGTAATTCCTGTTGATAATCCTTACAAAATGACCGTAAACCGCGGCGATTTTCAAAATGCTTTGCGCCGGGTAAGTGTTTTCAGTAATAAAAGTACCAACCAGGTTGCTTTAACCATCAGCGGCGCCGAACTGCAACTTGCTTCTCAGGATGTAGATTTTAGTTTTGAAGGCAATGAGCGCATGGCCTGCCAGTACGATGGGGAAGACCTGCAAATTGCTTTCAATGCAAAATTTTTAATTGAAATGCTGAATGGTGCAGATACAGATGAAATAAACATGGAGTTAAGTACACCCACCAAAGCAGGCATTATAAAACCAACAGAGCAGGAAGAAAATGAAGAACTGCTGATGCTGGTAATGCCGCTGATGTTGAATAATTAAAAGAATATTTTTTGCCACTAATGCACGGATGTTCACTGATTTTTAGAACACATTCGTGCATTTGTGGCATTTTTATTTATACTTTATTTTGCTGTAATAATGAAACAATATCTTGCGCAGATAGCGCTGGTAGTAAAAGATTATGATGAGGCTATTGAATTTTATACCAAAAAATTAAATTTTATTTTGGTAGAAGATACCATTTTAAACGAAACAAAAAGATGGGTCATCATTTCGCCGCCAGGCAGCGGAGGATGTAAATTATTACTGGCAAAAGCCGATGGTGCAGAACAGCAAAGCAGGGTGGGCAATCAAACTGGCGGGCGTGTTTTTTTATTTTTGTACACAGATGATTTTTGGAGAGATTATAATGCCATGCAGCAAAAAGGGATTGAATTTATAAGAACTCCGGTAAAAGAAAAATGGGGCACCGTAGCCGTTTTTAAAGATTTATACGGCAACCTCTGGGATTTAATTGAATCCCAAATATAAGGTTGTATTTATTTTACTACTAAGGCAAAAAATTTACTCTTCATTAAACCTCTGGTGCTTAGCGTTTGCGGCGATGTGCAAAGCAAAAGCTCCCAATGCCAGGTCTTTTAATAAATTTACAAACGCCAGTTGGCTCATTTCTTTATCTCCGGAAAATCTGTAATTAGGCAGGTGAATGGTAAATACAAAAATAAAAAGTAACGCCGCTAACAGGTAACCAGCGAGTGCTACAAAACGGTTGAAGATAAATGCCAGCCCGGCAAGAACAAAAGCTGCACCCACAAAATACACCCATATAATTCCTCCTGGAATGTATTGTGGTACATAAATCAACATGTTTTCCGGGTGTGTAAAATGCCGGATGCCAAAGACGATCATCACAATGGCTAAAAGCCATATAGCAATTCGGGAAATAGTATGTTTTTTCATAAAAAGAATTTTAAGTTATATCAAAATACAAAATTCTATTTACAATTTATAACACTATTTTTCTATTGCAGGCATGTAGTTTTAAAATAAGAAACAGGCTTCAAAATACCTTGACTAAAAAAGCCGCAGTTTTATGGCTGCGGCTTAAATGGGGTATAATAAAAAATTACAGATAATATTTATTTTCCAAAATTAATTTATCAGCAATTCTTCTTCTTGCTTCTTTACTGTTAAAAGGCGCTGCTTTAGTAAAGCGTTTGAGGCCCAGCAGCATCATGCGTTGCTCATCGCCTTCGGCAAAAGCATTAATGGCTTCCTTGCCTGCTTTGTTTACATTATCCACGGCATCATTAAGATAACAATGCATCATATCTGTTTGTATGGTTACGGCTATAGCGCCTTGCTTATCGGTCATTTTAATTACTCTTAATAAAGCACTCTCTGCATGAAAAACCTGTATGGCCATATCAGCAATGTTCATCAATATTTCCTGCTCGTTACTAAGGCTCATCATCAGCTTTTGTACGGCCGCACCTGCCGTCATTAAAATGGCTTTTTTCAAATTCACAATTGTTTTCAGCTCTGCAGCAAAAGCGCCATCTTCTTCGCTGCCAAAATCAGGAATACTCATCAACTCTTTCGAAACTTTCATTGCAGAGCCCATCAGATCAAGCTTGCCTTTCATTGCTCTCTTCAACATCATATCTACCGTAAGCAACCGGTTGATTTCGTTGGTGCCTTCGTAAATACGGTTGATGCGGCTATCCCTGTATGCCCGGCTTATCATATACTCATCGCTATAGCCGTTGCCACCGTGTATTTGCACGCCTTCATCTACAATAAGGTCCAGCACCTCACTGCCATCCACTTTTAAAATAGCACACTCTATTGCATATTCTTCTGCTGCACCAAGCAGGGCTTCGTTAAAAGGTTTACCAGCGGCCTGCAATGCTGATTCCTTATCATCAATCCATTTAGCCGTACGGTACAAAGCACTTTCGCCTACCCAGATCCTTATGGCCATCTCTGCCAGTTTATGTTTTATGGCTCCAAAATTTGCAATGGCTGTTTTAAACTGCTCCCTTGTTTTTGCATATTCTATGGTAGTACTCAAAGCCATTTTAGCACCACCCAATGCAGCAGCGCACAATTTAAGACGGCCGATATTCAGAATATTAAATGCGATAATATGGCCCTTACCCACTTCGCCCAGTAAATTTTCTACCGGCACTTTACAATCCTGAAAATATAGTTGCACGGTAGAAGAACCTTTGATCCCCATCTTATGTTCTTCGGGCCCCTGTGTAAAGCCTTCAAACCCACGTTCAAGTATAAACGCAGAAAATTTATCGCCGTCAATTTTGGCAAACACAGTGTAAACATTTGCAAAACCGCCATTGGTTATCCAGCATTTTTGCCCGTTTAATATATAATTTTTTCCGTCGGCAGAAAGTGTTGCAGTACTTTTTGCGCCCAGTGCATCGCTGCCGCTATTGGGTTCCGTTAGTCCGTAAGCTCCTTTCCATTGGCCGCTTGCCAGTTTTGGAATATATTTTTTCTTTTGTTTTTCTGTGCCAAAATATAAAATGGGTAACGTGCCAATACCGGTGTGTGCAGCCACGGCTACACTAAAGGAAAAACCACCGCCAAGGCCTTCATTTACCAAAGTGGAAGTAATAAAATCTTTTCCCAATCCGCCCAGGTCCTCAGGTATGGATGCGCCCAGCAAACCCTGTTCACCAGCTTTTTCCATTAAGCCCGGCATAAGGCCTGGCTCCATTTTATCAATACGCTCTATAGCGGGCAACACTTCTGTATTTAAAAACTGCAGGCACATTTCTTTTACCATCAGTTGCTCTTCATTAAAATCTTCCGGCGTATAAGTTTCAAAAGCATTGCTTTCTTTAATCAGCCATTCGCCGCCTTTTAAAAGGTTTTGTGTTGATGTTGTTGTATTCATTTTTGATATTTTTAATTTTAATGGTTAGCGGTTTAGCGTTACGGGTTTATTAATGTTTTTATTATGATAAAATCATTCAAAAAAAGCTACCCTTTTTCTTCTAAAACAATTTGCAACCCGCAACCCGTAACCCGTAACCCATATCTCTTAACTCAAATTCTCATACACTTTATTCAATACTTCTTTTGCAATTTCTATCTGTCCGTTGGTAACCCCTTCTAATGATTCATTTAAAGTTTGATTGGCAAGTTCCATAGATTGATCCTGCAACTGTTGTGCTTCCGGTGTCAGGTAAATTAAATTTTTTCTACGGTCATCTTTGCAGGCTACTCTTTTCACAAGCTTCAATTTTTCAAGGTTATCTACCAGCCTTGTAATACTTGGCTTATCCCTGAATGTAGCATCGCACAATTGCTGCTGGCTCATTCCATTTTCTTTCCATAAATGATACAGTACACTCCATTGTTCAATGGTGATTTCAACCCCAGCCTGCTTAAAATTTTTCTGCAGCCGCCTTGCAATGGCAGTACTGGCTTTGCCGGTAATGAAACTGTATAATTCGCTTTTTTTAAATTGGTTGTCTGGCATATAGTTGTTTAAACAACTATATAAAGATAATCATTCAGTTTAAATTTCAAAAAATTATTTTTGTGTTACCGGCATTTGTTTTTCATCCCGATAGCTATCGGGATCATCGTAAAGCCTGTGCTGAGCGATAGCGAAGTATCTCACTTGTACGGCAAACAATCATGCAGCATTATGACCGCACTTCTTCTTATTGCCTTTGTCCTGTTTATCCTTTACGCCTTTCTGCTTATTTATTATTTCATCGGGTGGAATAGTATTCCTGAATTTAAACAGCAACCGAATATAGATTCCCTGTCCACATCTGTTAGCGTTATCGTTCCTGCACGAAATGAAGCATTAAACCTGCCTGTGTTATTGCAATCTCTTTTAGCACAAAGCTATTCTGCACATTTGTTTGAAGTAATTGTAATAGACGATTTCTCTACCGACCGTACTGCTGAAATTGTTTCAGCTTACTCAAATACAAATATTAAACTGCTTTCGTTAAAACAATATGCTGCCGGCTCATCGCTGAATGCTTATAAGAAAAAGGCAATTGAGACCGGCATCCGGCAAAGTAAAGGCACCTTAATAGTTACAACCGATGCAGATTGTTATCTGCCACAACATTGGCTGACAACTATTGTTGCTTTTTACGAAACGCATCATCCTGTATTTATTGCCGCACCGGTATCAATCAATAACAGCATTTCCTTTATTGAAATTTTTCAGGCATTAGATTTTATGACGCTGCAGGGAATTACAGGCGCTTCTGTTTATAAAAAATTTCACAGCATGTGTAATGGCGCCAATATGGCTTATGAAAAAAAAATATTTTATGAAGTGGGCGGTTTTACCGGTATAGATACAATTGCCAGCGGTGATGATATGCTGTTAATGCATAAAATATTTAAGCGTTATCCTGAGAAAGTAATGTTTTTAAAATCTGCAGTTGCTACAGCAGAAACCCAACCGGTAAAAACCATCGGGGAGTTTTTTAGCCAGCGCATACGTTGGGCCAGCAAGGCTGATAAATATGATGATAAAAGATTGCTGCCGGTATTGGCAGTAGTTTATTTTTTTAATGTAATGATGTTCCTCACTCCATTGGCAACTATTTTTTACAATCCGGCATTAGCCATTTTTAATTACCACTTATCAGTTTTTATTTGCTGGTTATGGTTGCTTGTTTTTAAAATAATTGCAGAATTAATTTTTCTGTTTCCGGTGGCCAAATTTTTTAAAAAAATACCGCTTTTATTTTTATTCCCTTTTATGCAGCCCTTTCATATAATTTACACCATTGTTGCTGGCTGGCTGGGGAAGTTTGGCAGCTATAAATGGAAAGGAAGAAGTGTAAAATAAAATATGATTTTTGAATTGGATAAAAATATAATCAGCTTTCCAAACCCTTCACTGGCAGAGGAAGATGGCCTGCTGGCTATTGGCGGAAACCTTAGTACAGAAAGATTATTGCTTGCATATAACAACGGCATTTTCCCCTGGTTTTCTGAAGGTGACCCTATTTGCTGGTATTCGCCGCATGAACGTTGCGTAATCTTTTCACAAGAAGTAATCATAAGTAAAAGCATGAGTAAACTGTTTAAGAAAAATATTTTTGAAATAAGGATAAATACTGCTTTTGAGGAAGTGATTGAAAATTGCAAAACCATTAGCAGGAAAGGCCAGGATGGCACCTGGATAACCCACGAAATGAAAGAGGCTTATTTAAAACTTAATAAGCATGGTGTTGCAAAAAGTATAGAAGTGTGGCAATCAAACAATTTGGTTGGCGGTATGTATGGCGTGGAAATAAATGAAGTGTTTTGTGGAGAAAGTATGTTTAGCAAAGTAAGCAATGCCTCCAAAGCGGCGGTAATATGGCTTTGTAAAAGCAACCAATATAAATTATTAGATTGCCAGGTTCCGAATGAACACTTGTTAAGCTTGGGTGCTACTTTAATTTCTCAACAAAATTTCCTGAATATATTGCATGCAAAAAACCTAAGCTGTGAATGATGTTGAACAGGAAGTTGTATTTTACATTATGCCGGATCAATCATTTTCCTTTTCAACACAAATATGGCAACGCCTTAAAAAAAATAAACTGGCATTTGCCGGATTGATCATTATTTCTATTTCATTCATTGTTGCAATATTTGGTTACCTTATTTCCCCGGATGATACGCCTAATGCAGATTTACAAACCGTAGAAATACAGGCTAAGAAACCCGGCTACACACAGCTCTTCTTAAAAACCCCTGATAGGAAAATTTCATCCGGCAATTGGTTTAACAGGTTATTGTTTGGCGAGCCTGCCCAATTTAAATATTTACCCATCAGCAGTTACAAAATTGAAAACAACACCCTCTTAATTAATAAATACGTTGATGAAGATACGACCATACTGCAACGCTACAACATTAATGAGCTTACCGCCAATAAACCGCAAGAACTTAAACAAAATATAATTAAAAAAAAATACTGGCTTGGCACCGATGCCTTTGGTAGAGATATCATGAGCCGTTTAATTATAGGCACCAGGGTTAGCCTTGCCGTTGGTTTAATTGCAGTAATCATTTCTCTTACGCTGGGTATTTTATTAGGGGCACTGGCAGGTTACTACCGTGGTTGGATAGACGAAGTAATTATGTGGCTGGTAAATGTTACCTGGAGCATCCCCACATTATTGCTGGTCTTTGCTATAACACTTGCTTTGGGTAAAGGTTTCTGGCAAATTTTTATAGCAATAGGCCTTACCCTTTGGGTAAGCGTAGCAAGGCTTGTGCGTGGGCAGGTAATGGCTTTAAAAGAAATGGAATATGTGCAGGCTGCCAAAGCATTGGGATTTAAAAACAGCCGGATTATTCTGCGCCATATTTTGCCAAATATATTGGGTCCGCTGCTGGTAATTGCCTCAGGCAATTTTGCTACTGCCATAATTGTAGAAGCAGGATTAAGTTTTTTGGGTATTGGTGTACAGCCACCGCAACCCAGTTGGGGGTTAATGATTAAAGAAAATTATAATTTTGTAATTACGCACAATCCAATGCTGGCACTTATTCCCGGCATAGCTATCATGCTGCTGGTGTTAGCATTTAATTTATTGGGCAATGGGTTACGGGATGCAGTAGATGTGAAGAGCTAATGGCCTCACCCCAACCTCCCGATGAATCGGGAGAACTGGAATTGGTTTCTTATTTAGCTTCTTTTAATATACTTCTCAAAATTACCTTAAACTTTTCTCTTCCTCTTTGGGGAAGGAGAGGATGCGGCTTTTATTCTACCGGCGCCACCGGTACATTCCTGCTAAATCCTTCTTCCAGAGAAATAAAAGTTTCGGTACGCTCTATGCCTTTTATTTTTTGCAATTCATCATGTAATACATTACGCAGTTGTGTGATGTCTTTACAAACAATTTCTATAAACATGCTGTAATTGCCGGTAATATAATTTAACCTGATAATCTCGGGTATCATCATTAAGTCTTTTGCAACTGCATCATATAAAGAACTCTTCTCTAAATAAATCCCTACGAAAGCAGTAATATCATAACCAAGTAATTTTAAATCAACACTCAATCTTGTACCTTTGACAATATTAAACTCCTGTAGTTTTTTTATACGCACATGAATAGTACCGCCACTTACAAATAATTTTTTGCCCAGTTCGGCGTAAGAGATTTCTGCATTTTCCATCATGGCATTAATGATCTGCAGGTCTAGTTTGTCAAGATTTAATTTTGCTCCCATATTTACAATCGTTTTTTGTAATTATTTAATATATTATGCAAATATTTGAATAATTTCTATTATTTCAAAATATTTATTGAATTATTTTTAATTATAAAGCAAATTACTTTATTTTTGTGTTATCAAACCAAACCGATATAGATCGGATATACTGTGGGGTGATGAAATTTTTGGCAGACATGCCCCCTTGTCTCGGGGGTGAGGGTAACAGGATAAACGTAGCATAGAGCCAAATTGATAGCAATATTAATTTGACCGGGGTCGACCACCGAACTTTGTACTATAGCTAACTGCCTCGTGAAGGTTCGAACCCTTCCCCTACAGCGCTTTAAAAATGCCCGTTCAGAAATGAGCGGGTTTTTGTTTTATAGAAAGAATATTTTGGCAGCGACCCCCTTGTCTCGGGGATGAGGATAACAGGATAAACGTAGCATAGAGCCAAATTGATTTACGCCATATTAATTTGACCGGGGTCGACCACCGAACTTTGTATCCCGATAGCTATCGGGACTAACTGCCTCGTGAAGGTTCGAACCCTTCCCCTACAGCGCTTTAAAAATGCCCGTTCAGAAATGAGCGGGTTTTTTGTTTTATAGAGTTAGTATTCATTATTTATTTTGCAGCAGACTCACAGATTAAATCTTCAGCATTTTTTTAGATATCCTCTCAGGTATAATTTATTTTACTTGCCTATTTTTTCAATTTCATCATCCATACTGTCTGGCATTTTTAATAACCTGGCACGTATAAATAAATATCCACCTACAGCGCATATTAAACTGAACAGCATTAAGCCCAAAAGATTGTGTGTACCAAACATAGCCACACCTGTAAAGAAGCCAATAATTTCGGTAAAAAACCATGCCAGTACAAGATATAATTTCCACCGCCCTGGCTTTAAGCCCTTGCGATACGCAAGTGTACCAATTTGCCTTGAAAGAAATACAAGAGCAATAATTTCTAACATCCAATTTTTTTTAAACTAAATCAATATCAAAATTTACCAACTGCACAAATTCCTGAATACGCTCATCAATATCCTTTTTGGTAATTTCTTTTAATCTTTCCGGGCCAAATTTTTCTACACAAAAACTTGCCATGGCGCTGCCAACAATAATGGCAGTTTTCATGTTATCAAAACTGATATCTTTTGTTTTGGCGAGGTGGCCAATAAAGCCGCCGGCAAAAGTATCGCCTGCGCCTGTAGGGTCAAACACTTCTTCTAACGGTAAGGCAGGAGCGAAAAAAACATGATTTTTATGAAACAGTAATGCCCCATGTTCCCCTTTCTTTATAATTAAAAATTTAGGCCCCATACTCAGAATTTTTCTTGCGGCTTTTACCAGAGAAAACTCATCGCTCAGTTGCCTGGCCTCGCCATCATTTACCAGCAGAACATCTACTTTTTTTAAAACCTCTTTTAAATCACCCATGGCAATGTCCATCCAAAAATTCATAGTGTCCATTACAATCAGTTTTGGACGAACTTTCATTTGATTGATAACACTCAACTGAAGTTTTGGCATCAGGTTGCCCAGCATTAAAAAATCTGCGCCCTGGTAACTATCGGGTACAACGGGGTTAAAATCTTCCAGCACATTCAGGTCGGTTATCAGCGTATCACGGGTATTCATATCAATGTGATATTTTCCGCTCCAGAAAAAAGATTTTTTGTCTGGCACAATTTCCACACCCTCCAGTTGCACACCACGGGCTGTTAATGCATCCATTTCTTCCTGGGGAAAATCATTTCCTACAATAGAAATCTGTTGAATAGGTTTTATAAAATTGCTGGCTGCATAAGCCACATAAGTGGCGGAGCCGCCGATGATTTTATCTACTTTGCCAAAGGGCGTTTCAATTGTATCAAAAGCCATGGTGCCAACGGATATTAACGGCATAACGAAAATTTATTTGTTGATAAATTAATATAAAAAAACCTGGCAAAAGTAGCGGATAAATTTTGTTTTATACTGCTACGGCACATTTTATGTTATTTTACAGGATATGCTTTTACAAATTCATCCTGATAATCCACAGCCACGCCTTATAAAACAACTGGCAGATTGCCTGCTGGATGGCGGAGTAATTATTTATCCTACTGATACTATTTACGGAATAGGCTGCGATATTTTTCATCATAAGTCGGTAGAACGTATCTGCAAAATTAAAAATGTAGATCCTCAAAAAGCACAACTGTCTTTTATTTGCCAAAACCTCAGCAACCTGAGCGATTACACCAAAAGTATTGATACCCCATTGTACAGGATGTTGAAAAATCATTTGCCGGGGCCCTATACTTTTATTTTACCTGCAAGTAAACAGGTGCCAAAAATTTTACAAAGTAAAAAATCAACTATAGGCCTTCGGGTGCCCGATAATGAAATCTGCAGAAATATATTACAAGCCACCGGCCACCCTTTGTTGAGCGCTTCATTGCCCGGCGATATGGTAGAAGATTATACCGACCCGGAAGTGATGTATGAAAAATTTGGCGACCTGGTAGATTTTGTAGTGGATGGTGGCATTGGTGGTATGATGCCATCTACAGTTGTAGATTGTACTACAGATGAGTGGACCATTATAAGAAAAGGGTTGGGAGTTTTTGAAGATTGAATGGGGAATAGGCAATGGGCAAAAGGCAAAGGGCAATAGGCAATAGGTCAATAAGCCAATGACTTATTGACTGATGACCATTAAAATAAAAGCAACCAAAAATTAATTTGATTGCTTTTTTTAACCAATACTGAAAAACTAATTTCTATCCCTGTTGTTATGTTTTTTACGGTAGATGCTGCGGCTGGCTTGTCTCTTATCCTGCTTTATTTCTTTTCTTTCAACGCCGGTAATTACGCCATCAGCTTTTGCTTCTTTTCTGTCCTGATGAATATCTTTTTGTTGTTTTACCAGCGTTTTGGTTTCGTGGCGGGTAAGTTCGCCACTGCGTACACCTTGCCTGATGCGATGATGCTCATTTTTTGTAGTCTGCGCATTTACAGTACTGGCCGTTACAATCATGATAGATAATGCGGCTAAGATTTTAGTTGCTTTCATAATTTTTAATTTAAAAGTTTTATGTTTCAGGGTTTGTACCTGTTGCTGGTATAAGACGGGGAAGGGTTTAAAAAGTTTAACCTGTTTTATTTTTACCTAAAATAAATTTATTGCAGAAGGAAGTATATTAAAACTTTTACGGTGATATTTACACAGGCCGTTATCTTCAATAGCCTTGCGGTGTAATGCAGTACCATAGCCTTTGTTTTTGTGCCAGCCATAATAATCAAATTCTTTATGCAGTTGCTGCATATATTCATCCCGGTAAGTTTTTGCCAGTACACTGGCCGCAGCAATAGCCGCATAAATGCCATCACCTTTTATAATGCATTTATATTTTATTTCCCGGTAAGGCCTGAAGCGGTTGCCATCTACTAAAATTAATTGAGGGGTTATATTTAAATTATCCAGGGCAAGATGCATTGCTTTAAAAGAAGCCTGCAAAATATTTATCGTATCTATTTCATTATTGCATACCGATGCTACTTTAAAACTTATACTTTCTTTTTCAATTATTGGCCGCAATAAATCTCTTTCCTTTTCGGTAAGCAGTTTGCTGTCATTTAATAAAGGGTGATGAAAATCTTTTGGTAAAATAACGGCTGCTGCAAACACCGGCCCGGCATAGCAACCACGTCCGGCTTCATCTACGCCAGCTTCTGATTTTGTTTTATATAAATAAGCCTGCAACATTTATGTTTAACAAATATCTGCTAAAAACTATTAAATATCCATTCATTCTGTTGTAACAATAATTGCTTCACTAAATTTGCGCCCAGTATGGATAATATAACACATCGCAATAACCGCCAGGTAGCCATCTGGCTGTTGATTGGTGTAGGGATGATCATTGTTCAGGTTTTATTGGGTGGCATTACCCGCCTCACAGAATCCGGCCTTTCTATTACAGAATGGAAACCCATAACCGGCACATTGCCACCATTGAACGATATGGCGTGGCAGGCAGAATTTGATAAGTATAAAGTAACCGATCAGTTTAAATATGTGCATCAGAATTTTTCTTTACACGATTTCAAATTTATTTTTTTCTGGGAATGGTTTCACCGTTTATGGGCAAGATTACTGGCCGTTGTTTTTGTAATTGGGTTTGTTTATTTCATTTTTAAAAAGAAGTTTAATAAGCAAATGATTATACCAATGATCATTTTATTTTTATTAGGGGCAATGCAGGGTGCCATTGGCTGGATAATGGTAAAAAGCGGTTTGGTGCCACAAAAATATTTTGTAGGCCATGTGCAATTGGCTACCCATTTTATGGCGGCATTGGGATTGCTTTGTTATACTTTATGGTTTGCATTAAGCCTTTTAATAAAACCTCAGCAAAAAGTTATTAATGCCGGTTTACAAAAACTGATGCTGGCAATTGTAGTGATATTATTTTTTCAATTGCTTTACGGCGCATTTATGGCGGGCCTGAAAGCGGCTGTGTCTGCACCCACCTGGCCAGACATTAACGGCAGCATGATTCCCGCTGCTATGAATGAGCTTACTCCATGGGCAAAAAACCTGTTGAATAATAATATCACCGTTCATTTTATTCACCGGGGATTAGCGTATTTACTTTTTGTATTGATTTGTTTCTGGTGGTACCGGGCAAAATCCATTAATGGAAACAGGTTATTCAGCCGCCTGCGTTCATCCATAATATTACTGGTTATGGCACAGGTTATCTTAGGTATTTTTACTGTGTTAAATGCTGCTCACACAAACCGGTTGGTTGTATTTGGTGTATTGCATCAATGCGTAGCTATGCTGCTGCTGATGTGCGTTACGGCTTTGTTGTATGTACTGAAAAAAAGGGCCAATTAATTTAAAATGGTTTTTAAATAAAACAACTACTGATTACTTCATCATTACCTCATTCTTATCAACGTTTATATTTTGGCAGATTAAAAATCTTTCCAAAACCACTTCGTCACTAAAATAAAACAGCCGGCAGTTAGTAGAGTGGTGGTTTTTTTGTACATTTAAAAAATACCACCTGCATGAAAAAACTATTGAATAATATTTTTTATTCTTTCCCTGTACAGCTTTTTATTCTTCATTTTAGAAAATATCAGGTATTGCTCATCTTCTGGTATTTATTATTCAGTACTATTGACAGTGTGTTCCTGAAAACTTTTGGGGCAGATGCGTTGTTTTTTTCTCCCGAATATTTAGGCACCGTAAATATTTTAGGTGCAGTAATAACCGGAATAGCATTAGGGATTTTTATAATGAGCTGGAATATTACCAGCTTTATTCTGCATAGTAAGCGGTTTAAATTTTTGGCAACTACTGCTAATCCTTTTTTAAAATACTGTATTAATAACAGCGTGTTGCCTTTATTGTTAATTTGTTTTTATTTTATAAAACTTTACCGGTTTAATGAGTATAAAGAGCTGATGTCTATAAAGGAAATTATTACTGAAATTGCCGGTATTCTTTCAGGATTTATTATTTTAATTATTCTTTCGTTTGGATATTTTTTTGGTGCAGAAAAAACCATTGCTTATACCATGGCACCCATTATTGCTAACCCCGAACTGTTTAAGAAAAAATTTACCGGTCAGGAAATAAAACAGAACGAGTTTGGACTGAAAGTAAAATATTTTCTCAATACATTTTTCCGCATAAGAAAAGTAAGAGATGTAAATCATTACCGGGAAGACTTTATAGAAGCCGTCTTTAAACGGCATCATCTTGCAGCCATCACCAGTATTTTGCTGGCATTTATTTTTTTGGTAACGGTTGGTTTTTCGCTGGATAATAAGTTTTTTGAAATGCCTGCAGCGGCAAGTATCCTTATTTTTTTTGCATTGATGATTGCCTTTATTGGAGCGCTTAGTTATTTTTTGGAAAGCTGGAGCCTGCCCGCTGCTATTGTGTTGCTGTTCATTATTAATATTCTGTATCAAAAAGAAATTATAGACCCACGCAATAAAGCTTACGGCCTTGATTATATAGATAAATCCACCCGCCCCAATTATAATAAAAATGCTTTAGAGCTGTTATGCACTGCCAAAAAACTGGATGCCGATAAAGCCAGCATGATAAACGTGCTGAACAAATGGAAAGCTAAACAAAAGGATCAAAAGCCGCTGATGGTTTTTATAAATGTAAGTGGCGGCGGCTTACGCAGTGCCGCATTTGTAATGAACACCCTGCAGCAGTTAGACAGTATTGCTAAAGGCAAACTGATGCAGCATACCTTTTTAATAAGCGGTGCAAGTGGCGGCATGTTAGCGGCTACATATTACCGTGAGCTATACAGATATAAGTTGAAAGACAGCTCGGTAAACCTGCATGACCCGAAATACACTGATAACATTGCCGGCGATTTACTGAACCCTGTATTTACTTCTATGATGGCAAGAGACCTGCTGGCACCTTTTCAAAAATTTACCGTAGGCAATAATTATTATGTAAAAGACAGGGGCTATGCTTTTGAAAAAAAATTAGGCGATAATACAGGTGGAGTACTTAATATTCAGTTAAAAGACCTGGTAAAGGATGAATCAAATGCAAACATTCCGCTTATCTTTTTTAACTCCGTAATTAAAAGTGATGGCAGAAAAATGATGATCAGCACTCAGCCAATCAGCTTTATGATGAAGCCCCTGGCTCTGCAATCAGATACCTCTGCAAGCCCCGATGCTATTGACTTTGCTTCATTATTCAGCAAACAGCAACCAATGAATTTACGTGTGCTTACTGCTTTGCGGATGAATGCAACTTTTCCGTATGTGCTGCCAAATGTATGGCTGCCCAGCAACCCTGTAATTGATGTAATGGATGCAGGCCTGCGGGATAATTTTGGCCAGGAAACTACCCTGCGGTTTATGGATAATTTTAAAGAATGGATACAGCAAAATACAAGTGCTGTTCTTATTCTGCAGCTAAGAGACAGGGTAACCGATAACTGGGATCAGCCTTTTGAAAGCAATTCACTTGCAGATATGATTGTAACACCGGCCACTATGCTGCAGCACAATTGGTTTAAGCTGCAGGATTATGCACAGACAGATCAGTATAATTATTACAAAACAAATACTGATTCTGCCATTTATAAAATAAGTATCGTTTACACACCCGCAAAAGAAGAAAAAACCGCAGCGCTGAATTTTCATTTAACGGCCCGGGAAAAAAGAGATGTAAAGCAGTCATTTAATAATTTTACCAATGCTGCGGCACTTAAGCAAATTGCCAACCTTATAAACCATTAAGGCTGTAACAACCGGAATGCTTTTTCAATAATTTCTATTTCAAAAAACGTTGATGTATCCGCAGGATCGCCATCAATGTGCAAAGCTGCAGCCGAGGGATTTTGTATGGTTAATTTTTTTGTTTGAAAATAATGAATGCTGTTGCTGTGGTATTTTTTTTCGGCAGCAGGCTTTACCTGCCCAAGCCTTACCTGTTTCAGCAGGCTGTAAAGCAGTTTTAGTTTACTCATTTTATTTACCACTACAATATCAAGCAAACCATCGCAGATGCTGGCTTTGGGGGCAATGGTTACATTATTTCCAAATTGATTGCTGTTGGCAATGCTTATAAAAAAAGCTTCTGTTTTTATTGTTGTGTTATTTGCAGAAATAATAAAAGGATATGCTGTAGCAGTAAAAAACTGCTGAACAGATTGTTTAATATAAGTGGCCAGGCCACGGGTTGGCTGCTGTGCAAATTCATGAGCTACCTGTGCATCAAAGCCCAGGCCGCAAAGCGTACAACTGAATTTTTTGTTGATGTAAAAACTATCTATGAATGAAGATTTGCCGGCAAAAATAATTTCAAGGGCTTTGGA
>JANLQE010000300.1:0-22215 GCA_031367625.1 Bacteroidota bacterium
TGCACTGGTGTTGCTGTCAGTATTTTCTAAAGTAAATTGTAATGCGGCCATAACGGCAAAAATAGTTGAATTGTTGTACTGTTGAATTGTGAGCGTATTTTATTGTTGATGGAATTGCTAAGTGCAGCATATTGAGAAATGAACCAGCAACCTTGTGCCAAATTCTTTATTTGCCTTTACATTGCTGCTCAAAAAAACAATTAATTAAAGCAACAAACTAAATAATTAAAGCAATATTTTTGCAGTCATGTATTTACCCAAACTATTACTACTGCACTGGCAGCTACTGCTATTTATTTTACTTTCCCTTTCGGCTTTTATACAGGTTTTTTATAATTTATTTTTTTTCTGCCGACTGGCATTTTATAAAGCAACACCAAAAACTTCTTCTCAAACCCACCCCGTAAGCGTTATTATATGTGCAAGAGATGAAGCTGCAAACCTTGTACAAAATTTGCCCGGCTCATTGGTGCAGCAATATAAAACCACGCATGAAGTAATTGTAGTAAATGATAATTCTTACGACGAAAGCAAATATATTCTGGAAGAATTTAAAAGATCATTTAAGCAACTGCAGATAGTAGAACTTACTCAGGAAGCCAAGATGATACCGGGTAAAAAATTTCCGCTAAGCATTGGTATTAAATCTGCCAAACATGAAATTGTGTTACTGACAGATGCGGATTGCGTACCCGCAAGCGAAAACTGGATAGAGCGTATGCAAAATACCTATAACGATAATACAGAGATTGTGTTGGGCTATGGCGCTTATCATAAAAAGAAAGGGCTTCTTAATAAATTAATAAGATGGGAAACCTTTCACGCCGCATTGCAATATTTAAGTTATTCATTAGCGGGGCAAACTTACATGGGTGTTGGCAGAAACCTTTCTTATAAAAAAACTGTGTTTTTTCGCAATAAAGGTTTTTCTGCCCATAACAATATACCCGGTGGTGATGATGATTTATTTATAAATAATGCTGCTACAAAAAAGAATACTAAAATAAATATTGATAAAGACAGTTTTACTTTTAGCAGGCCTGCAACTACCTGGCAGCAATGGGTAACACAGAAAAAAAGGCATTATACCACATCAAAATTTTACAAACCAATGCATAAATTTTTATTGGCATTATATGCGCTTTCGCAATTTATATTTTATCCTTTATTAATTGCTGCCTGCATTTTTTATAGCTGGCAATATGCATTAATTATTTATGCAGTAAAACTTTTAGTACAAACAGTTGTGTATGCCAAAACAATGAAAAAATTAGATGAAAAAGATTTATTTCCTTACTTTATATTCTTTGATATCTGGATGTTTTTTTACTACATCATCTTTGCACCGGCATTGGTAAAAAAACCTAAACAAACCTGGAATTAATTATTTTATAAAAATGGAAATTTTACAAAAATATTTTTCTGATTTTACACCTGTTCAGGAAAAACAATTTGCTGCATTAAAAGAACTTTACCGGGAATGGAATGAAAAAATAAATGTGATAAGCCGTAAAGATGTAGATAATTTTTATACAAACCATGTGCTGCATTCGCTGGCAGTTGCTGTAAAATTTGAATTTAAAAAAGATATGCAGGTAATGGACCTGGGTGCCGGCGGTGGATTCCCCGGCCTTCCATTAGCCATTTTTTTTCCGGAAACTCATTTTCATCTGGTAGATAGTATTAATAAAAAACTGAATGTTGTAAATGAAATAGCCGCAACTATAGGTCTTGGCAATCTTACCACCCAACACAGCCGGGCAGAAGATATAAAAAACAGGCAGTTTGATGTGGTAGTATCCCGTGCGGTAGCGCCCCTTAAAGACCTATGGCGATGGAGCAAACCACTTATTAAAAAAAACAAAACAGCCGCCGGTACAGATAATCCCAATGGCTTAATCTGCCTGAAGGGAGGCGATCTGGCAAAAGAAATTTTTGAAAGTGGCTGTAAACCGTTTGTTTGGGAAATAAATAAAATTTTTTCGGAAGAATATTTTAAAGAGAAGTACATTTTGTATCAGCCTGTAAAATAATCAATTATAACAATTACCACAACAGCGTATTGTGCAGGTAGTTATTTTAAACTTTTTTTGCATTAATAATGGATATATCGGTTGCAATAGTAGAAGATAATAATGATATCCGCCAGGCATTAGAGCATATCATAGAAATTGCCGAAGGATATGAGCTTGTGTGTTCGTGCTGTAATGGGGAAGATGCCCTGATAAAACTCCCGATTTTTTTACCGGAGATTGTTTTAATGGATATTCACTTAGGCGGCATTAATGGCATTGAAGTGGTACGTGAATTAAAACCTGCACACCCGGAAATGCTTTTTATGATGTGTACCATTTATGAAGAAGATGAAAAAATATTTGAGGCATTAAAAGCCGGGGCCAGTGGATATATCATAAAAAAAATGGCGCCTGTAAAATTACTGGAAGCCATAAAAGAGTTACACCAGGGCGGCGCACCCATGAGCAGCCAGATAGCAAGAAAAGTAGTTTCTGTATTTCAAAATAAACCGGCCACAGTTACCGGCAATTCATTAGCCCTTTTATCAAAAAGAGAATTGGAAATTTTAGAAATGCTTTCCACGGGTTTGGTTTATAAAGAAATATCAGAAAAATTATTTATTAGCTCAGAAACTGTGCGCAAGCATGTTTACAGTGTTTATGGTAAACTACATGTAAGTAACCGGGTAGAAGCAATAAATAAATTTTTTGGCAGGTAAAAATTTCTACTCCCTTAAAACAATTATATAAATAAATCCCGGTTTAAGGCCGGGATTTTATTTTCTATTTTACCAGTTTAATTCTAACAGGTTATTCTTTCGCTCTGTATCGGCCATTCTTTTTGAAGGGTCTATTTCTACTTTTCTTAAATCATTGAGTTTAGCTTTCACCTCCACTACATACGTTGGGTGTGTCCATCTCCACTCCTCATGCAGTATAAATTTTTGAGCTATATTTTCATTTGGCTTTGCCCCAAACATCAGATTCAGTGGCACATAATGCATTTGAGTACTGCCATCTTTAAAAGTAAGCTGCAGATCTACAGGCATCGGCATCTGCCCTGTTCTTTTCAACCTTATTTTAGACACGCCATTTTCTTCCCACAAACTATCTATGCTGTAATTAATTGTTTTGGTAGTGTTTACCCAATATTCTTTATACCAATCTAACTGAATACCGCTTACATCCTGTGCCACTTTAATAAAATCGCTGGCATTGGGATGTTTAAATTTCCAGCGGTTATAATACTCCAGTAAAATTTTATCTCTTGCAGCAGCGCCAACAATGTAGCCCAACTGTTCCATAAAAACCTCTCCTTTAGAATAGGATGCAATGCTGTAGGCAAAATTGCTATTGTAATGATCGCTGTGAGTGGTAAGGGGTTCTTCCAACCCGCTTTTTACTAAACGGAAATAACTGTCGTAAGCACCGGAATGATCTTCTGGCAATGCAGCAATTAAGTCTTTTAATTCGTTATTGTCCGGCCGGGTTTTTAACGATTCCCGGTAAGCTTCTATGGAAGAATGCTTATTGTAAAATTTTGATACCAGGTCTTCTGCATAGCTGGTAAAACCCTCGTCCATCCAGGGATACATGCTTTCGTTGGTACCCAGCATCATCTGGTACCAGCTATGCATCCACTCATGAAAAACGGTTCCTAAAGAAGGGCCGCTTATGAGTGTTGCCATCGGGTATTCCATACCACCATCGCCACCATGAATGAACGAGTACTGGGGATAAGGGTATTTTCCAAAATGAGCTTCTATAAAAGGCAAAACGGTTACCGCCGCATCAGCTACTTTTTCCCAGGCACTGTCATTTTTTGCGTCATTGGGTTTGTAATGGTAAATAACGTTAAGCACAGGGCCGCCGGCAGGCATTTTTCTTACCAGGTGTTTATATTCCGGATCGGCAGCCCATACAAAATCATGTATGTTGTTTCCGGCAAAATGCCAATTACGTTTACTGGTAGCAGTTGGTTTAAGTTCTGTGCCTGGTTTATCGTAGCCCCAGCCGATTTCATTTGCATTAGTCAATACCCCTGTACCGGCCAGTTTGTATGTTTTATCAATACTGATATTTACATCATAATCTCCCCACACCCCATAAAATTCTCTTGCTACATAAGGCGTAGGATGCCAGCCTTCATAATCGTATTCGCACATTTTAGGATACCATTGACTCATACTGTAGCGTACACCCGTTTGTGGATTATCCCGGCCGCTGCGGCGCACCTGCAGGGGCACCTGCGCTTCAAACTCCATTTCAAAAACGACTTTTGTTTTTTGTAAAATGGGTTTGGTAAGATTTACTTCTAAAATAGTTTCGTGGTATTTGAATGGCTGTGAAACGCCATCCATTTTTAAAGAAATAATTTTTTGATAGCCGATCTCCTCTGGCTTTAAATTTAATATCCTGTCCTTCACTCTGCTATCCCAATCGGGGCGGCCATTGATTAATGTTTTCCCCAACTCACGGCTACGGGTATCCATACTGCTGTTGGGTTGAAATGCATTCCAGTATAAATGATAAAATACCCGGTCTAATTTATCGGTAGAGTTGTTACTGTATTCCAACCGCTGCGTTCCCGTAAACCGGTTTGCAGAAACATTTACATCAATGTTCATGAAGTATTTAACCCTTTGCTGCCAGCGGGTTTGGGGTTGTGCAAAAGATGCAGAAAATAATAATAAGCTGCAAATCGTAAATAGAAAAAAAAAATTATTTTTCATGTGGTTTATTTAATAGTGGTAAATTTCGGCAAAATTGTTTTATGGAAAACAGAAAACTGATAAATGGTTATCCTTTTATTAATTACAACAAAGAAACCTACCCTGGTAAAGAAATGATTTTACGCTCTGGTGATTTTTTAAACTGGATGAATAAAAGGAGAACCTGCCGGCAATTTTCTGATCAGCCAATTCCTGTTGCTGTTATTGAAAACATTTTATTAACTGCTTCTACGGCGCCAAGCGGCGCACACAAACAACCCTGGACATTTTGCGTAGTAAGTGATGCTGTTATAAAAAAGCAAATAAGGGAAGCGGCCGAAACAGAAGAACAGAAAAGTTACAACGAAAGAATGAGTGATGAATGGCTGAAAGATTTAGCACCGATTGGCACCGATTGGGAAAAGCCTTTTTTAGAAATTGCTCCGTATTTAATTATTGTTTTTAAACGCAGTTATGAATTAGAACCAGATGGCCGCAAACATCAAAATTATTATGTAACAGAAAGTGTGGGAATTGCATGTGGTTTTTTACTGGCAGCCATCCACAACGCAGGCCTGGTGGCACTTACACACACGCCCAGCCCGATGAACTTTTTATGCAAACTTTTAAACCGGCCCGAAAATGAAAAACCTTTTTTGCTCATCCCGGTGGGGTATGCTGCGGACGAATGCCTGGTGCCGGATTTAAAAAGAAAGGAGCTTAATAAAATGGCTATTTTTTATTAATTATTTTCCTGCAACAACAATTACAATTTCTCCCTTTACTATTTTTTCATTAAAATAATCGTGTACTTCCTGCAAAGTTCCCCGTTTATTTTCTTCAAATTTTTTGGTTAGCTCCCGGCTTACGCAGCATTGCCTTTCTGCCCCAAAATATTCAATAAAATCTTTCAGGGTTTTTATCAACCGCATGGGGCTTTCATAAAAAACCATGGTACGGCCTTCTGCAGCCATTTTCTTTAAAAAAGTTTGGCGGCCTTTTTTTAAAGGTAAAAATCCTTCAAAACAAAAACTATTTATAGGCAGGCCGCTGTTTACCAATGCCGGTACAAAAGCAGTGGCGCCGGGCAAACATTGCACTTCTACATTATTTTTTACACATTCCCTTACCAGCAAAAATGCCGGATCACTTATGCCCGGTGTGCCTGCATCTGTAAGCAATGCGATGGTTTTGCCTGCGGCTAATTGCTCTGAAAGATGGGCCACAATTTTATGCTCATTGTGCTGATGATAAGGCGATATAGGTTTTTGTACCAGGTAATGGTTTAATAAAACGGATGAGGTACGGGTATCTTCTGCAAGAATAAGATCTACACTTTTTAAAATTTCAATTGCTCTGAAAGTAATATCGGCAAGATTACCAATGGGTGTTGGCACAATGTAAAGAATTCCCCCTGCTGCTCTAAAAGAGGAATTTTCTGCATTCAAATTTCGGGATTGATTATCACTCAAACTTATAAATATTTTATGAAGCTGAATTATTTTTAGACTAAAAGCACTCTTTAGGGATTTGGATTTACTACCACTTCATAATGCTCCATTACAGGATTTGCCAATAATTTTTTAGCTGCTTCTGTGGCAATCTGCAGGGCTTCTTCTTTGGTAGCCGCTTCTATTTTTAAATCTATATGCTTGCCAATACGTACATCGCTTACCGCATTTAACTGCAAATTTTGTAAACCGCCTAATACTGCTTTGCCCTGCGGATCAAGTAAATTTTGTAACGGCATTACTTTTACCTCTACTGAAAATATCATTAATTTTTATTTTTAAAAATCAAAGATAAAATAATGTACGCTATAAAAATAATGGGAACAGACAGCCAATGAAAAATTAATATAGCTGTAATGGAAAAGGCTATTAAAATTATTTTTGAAATATTATTTTTAACGGAAAGATTTTTAAATTTCAGTGCCATCAGTGGTAGCTTGCTCACCATCAACCAGCATACTGCCAGGATGAGTGCATACAGCACCCATTTATTCAAAAGCAGGTTTATAACGGTAACATTTTCTGTATTCCAGTATATCATTGGAAGAGATGCAAGGAGTAATCCCACAGCAGGTATTGGTACACCTTTAAAGCCATATTGCTGGCTGTTATCTAAATTAAATCTAGCCAGCCTGTAAGCACCTGCAGCCGCTATAAATAATGCAGGCATCAACCAAATGACAGAAACATCAACCCCGGATTCTTCTTTTGCAAAACTCATTCTTAAAAACTGGTAAACAATCATAGAAGGTGCAACACCAAAACTTACCACATCTGCAAGGGAATCTAATTGCTTGCCCATTTCGGATGTGGCATTAAATAATCTTGCTACGAAGCCATCTAAAAAATCCACCACGGCTGCAATGCCTATAAACAAAGATGCCATCCAGATTTTTTCCGGAATATCTACTAATTGTGCACCATCGGCACTATACTGAATTACAATACCATTTTGAAGTGTTACAATAATTGCAAGACAACCAAAAACTAAATTGAGCAGGGTAAAAATATTTGGAATTTGTTTCATGGTAAATTTGACCACCGACGACGGACAGCCGACAACCGATGTGTATATTATTTTAAAGCGTTTTTTAAATAATTGAAATTATTTTATCAAATCTCAATCTTATTTCAAAGATGAATATCAGTTACCTTTTCATCAACGCCTCAATTTCTTCCACTGTTATTGGTATATTTTTCATTAAATCTTTATTGCCGTTTTTTGTTATCCAGAAATTATTTTCAATACGTATCCCCATTTTTTCTTCTTCAATATAAATACCGGGTTCTATGGTAAATACCATCCCTGCTTTTACAGGTTCTGTTCTGGTACCAAGATCATGCACATCTATCCCAAGGTGATGGGAAATGCCATGATATAAATATTTCCGGTAAGCCCGGTTTTCGGGATCTTCGTTTTTAATATCGGATTTTCTTAACAAGCCAATCTTTTGAAAAACAACGGTTGCTTCATCTCCCACTTTTTCAGTGTAATCCACAATGCTGATACCCGGCTTTAAAATACTGGCAGCATAATGATGCAGGTGCAGGCAGGCATTGTAAACCGTTTTTTGCCTGCGGCCAAACTTTCCACTTACAGGAACAGTTCGGGTAAGGTCTGCACAATAATTTCCATACTCTGCGCCAAAATCCATCAATAATAATTCCCCTTCTTTGCACTCCCTGTTGTTTTCTACATAGTGTAAAGTTCTTGCCCTGTCTCCGCTTGCGATGATAGATCCATAAGCAGGGCCGGATGCCCGTTGAGATAAAAATGAATGGTAAATTTCTGCTTCTATTTCATACTCCATTACACCGGGCTTAATAAACTGCAGCAACTGCCTGAAAGTAATATCAGTAATATCAATGGCCTTTTGTATAACTTCTACCTCCAATGCAGATTTTACTGCCCTTAAATCTTTTATTATTTTAGCGCTTCTTTTATAATTGTGCAGGGGATAACGCTGCTTCATCATTTCTGCATACCGGTAATCCCTTACTGCAACTACATTTGATTTACGGTCATTTTCATTGCTGTTCAGATAAATATTTTCTGCATTATGTATCCATGGCTGCAGCATTGCATCTAAAGAATCTACCCACACAATTGTTTGTATGCCCGAAATGGCCTGTGCTTCGGGTACACGCAACCGGTGACCATCCCATTTTTCTTTTAATTCATTAGGCCTTACCAACACCAATACTTCCCTGTATTTAGCCTCAGCATTATCCGGAAATAATACCAGCATACTTTCTTCCTGCTCTATTCCTGTGAGCCAGAATAAATCCGAATTTTGTATAAACTTATGCAATTGGTCGCCATTAGCTGGTAATTCATCATTGCTGTTAAATATTGCAATAGCGTTTTTGCCCATTCTGTCTGTAAACCTTTTACGGTTTTGAACAAAAATTTCTGAGTTTAAAGGAAGGTATTTCATTAAAATATTTATTAATGGTGAACGAAATTTTGAAATAAATATGGATATGCAATATACGGTTTATAAGTTTTTGAAAAAATCTGCAACAGCTATACATTGCCGTAGAAAATGTAAGCAGAAAAGTTACGCAAACAAATATACTTTTTGATGAAAGTTTAATACCGTTATGCATACAAAAGCGCCAGGATAAAAAATAAACACATTTCAACAGAATGATTAGTTAATAAAAAGGCATTTAAAAATCAGGTATTCTTTTAAAATATTTATCAATAATCTGGGGTAAAATCAACAAATTCATTCTGTAATTGAAGTGTATTATATAAATGTATAAATTAATCAAACACTACCTTTGCAGCATTCACTAAAAGACGCTTGCTATGTCCATATTGACAATGCCCAAAGCTCCTGCAAAAGCTTTGGAGCAATTGGGTTTACATTGTACCAAACGGGTATATTACCAACTTAGCCCCGAAGAACTTACTGCACAAGCTGTACAACGTGGAGAGGGTGTTTTAAATAATACCGGTGCCTTAATTATTAAAACAGGCGAGTTTACCGGAAGATGCCCCAAAGATAAATTTACTGTAAAAGATGAAGTAACTGAAAATGCTGTTGACTGGAACGAATTTAATATTCCTATTGAAGCAAAATATTTTGACAGGATGTATGACAAGCTATTGATACACCTTGGAGAAAATGAAATTTTTGTGAGAGACTGTTACGCATGTGCTGAACCTAAATACAGGTTAAAGATCAGGGTGATTAATGAAATGCCGGCACACAATCTTTTTGCATACAATATGTTTTTAAGGCCAACCGAAGAAGAGCTGGATAATTTTACTCCGGAATGGCATATTATACAAGCCCCTAACTTTAAAGCAAATCCAGTAACAGACGGTACAAGGCAGCATAATTTTGCAATGATAAGTTTTACAAAAAAAATGATACTGATTGGCGGCACAGGTTATACAGGAGAAATAAAAAAAGGCATATTCAGTATTTTAAATTTTATACTCCCTCACCAAAAAAATGTATTAAGCATGCATTGCTCTGCCAATATGGGTAATGAAGGTGATACAGCAATTTTCTTTGGCCTGAGCGGAACAGGTAAAACCACTTTAAGTGCAGACCCTAACCGTAAACTAATTGGGGATGATGAACATGGCTGGACAGCAGAAAGTGTTTTTAATTTTGAAGGTGGCTGCTACGCAAAAACAATTGACCTGAGTAAAGAAAAAGAGCCGGAAATATTTAATGCCATCCGGGCAGGTGCATTAGTGGAGAATGTTGGCTTTATAGAAGGCACCAATAAAATAGATTTTGCAAGTAAAAAAATAACGGAGAATACAAGAGTGAGTTATCCGCTAACCTTTATCAGCAATTCGCTGGAGCCCTCTGTTGGAAAAAATCCAAAAAATATTTTCTTTCTTACGGCCGATTCTTATGGCATTTTACCACCAATAAGTAAGTTAACTGCCGGCCAGACAATGTATCAGTTCATCAGTGGCTATACGGCAAAACTGGCTGGTACAGAAGCAGGTGTTAAGGAGCCAAAATCTACTTTCAGTGCCTGCTTTGGTGCCCCGTTTTTACCACTGCATCCAGGGCAGTATGCAGAAATGCTTGGTAAAAAAATGAAAGCTCACAATGTAAATGTATGGATGATAAATACCGGTTGGAGCGGCGGCCAATATGGTGTGGGCCAGCGTATGAAACTTTCTTATACACGTGCTATGATTACTGCTGCGCTTGAAGGAAAATTAGACCATGTGCAATTTGAAGCACACCCGGTATTTGGAATGCTGATGCCGAAAGAATGCCCCGGTACACCTTCGGAAATATTAAACCCCAGAAATACCTGGGCAGATAAAAATAATTACGATGTAAAAGCTAAAGAACTTGCACAGCAGTTTATAAAAAACTTTGATAAATATGCAAGCGGGGTAACCGCAGAAATATTAGCCGCTGCGCCAAAAGTATAATTCAATCTATTACTTAATAAAAATGCCCTGAAAATTCCGGGGCATTTTTTTATGGCATTTACCCAATGCACAATTTGAGGATTATCTTCTCCAATAATGGTATTATTTATTAAAACTGTAATCATTTTAAGTAAAGCCTGATAACAGTATTTTTGGCATAATATTTCTTTTATAGAATTATACGTGTATAAACATTTTAAAAAAATATTATGAAAAAATTCGTGTTATTTATTGTAATGTTAATGGCTATGCAGGCAGATGCTCAAACAACAACAAAGAGCAGAGCCAGAAGAGATGTGTTAATTGGAGCCGGCGCAGGTGCCGTTACTGGTGCAGCTGTTAGTAACCGCAAAGGAAAAGGAGCACTTATTGGTGGTGCGGCAGGTGCAGTGGGCGGATATGCATACGGGAAACATCAGGATAAGAAAAAAGGAAGAAGAGTGGTGAGGAAACATTGATAACCTGACCCGGTTTATGTTATAAAAATAAAAGCCTTATTTATGATCGGGTTTTTATTTTCAGGTAATAGATAGGAATATGCTTTGAAAATTGCTTATTTTTATTCTAAAATTTATGAAGTTAATTGGGTTGGTAGGTGGTACGGGCTGGGTATCTACCATTGATTATTACAGGCATTTTAATGAATTGATTTTTAAAAAAACTAACGGCAACAGTACTGCTGAAGTCATCATTAATTCTGTAAATTATCCAGTTATAGCAAGGCTTACGGCTACAGGCAAATGGGATGAAATTGCAGCAATCATTACCAACGCTGCTGTAGTATTGCAAAACGCCGGTGCCGGATGCATTTTGCTTGGGGCAAATACAATGCATAATATCGCACCGCTTGTACAGCAAGCTTTACACATTCCGCTTATCCATATTGCGGAAGAAACCGGTAAAGAAATTGTAAAAAAGGGGTTAAAAAAAGTAGCGCTGCTTGGAACAAAATATACCATGCAGATGAATTTTTTTAAAGATAAACTTACGGAGAAAAATATCGAAACTATCATCCCGTCTGCAGAAGATATTCAGACTATTAATGAAGGCATCTATAATGAACTTGCATTAGGAATTATTACTCCTCAAAATAAAAAAGCTTATCTAAAAATAATGAACAGATTAAAAGAAGACGGTGCAGAAGGAATTATTTTAGGCTGCACAGAAATTCCCATGCTGATAAAACAAACTGATATTGATTTGCCGCTTTTTGATACCACTTTCATCCATGCGCAGGCTGCTGTAAATTTTTCGCTGGCAGAATATTAAAACAACATTTCCGGTATATCAGTTTCAACAATAAGTGTACCCGCCGTTTTTGAAACAATTTCATCTACACTTACACCGGGTGCCCTTTCCAGTAATTTAAATCCTTTATGTGTTATATCAATTACTGCCAGGTCAGTCACTATTTTTTTTACGCAGCGCACACCCGTAAGCGGTAGTGTACATACAGGCAGTAACTTACTTTCTCCTTTGGGGTTGGTGTGCATCATTGCTACAATTATATTTTTTGCGCTTGCTACAAGATCCATGGCACCACCCATGCCTTTTACCATTTTACCCGGAATTTTCCAGTTGGCAATATCCCCATATTGGCTCACTTCCATTGCTCCCAGCACCGTTAAATCTACTTTGCCGGAGCGTATCATTCCAAAGCTTAAGGCACTGTCAAAAAATGCTGATCCTGGTAATGTGGTTATTGTTTGCTTTCCTGCATTTATCAAATCTGCATCTTCTTTGCCTTCTATAGGAAACGGGCCCATCCCAAGTAAGCCATTTTCACTTTGAAGCACCACATCAATCCCCGCCGGAATATAGTTGGCAACCAGTGTGGGAATACCTATGCCAAGATTGACATAAAAGCCGTCTTTTAATTCCTGAGCAATTCTCTGCGCTATCTGATATTTATCTAAAGCCATTATATGAGGAGTATTTTATTTTAAGCATTGGAAAATTTATACAGGCCGTGCTGTTATTTTTTTAACACGGTGCGCTGCTCTATCCTTTTCTCATAATTCTTTCCTTCAAAAATACGATGAACATAAATGCCCGGTGTATGAACCTGGTTAGGGTCCAGCTCGCCAGCGGGCACTAATATTTCTACTTCTGCTATCGTAATTTTTGCAGCCATTGCCATCAGGGGATTAAAATTTCTGGCAGTATCCTTATAAATCAGATTGCCCTGTGTATCTCCCTTCCAGGCTTTTACAATTGCAAAATCAGCATCAAAAGCGTATTCAAGCAAATAATTTTTGCCATTAAAGTTTCTTATTTCTTTTCCGGTTGCTACTTCGGTACCAACACCCGCAGGCGTAAAAATGGCAGGCATACCATAGCCTGCAGCCATACATCTTGTAGCCAGTGTTCCTTGTGGTATTAATTCTACTTCCAGTTCGCCACTAAGTAATTGCCTTTCAAATTCTGCATTTTCCCCAACATAAGAAGCAATCATTTTCTTTACCTGCTTTTGCTGCAGCATTAGTCCAATACCAAAATCATCTACGCCTGCATTATTAGATATACAGGTTAAGTTTTTTACATTTTTTTTTACTAAAGCTGCAATACAGTTTTCCGGTATTCCGCAAAGTCCAAAGCCCCCCAGCATAATAATATTCCCGTCTGTTATATCATGTATGGCTTCTGTGGCATTAGTATATACTTTCTTCATAGCTTTTAATGGGGTAATTTATTTTGAATATTTTTTATTTTATCCCTGTTTTTTCTTGCTATCATAGAGTCCAGCAGAATTTTCATCTCATCACTGTGTTTTAAATAATAATTGTAGCTGTTGTAAAAATTTTCTTTAGTAATATGATGCAGTTTAAATAATTCTTTTTGCAATTTAATATTTTCGAGAGGTAGATTTTTTGCAGAGTCTTTAGCAATAAAGTCAGTTGTAAAAGCATCTGCTCTCATATAATCCCACAATACAGCCTGCATTTTATCTGGCGGCAAAATTCCCTTTGGTTGTTTATTTGAGGAACATGAAAATAAAAACAGCAAGATGATTAAATTCCTCATTTCAATTCGGCTTTGTATTGAGCAGCATTAGTCAAATCTAATTTTGGAAGAATTTCCAAAGCCCTTGCTTTATCCTGAGGAAGTGCTTTGGAAAATATTTTTATAAGTTCAGAAGATTTACCCTGAAAAAAAAACTGGCTGATCATCGTATTCGGGTTATCTGTATTATAGTTGTTCAGCAGGTTTAATACATTTACCAATTCGGCACGTGCAGCATTTTCATTGTCATACAGTTTATCCATTCCCAACCGGTAGTAACGGTAATAAACATCATGCATAACGGCATACCGGCTGTTGAGAATATTTTCTACCAGCCAGTAACGGTTACGGATTCCGTCAAAAGCTTTCCACCCGCTGATACCCCGGCCGTCCGGAGCATCATTTACAATATTCTGTGCTTTTAGAAAATAAACATCGCCTCCATTTTGGGAAAATGACATATAATCAAACCCAAGAATAACATTTGCATAGTATGCAAAAACTGCTGTAAGGTTTGATATCAGGGCATCTGAACCACCTACCCTGTTTTGATTAAAATCAAGCTGCTGAAATTCAATGTACTTAAATGTAATATTATCATCTTTAAAATTTATGATAGGCGATAAATAAGCACTGTTAAATACCGGGCGTGCAGCCTGTACCGTTAGCGAAGCATTGTAAACATTTGTTTCTGCTCCCGGCTCTACATTCAATAAAAGATTACAATCAATTTTTTCACTAACCCCAAATACATCGGTAGTCCATTTTCTGGTATTTAAAAAATTATTTAATGCTTTTTGTAATGTTTGAAATACATTTTTATTTACATTGTTACCTACCCTGTCTGACACCACTGTTACCCTGGCATTTAGTTCCTGTGCCCTGGCAATAAAACAGGTAAAAAGCATTATGCTGAAAATTAAAATATTTTTACGCATGATTAATACTGATAATAGTGTTTATGATATCTGCAGCAATTTCTTTTTTAGATTTAGTATCAAAATGAAATTCGCCGCCCTGCCTGGTAAAAATAGTGATTTTGTTGGTGGAGTGTCCAAATCCTGCACCTTCGTCTTTTAAAGAATTAAGCACAATCATGTCTGCATTTTTTGATTGTAATTTTTTTAACGCATTCTCCTTTTCATCATTAGTTTCTAATGCAAACCCAACAACCAATTGATTTCCAGATTTCATTTCGCACAGCCTTTTTAAAATATCCTGCGTTTTTTTTAATGTTATTACTAATGAATCACTGTCTTTTTTTATCTTTTCTACTACGGTATCTACAGGTGTATAATCTGCAACGGCGGCACACATTACAGCAATATCCATCTTTGCAAATATTGATGTACATACATCGAACATTTGAGCAGCAGATTTTACTTTTACAGTATGGGTTCCTTCAGAAAGGTTTTCTGTACCGGGGCCAATTACGAGTGTTACTTCTGCTCCCCTGCTTTTAAATTCTTGAGCCAAAGCTATTCCCATTTTACCGGAAGAATGATTGCCAATAAACCTAACAGGGTCAATAGCCTCGTGGGTAGGGCCAGCAGTTATTAATACTTTTTTACCCGTTAACTGTTGGGATTGTTTAAGAAAATTATCCAGCCAATCTATAATCTCTTCAGGCTCTGCCATTCTTCCATCCCCCGATAAGCCACTGGCCAATTCTCCATTATTTATGGGTATTATTTTATTATTAAAAGACGAAAGTTTTAGAATATTTGCCCTGGTAGTTGCATGATGCCACATATCTTCATCCATAGCCGGAGCCACAACAACAGGGCAGGTTGCAGATAAATAAACTGCCAGAAGCAAATTATCACATGCCCCATTAGCCATTTTTGATAAAGTATTGCAGCTTAATGGTGCTATCAGCATTATATCTGCCCAGCGCCCAAGCATTACATGATTAGCCCAGGAAATATTATCAGATAATTGCGACAGTACTTCGTTTTTAGATAATGTACTTAAAGTGAGCGGGGCAATAAAGTTTTTGGCAGCAGGAGTCATAATCACTTTTACTTCTGCCCCCGCTTTAATTAACAGCCTTACAATTATTGCGGATTTATATGCAGCAATGCTTCCTGTAATGCCTAAAATTATTTTCTTCCCTTTTAACATAAATAAAAAACGACGGTTAAATACCCGTCGTTAAAATTATAACTTCTTATTCAAAAGAATATTTAAAATAAGTATTAGCTAAATAAATCTTCATCATTCCTGCGGAAGTAAACTTTATCTTCTAAAAATTCGGTAGTAGCCAATAAAGCAGGGTTGGGCATGCGTTCGTATGCACGGGAAATTTCTATCTGCTCTTTGTTTTCGTGAATTTCTTCCAGGCTGTCTGTATGGCTTGCAAACTCTTCCAGCTTGTTATGCAGCTCTTCTTTTATAGTAATATTTATTTGATTTGCCCGTTTTGCAATAATGGCTATAGACTCATAAATATTACCTGTTTTATCTTTTAAATCAGTTAATTTTTTGGGTTCTACACTGCTGCTTGTATTACTGTTTAGCTGACGACGTAGTTTGCTCATTTTGTATATCTTTTATATGATTTTTACTTAAGTTACTAAAACCTTCTGCCTCTTTTAAAAGTTTGCTTTCGGGATACCTATCCACAAAATCCTGGTATTCGGTTGTTACTTTTTCGTATCTCTCTATCTGTTTACTTTCATAACTAAGCTTTGCAAAGCGATAGTAAGATTTTACCACCATTAATTTGTACTCTTCACCTTTTGCAGATTCTGGATACGCATTCATTAAATTAGCAAAAGCTATAGCTGCAGCCCTGAACTGGCTAAGATTGTAATATAACTGCGCCGATCTAAAATCTTTTTGCTCAAGTTTAGCTCTGCATTTATCTATTATTTCTGTTGCATCTTTTATTCTGGCAGAGCCGGGATGAGTATTTATAAAACTCTGCATCATGCTCATTGCTTTCACGGTACTAACCTGTTCCAATTCTAATTTTGGACTTTGTTTATAAAAGCAATATGCCTTCGTATAATCCACTTCTTCGGCTCTTGCACTATTAGGAAATGTTTCAAGGTATCCTTTAAAAAGGTTTTCCGCATCTTTATATTGTCCATCATAATAAAAACAGTATGCATATTTATAATACAAGTCTTCAAATTTCTGGCTGCCTTTGTAAGCCGGAAAAAGTTCCTCATATAGTTGCTGTGCATACTTGTATTTCTTTTTTGAATAGTATTCGTCAGCCTTGGTAAGCTTGTATTCTATGTCTTTACTCTTTTGAACCTTGCTGAATTTATTACAGGATGTAAATACAAAAACCAATATAGACAGGGCGATAAAATTTCTCAGTAATCTCATAAAGAAGTGCAAAATTAATAGATTTAAATCAAAAGTGAGCCTTATTTAATTATTCTCCAAAATTGAATAGTTAATGATAGTATAAAGCCATATAAAAAACCCTCCCAAAATGGGAGGGTTATCATTGAGCAAAAAGTGGAATTAAAACTTATTTTAATTAGACTTGATATCTACAGTATTTTTATCACCGCCGCCAACTTCGCAGTTAGTGCTTATTCTGTCTGCGCTGATACCTTCTTTTTCTACCAGATACATTTTAATGGCATCTGCTCTTTTCTGGCATACTGCCTGAGAAGCTTTAGAAGCTTCAGGGTAGCCATTAATGTTAATAGTGCAAGTAGGATTAGCTTTCATTTTAGCTGCAGTAGTAGCAAGTAATGCTTTTGCATCGTTGCTTAAACTAATTGAATTGCCTTTAAATGATAGGCTTGGGTAATCAGCAGGACAAATTTTAGCTGTATCCATTATCCTGTTTTTGCAACACTCAGGATCAGGGCATTTACCTACACCATCAGCATCAACGGGTTGACATTCTGTTGGAGTAATCAATTGCTTGTCTTTACAATCCGGAACGCCATCACCATCAGTATCTCTACTAACCCCATGTGTATCTACAGGGCAACCTGCCGGTGTATTTGGTTCACGATCCAACTGATCAATAACACCATCGCCATCAGCATCATCAAATACTGGCTTTGGTATTTTCATGTGCTTGGGATTGTTGATTTCGCTGTAAGCATAATCCAACGGATTAAGCCACCATAATGGTTCTACAGCTTTAGCACCTAAATTAAAATTTAAACCAATAGAAGCATAATTATAAGAATCGTAATCACGTGTTTGAACCGGGCTGCCCGGTGCATGTTCCTGCCACTGCTGACCATCTAATAAATCATCCTTTACTAAAGTATGCCGGTCTTCAATAGCAAGGTTTACACGCTTGCTTAACTTAAAGGCTACCCCAACTAATAGAGTACCTGATGGCCTTAAAATATTATTGCCCAGCTTTGGAAGGTGAGTAGCATTATTTTCAGCGGGTGTTTCATAGGTATTATCCATACCTGCTTTTAATGCCTTCAATACATCTTTACGGTTATTATATAAACCGCTGTTATTTGTAAATACTGTGTTGAAAAGATTGGAATAATTAGTCCCATCAGCTCTTTTTGCATTTACCATAGTTTTATAAATTGTAGCACCGATACCAGCACCACCATAAAGTACAAATCCGGTTTTCTGTTTGTGAAACCTCACATTATTTAAGGTAAAAATACCTTGTATGCCAAGATCCTGAATACGTGATTTGTAGTTATAATAAACCACTTCACCTTTAGTAGCTAATGCCCCCCCGAATCCGCGGCGGTATTCTAATAGCCCATTATTATTTCTTTGTATAGATGCGTATGAGTCCCAGGCGGAGTTTCTTGAAAAATTTTCGGAAGCTTTCCAGTTCAAGCCTTTAGCATTTGCATATAAATATTGCAGCCTGAGAGAGAACAAATAACCAAATGCTTTTCTAATATGAATTGCACCTCCAAAAGTTGGAATTTTGGCTGAAACATCTCCGGAAATTGTTGGTATTCCCCCAGAAATACCTACTTCCAGCATATTGCGGGGTTTTGCAGGGAAATTATAGGAATTGTTCCAAAATTCGTTTGCCTGAGGCATTCTTTTGGATGGAACTACGGATGAATCATAGATATCATACCCACTTCCAGATTGAGCGAATGTTGCCGTTCCCAGTAACATAAACACGATTAATAGTAATTTGTACTTTTTGCTTGCCATAACTTAATGATTGATAGATTTCTAAATATACGAGTTGATTAATTGCAAACTTACTGAATGAGGCCTGATTTACAAATTTTTTTAGCATTAATTTATAATAATACTTTTTTCTGTTAGTCCTTTTTTTAGTATATCAAGAGTTATACCAACTAATATTCGCTGCACAAAAAAAAAATATTCCCGATATAAATTCATTTTTAAAAAATAATTTACCTTATAGATACGGCACTACATTAAATTGCTTCTTTTTATAATGAATTTTGTAAACGATATAATAGGTAAAGAACTAAAAACTTTTGAAAGCAAATTTTCTGAAGCAGTAAAAAGTGAAACCCCCTTGCTGGATAGTATAATGAAATACATCATCAAAAGCAAGGGAAAACAACTGAGGCCGATGTTTGTTTTTTTAAGCGCCCGGCTTCATGGAGAGGTAAATGAAAGTACTTACAGGGCCGCTGCATTGGTAGAAATGCTTCATACTGCCACCCTTGTACATGATGATGTAGTAGATGAATCTTTTGAAAGAAGAGGGTTTTTTTCTATAAATGCAGTTTGGAAAAACAAAATAGCTGTACTCGTAGGTGATTATTTATTATCAAAAGGCCTGTTGTTATCTACCACAAACGAGGATTTTGAACATCTGCATATTTTATCAGATGCCGTTAGGAAAATGAGCGAAGGGGAATTACTTCAAATAGAAAAATCAAGAAAACTAAACCTTGATGAAAATATATATTTTGAAATTATAAAAAATAAAACAGCTTCCCTGCTTTCTTCTGCCTGTGGTGTGGGTGCTTACAGTGTTACTAAAAATAAAGATATTACTGAGCAAATGAAAGATTTTGGCGAAAAAGTAGGCATTGCTTTTCAGATAAAAGACGATCTTTTTGATTACGGAACAGAAGATATAGGAAAGCCTACCGGAAATGATATACAGGAAAAAAAACTAACCCTTCCTTTAATTTACACCTTAAATAATACCGATAAAAAGACTGCACAGGAAATCATCTATATTATAAAAAACGAAAATAAAAATAAAAAAAAGGTGCAGCATGTGATAGACATTGTTACCAAAAGCGGGGGAATTAAATACGCACAGCAAAGCATGATTCAATACAGAGATGATGCACTGAAAATTCTTCATACATTTCCTGACTCCCCTGTAAGGGCAGCGCTGGAAGAATTAGTTCGTTTTACTACAGATAGAAAATATTGATATTGAAAAAAAGATGGAACATATTGGCCTGCGAAAGCGGGAAAGTAATCAGCTTGAAAAATTTGCTTAAAATTAATAGCACATTATGTAAAATACTTTTACAACGTGGAATAGAAAATTACCAGCAAGCCAAAGATTATTTTCGCCCTCAATTAGAAATGCTGCACAGCCCCTGGCTGATGAAGGATATGGAAAAGGCTGTAACCCGTATTACTGCTGCATTTGAAAGAAAAGAAAAAATATTGATTTTTGGCGATTATGATGTGGATGGTACTACCGCAGTGGCATGTGTGTATAGTTTTATAAGTTCATTACATCCTGCCGAACTTATAGATTTTTATATCCCTCACCGTTACAGGGAAGGATATGGTGTGAGTAAAATGGGAATTGATTTTGCTGCAGAAAATAATTTTTCTTTGATTATTTGCCTGGATTGTGGAATAAAATCCACAGAACTTATCAAGTATGCTTCTTCATTAAAGATTGATTTTATTATTTGCGATCATCACCTGCCCGATGAAATACTGCCTGAAGCTGCAGCTATTTTAAATCCCAAACAAAAAGATTGCAATTATCCCTATAAAGAATTATGCGGATGTGGTGTTGGGTATAAATTAATTACTGCCCTGGCAGAGCGTTTTTCTTTACCGCAGGAAAATTTATACGCATACCTCGATTTAGTTGCCACAGCCATTGCGGCAGATATTGTACCCATGACAGGCGAAAACAGGGTGCTTGCTTATTATGGGATGCAAAAAATAAATACTAATCCCACACCGGGAATAAAGGCCTTGATAGAATTAGGTGGAATTAAAAAAGCCCTTACCATTACCAATGTAGTATTTGTAATTGCCCCCAGGGTAAATGCTGCCGGGCGAATGGATGATGCAAAAAAAGCAGTGCAGTTATTTATAGAAAAAGATTATAATAAAGCAATGGAATTTGCAGAAATGCTTCATTCCGATAATAGCGACCGGAAAGAAGCTGATAGCAGCATTACACAGGAAGCGCTGGAAATTATTATGGCAGATGAAAATGCAGCAGGCAAAAAATCATCTGTAGTGTATAAAGAGCATTGGCACAAAGGTGTGGTGGGTATAGTAGCATCCCGGCTTATTGAACATTATTACCGCCCAACAGTAGTGCTTACCCGAAGCGGAGATATGGTTGCAGGCAGTGCAAGAAGTGTTACCGGTTTTAATTTATACGAAGCCATTTACCAATGCCGGCATTGCCTGACTGCTTATGGTGGCCACTTTGCTGCCGCCGGGTTATCTATGCTGCCCGAAAATGTAGAAGCTTTCCGTAACAGGTTTGAAGAAGTAGTAGCTGCCACAATTGATGAGCGTTTACTCGTTCCCGAAATAGTGATAGATGCAGAAATTACTTTCCCGGAAATTAAAGAAAGTTTTTACAATATCATTTGCCAGATGGAGCCTTTTGGACCGGAGAATATGCGCCCTGTTTTTATTGCAAAAAATGTACACGATACCGGTTACTCAAAAATTTTAAAAGAACTGCATGTGCGTTTTGTATTAAAACAGCAGGATGTTATTTTAAATGGAATTGGTTTCAATATGGCTGAAAAATTTTACTTATTGCAAATGCAAAAACCTATAGACATTATTTTTACCATTGATGAAAATGAATGGAACGGCAACAAAACCCTGCAACTGAAAGTAATTGATTTCAGGCTCAGTGAATAAAAAAAGACAATGGTCAATGAGTCAATAATGAAAATCGTTTAAGCATATTATTTATCTTCCCATTTTTAAAAATACCTCATTGCCCACTAACTCCATTCTATTTCTTATCTAAGATCGCCATGGTTATTCTGCTTATGCAAATCAACTCGTGCTGTTCGTTCGCTATCTTGATTTCCCAAACTTGTGTTTTCTTCCCCAGATGAATGGGCCTAGCGGTTCCAAAAACAAAGCCACTTCTGGCGCTTTTAATGTGATTCGCATTAATTTCCAATCCAACACAGTATTGCTTGGAGCTATCAAGACAGCAAGCTGAACCTATACTGCCCATCGTTTCTGCCAACGCAACAGAAGCACCTCCATGTAACAATCCCATGGGCTGATGGGTTCGATGATCGACCGGCATTTTTGCTTCGATAAAGTCTTCTCCTATGGCAGTGAATTCAATACCAAGGTGACTCACCATTGTATTTTTACACATTTTATTCGCTTGTTGGAGGCTCACCCCC
>JANLQE010000315.1:0-8101 GCA_031367625.1 Bacteroidota bacterium
AGTTGGTCAGACGGAGGCCGTCAGACCAAGTGGCTACGATCTTACGGCCTCCCCTTGACCAACATCATTTAAATATCTTCAAAAAATTGGCTTAATCTGCGGCACTGATATTTAAAACTCCCCAATAATTCCCCGGTAAGACTCTTTCATTATATATACATCATTGCGAAATTATTAGGAGTTGGTCAGACGGAGACCGTCAGACCAGGTTGCTAAAGTGTATATTGGCTTTTTTGCAGCCACACTGCGTAGTTAATTTGAAATGCACCCTATTTTATTTACGCAATGTAAAAGGGTAGTGAATTTAAAACTATACCCCGGGATAAAAAAATAAAAGATCAGACAATTACTGCAGGGATTAAAAAAACAGTTTAAAAATAAAAGCTATTTTTTCAAATACAATAAAGGGGCTCACTTATTCATACACTTCGGCATTAACTACATGCGGAAGCCTTTCTCCTTTTATGCCGGCAATAATATTTTGTGCCGCTACTCTTGCTATGGCATTCCTGGTTTCTATGGTGGCAGACCCAATATGCGGCAATACGGCCACGTTGGGCATTTGAAGTAATGGATTATCTGATTGCATAGGTTCGGGGCTGGTTACATCTAAACCTGCACCCCAGATGATGCCGTTCTGCAGGGCCGTTATTAAATCTTCTTCTTTATGTATTGATCCCCTGGCTGTGTTGATGAAGATGGCCGTGGGTTTCATTTTGCCAAAAACTCCGGTGTTGAATCTTCCCCGTGTTTGCGGCGTTAAAGAAGTGTGTACAGATAAAACATCGCTTTGTGCCAGCAATTCATCAAAAGAAACAAGGGTAGCAGGTAATTGTTTTTCTGCGGCTTCATTGCGGTGCCTGTTGTGATAAATAATTTTCATATCATAAGCAGCGGCACATCGCTTTGCCATCTGAAAACCAATATCTCCCAGCCCAAAAATGCCGAGTGTTTTTCCCTGCAGCTCTATACCCAGATCTTTAGTAGGTTCAAAAAAATTCCAAGCGTTATTAATAATTTTTTTGTGCAGGTAAAATGCTTTTCTTGATACAGCCAGCATTAATAAAAAAGCAGTGTCTGCTGTGGCATTACTTAACACAAAGGGAGTATTGCCGATGGGTATTTTTAATTGTGTAGCTGTGCCGATATCTACATTGTCGTGCCCTACGGCGTGCAGGCTAATTACTTTTAAATGTTTACAGGCATGTAGAAAATTACTGTCCATCCTGTTGGGTCCGGCACTAAGCAGTGCATCTGCTTTTTTGCAATGATCAATTAATTCCTGCGGGGTGATATCCCTTTTTTCTTTCCATTGCAATACGGTGATACCCGCTGCCTCCAGCATTTGTACGCCGATTTCAGGAATTATTCTTGTTATAAACACAGTCATTCAGTATTGATTTATTTACCTTATTCCTGCTGGTATTTAAAAAATACGGCAGAGAAATAATTTTTTTTTAGTGCCTGATTTTTTTTTATTACTTAAAATAACCTGGGTGCAGTTTATTCCAGCCGGTTGCATCCTGATAAATTTTTGCTATGGCAAGTATAGTGGCTTCATCATATAATTTACCTACAAGTGTAATACTGGTAGGGGAATGATTTTTATCAAAACCTGTAGGCATACACAAAACAGGATGCCCCGTTAAATTAGTAATGGCTGCCTGGTTTCCCACCCAGGTGGGACAAATAATGACATCATAATTTGCAATTATTTCATTTACTTTTTGCATTAAAAGATAGCGGTGGCGGTTTGTATTTATATATTCCACTGCAGGAATAAACCTGGAAGACCTGAAATAGTTTGGCCATTCCCCATTTCCCTGCCGGGTCATTTTATCATCAATGCCTGTTCTGGTAAAATCATCAAAAGCGGCAGCACTCTCCGCACCAATTACTATGTTTATCATATCATAATCATAAAAACCCGAGTCAGGAAAAATAACCGGGATAAGTGCAGCCCCTGCTTTTGCAAAAATCTCCAGCACATTATTTTCATTTCCGAGAGTATCTTTTTTTCCAAAATAATTTTTGGCATACCCAATTTTCATTTTAGAAAGGTCAACTTTTCCGTTATAATTAAAAGGCATGTTTACAGCCGCCGCATCTTTGCCATCTGTACCATGCAGGTAATTAAAAACAATCGCTGCGTCCTCTGCACTTCTGCATATTGGGCCTGCTTTATCAAGGCTCCAGCAAAGCGTCATTGCACCACTGCGGCTTACCGAACCAAATGTGGGGCGTAACCCTGTAGCACCGCAAACCGTGGAGGGTGAAATAATAGAGCCAGAAGTTTCTGTACCTATGGCAAAAGGTACTAAGCCTGCAACTGTTGCTGCCGCTGAGCCTGCGGAAGAACCACTGGAACCTTCCAGCATATTCCAGGGATTTTTTGTACGCCCGCCAAACCAATAATCATCCATGGCCAGTGCACCTAAGGTTAATTTTGCAATCAGCACTGCGCCAGCATCTTTTAATTTTGTATAAACATAACTGTCATTATCAATAACCTGGTTTTTATACGGCGCTGCACCCCAGGTAGTTTTTGTTCCCCTCACGGCAAACAAATCTTTTAATCCATAAGGTATGCCATGCAGCAGCCCACGGTACCTTCCTTCTTTTATTTCTTTATCGGCCTGTGCGGCCTGCTTCATGGCAATATCTTCTGTAAGTGAAATCACACACTGCAGGGTATCGCCATATTTTTTTAACCGGTCAATAAAAAATTTTGTCAGTTTAACAGAGGAGATTTTTTTATTTTTTATTAAGGATGCCAATTGTGGTATGGAATAAAAAGCCAGTTCATTTTTATCTACAGGAAGATTTGCGCCGGAAGGGATATTAAATTTTACCGGTAATTGTTTTTTATTCAAATGCATAAAAGGTAGAAGCGGGCTTTGAGCCATTGTCATCGGAATGGAATTATCCAAAGACAAACGGTGCATTTTATTAAACTCCTTTCCATTTGATTGTACATTTTGCAGCAAAGAATCTTCTTTAGCGGGTGTAAAATGAAGGCCAATCATTTTTTCAGCCGAACGTATATCCCTGGCCGTTATACTATCCTGTGCAAAACAAATACCAGGCACAAAAGCCAGGAGGAAAAATGCGGTAAAAACTTTCATAAAAATAAATTTAGTTGCCTAAAAATACCTGTTTTTATTACAGCTACTCCACTTTTAATAAGAAAAAGTTCCTGAATATTTATTAACGTTGATATTTTTATAAGAAGCTGCTTTCTCTTATGCTAATCAGGGTAAACGATTAAAATTTCTAAAGCCTGAAAGGCTGATATTATTATAGAAAAACGAAGTGCATATCCGCTTTGAACCCTGAAGGGGTGAAATTTCACCCTTTCGGGGTTTTGAAAATTCGAAAATTATTCATTTCTATAATAATTGCATCTCTCCGGGATTGAAAACATGCTTCTTTTTTGTTGAAACTGGTTTTAATGCGTTGCCCTGTAATACTAATCTTTACCAGGTATAATTATTTACTTTGTACTTAATAACTTAATTATTATGAAATTGCTTTTATGTATTCTTCTGATTCTTTTTGCTGTTTCAGGCGGCTTTGCACAAACCACTATCCCTGCTTATTACCGGCAAAGCAGTAGTTTTAATAATGCTTTAAAAACTATTATACACGATATAAAATTAGACAGCAGTTTTGTTACAGCCGAAGATGGGATGGAGCAAATTTCTTTTGCCGTTATTGATCTTACCGGTAAGCGGCCCGTATTTGGCGGGGTAAATGCGGGCAACTTTATTTACCCGGCTTCCGTTTACAAAATGTATGTGGCTATGGAAATTTTAAAGCAGGTGAGTGAAAATAATTATCCGTTGTACAAACAATACATTGTACCTGCGCCAAATGATGTGGATAAAACAAAAGAAATAACTGACGATCCAAGACCCTTGCTAAAAGCCGGCGATACGGTTACCATAAATTATTTATTAGACCTGATGATTACAAGGAGCGATAATGCGGCTGCTAATTGCCTGATAGATATTGCAGGCAGAAAAAACATTAATCATACCATGGAAAGCTATGGATGGAAGGGGAGCGAAGTAACCCGTAAATTTTTGAAAAGAAAATTTGAGGATCCCGGTTATGATACTATAAAAGGAACCGAAACCTGCGCCTTACATGCTGCAGATTTTATGTACCGGGTTTACAGCAATCAATTGGTAAATCCCTGGGTGAGTATGCAGTTGAAAGCTTTGCTGGGGCGGCAACTGGATAATACCAAACTTGCAGCGGGGTTACCTGCCAATGCCATGTTTTATCATAAAACCGGTTGGTGGAGCAGCTATACACATGATGCCGGTATTGTTGATGATGGCAAAATAAAATACATCATTGCTGTTTTTACACCCATAACAGAAGCAACAGTTTTGCCTGCATTAAAAATGCTTTCGCAAAGCGTATATTCTTTAATAGAGCAATTACATAAATAAAATTGTTTTGCGCATCAGGCAATTTTTATGCTTTATAAAAACAATATATTTCGATGAACTAAAATCTTCAGCTATGGCAACAGGTTGACATTTACAGGCAGCAATTAAATTTATCAAATATCAAAAATTAAAAAAGTAAATAAATTGCAAATAAAGCAGTTGGATTATTTACAATAATTTTTAAAACATATCTTATATGGCCCGATAGCTATGGGGTACCGCAGAAAAGTATATAGGACTATTTACTGTTTATAAGCGATATTATCCTTTATTCCATCACTTCAAATAACAGGAACTGCGTTTTTTCCAGTGCATTAAAATTATTATCAGCTACAAACAGCAATGCCTTATGGCCGTTTGGCAGCAGTGGGCCAAAGGTTACGCCTTCTATATTATCTATGTAGATGCCCAGGCTATCCATATTCAGTAATAGTTTTTTTGCGGCAGGCACAAAATTGTTATTTGCTTTTAATGATGGTATATTTTTAATATCGGTTGCATTATTTAGATCTGTCAAAAATAATTTTATGGTACATGCCAGCCTGCCTGTAGAAAAAGATCTTTCTATTACGAGTAATTTATTGTTGCCTATAGAAAGTATATCCGGTATGCCATTAATTTTAAACTCATTTTCGGGGTTGGCAGCATGAGCAACGGGATCTAATTTATAAGCAAACTGTTGGGTGTTTTGTTTGGATGCTGCATTATATTTAAAAATTCTTATAAAAGCATTATTGTCTGTAAGGTCTGCCCGTGGCCCGTCTTCATACAAAGGTTCTTCTACATTAACATACAAAGTTTTATAATTATCAGCAAAGGTCAATCCTTCCAGTACGCCATTTTGCCTGGGGCCGTTTTGCGTAGCCTGCATCAATAGATTGTGTGGCAGAGAAAAAGTATCAATGTATTTTCCTGTAATCGAAATAGTGGTTACTGCAGGATTTTCCAATACCGTGTCTTTTTGTTTTACTATTCTTTCTCCTTCACTGCTCCATACCAATTGTCCGCTCACTGGGTTATACCTTATCGCTTCCGGGTCGGGAGTAAAAGAAGGATTCTGTTTACTATTGGGATATACATTACCGTTATACTGCAGCATATTCTGTACCCCGGTAAATTGTACAGTATCTATCCCTTTTTGCGTAAATGTAATGTGTGCGGTGTAAAAACGTGCAGGATTAATAGCGCTTCGGTCGTCGCTTATCAGGTAATATTGTTTAGTGCCTGCATCATAATCAATGCCAGACAAACCGCCAACAGTGGTATTATTATAAATCAGATTATAAGGAACGATGTATTGCCCTAAAAATTTTACACCGGTAATGCCAGGCGCTGTTGGGGTTACAGTAATTTTTTTGATACTGTTGCAGGAGATAAGACTGCACAGCAGGCAGACAGATAATAATTGTTTGACGGAAGGCATAAAATAAATTTCAGTAAAAAAGTAAAGTAATATAACTATTTAACCAAGCAGTTTTAATCCACCGGCAGCATATTGTTTCACCAGTTTATCATCGCTGATAAATATATTGTTATTTTGTATAGCTTACCAAATCAGAACAAAATAAGCCTAAGTAACACTTTTATACACACCAAATAAACCAACCATCATAAACAGTATAGCAATACATAAAATAATTAAAATAATTTTCTGGCGCTGCATGTTAGCTTCTCTTTCCTTTTCTTCATCAAGATAAAATTTTTCGTCACCTGCATTTACAAATAAACCTTCCCTCACTAATTTTTTAAACAGGAGCGACTGCCGGATGCCATATTGCTGAATATTAATACTTGAATGATAAGCAGTAGCTCCTGCATTTCTAAAAAGGCGGATCAGTTTTTTTCTACGGGCCATGATGGCTACTATTGCGACAGTACTCATATTTAAATATACAAAAGAATTGATGCCGATGCATTATTTTGGCAATTAGTACACTCGTGGCAAATTAATTAGTTATTTCTTCTTCTGTCCACGGGTTAGCGGCTTACCATATTTTTTCATCATCCGGTCTTTACGCCTTACAACAAAATTTACTTTACTGTTCTTTGCAGATTTTGGATGAAAAGCCGGGCCTGCATCTTCTTTCTTCGGCAACTTTATTTGTATTTCTTTCATAAATACTTTTGGCATTTCATCTTCTGTCAGCAGTTCAGCAATTTCCAGGTGATCTGGCAATGGCAGTATGGGTATTTTATAATTCATCAGCTCCTCTATACCGGTTTGATAAATTTTTTCTTTTTCGGTAATGAAAGTTATGGCTATTCCCTCTTTATCTGCACGGCCGGTTCTGCCTATGCGGTGCATATAATTTTCCGGCTCATCAGGTGTGTCAAAATTAATGACGTGTGTTACTTCTGCAATATCAATTCCTCTGGCAACAAGATCTGTAGCAATGATAAACCGGTAAGCCCCTTCTTTAAATTGCTTCACGGTATTAAAGCGGTGGTTTTGTTCTTTGTTGCTGTGTATAACCCCGGCTGTACCTTCAAATTTTTTTTCCAGTTGTTCAAATAATTCATCTGCCAGTTTTTTACTGCCTGCAAATACCAATACTTTCGTCATGGTTTTATCTTCTGCAAGCAGCAACTGCAGCAGGTTTACCTTGGTATAAAAATTGGGCACACCGTAAGCAAACTGTTTAATATTTTCCAACGGAGTTCCTGTGGGTGCAGCTTCTACCATTACCGGATTATTAAAATACAATTGCATTAATTGCTCTACATCTCCGGTAAGCGTTGCAGAAAATAAAAGGTTTTGCCGTTTTGCGGGTAACAGATCAAGGATGTTTTTTAATTGTGTACGAAAGCCCAGGTTCAGCATTTCATCTATTTCATCTATCACTAATTTTTTAATTGATTTTAATTTAAGAGAACCATTCATCGTTAAATCGTATAGCCTGCCGGGAGTAGCTACCAATACATCTACTTTAGTTTCTACTGATAATTTTTGGGTGTTGATATTTACTCCGCCATACACCCCAACTGCCACCACATTCATATAAGCTGTTAGTTTTTTTACGGTTTCTACTACCTGCACTACCAGCTCTCTTGTGGGTACCACTATTAAAACCTGTGGCGAAATTTCTTTAGAAAATTTCCATTGCCGAAGGCAGGGTAAAAGATACGCAATGGTTTTGCCGGTACCCGTTTGTGCTATGCCACAAACATCCGCCCCAGACATGGCTACGGAAAATACTTTACGCTGAATAGTAGTAGGGCTGCGGAAACCCATATCATTTAAAGCGTTTACCAGAGGGGTATTTAAATTTAATTCAGCAAAAGACATAATATTTTACATTCTTGTAAAGCAAAGGTAGCTTAATCATTTCTTTGCCATTTTGTATATGCTAATTGCGAAAGTGTAAAAATATTTTCAATATATTTTAAGATGCCGGCAGTAGTTTCATGGCAGGTGTAAAATGAAGATGTTCCTTCTGCATTATTATCACATTACTAAATAAGTATTGCAGTTGCAGCAGCTATTTTATGCAGCTTTATATGCTTGTTTTTTTTTGTGAAAGCGAAGAAAATTTTTGATGAAGTTGCAACACCTGCTTAATTAATAATTCGGTTTCATCATTGTTGATAATAAAATCGCAGAGCTTTAGCTTTTTATCTTCATCCATTTGCCTGTTCATTCT
>JANLQE010000323.1:0-7752 GCA_031367625.1 Bacteroidota bacterium
TGAATCTTTCGTTGGAACTCCAAGAAGCAAACAAAAGCTACAGGAAATTATAGGTAAACTTGAACCACAAAAAGCAATTATTAATATTATAGAACCACAGATAATAAAAATTAATCAGTTTTGGCAGACACTTAATGAGAAAATGAAATAATGCCTAAGTGTTTCAATAAAATAGTTAATCGTTTACAAACAACGGACTTGTCCAACGCACCAAGTCAGGCACATTTGCAAGGCACACAAAGCCGACACACAAAAGCCAACCTTGCAAAAGAGCCTGCCTTGTGCCAACACACAGGCAACACTCTACGGTGCGACACAGACCCACATTATAGCAGACCGAGAAGAAGGGCGAACACATAACATGGGTTTGCTGCTATGTGGCTGACGAATAAATCCTCATCTTTTTATTCGCTATCAGCAGTAGTTCCAGCGGACGTAATTCTATTTGGCTTTTTGTTGTTAACTTCATCTTTATATTTTCAATCAGCAGCGGCTCCAGGCTGGACGTTCAATGAATACCAGCACAGCAGCAAGCCCTGTCCGTTGTATGCCATAAGACATTTCGGACACCTCGAAATTCGGGAATTACTTTTGACAAAGCAACGTTCTGGATAGTTAGATTGTCAATTAAAAAAGTAGTTATGAAAGCAAAGCTTTTTGTCGCATTCATTCTTCTAACTGTTTCTGCAGTTGGACAGAAGCATAGCATCTCTATAAACTATAAACCGGCTCTGACATATTTTGGAAAACAATCTCAAGATTTCCACAACTATTATTTTGCCTCAAGACAAGGCGACCAAACGTTTAATAGCACTATTAACATTTTGTACCGTTATAACATGACTTCAAGAATTAGCTTTGCCGCAGGTCTTGAATATTCACAACAAGGACAAAATATAAATTTCAATGCTGACAGTGCTTTTCCAAGTAACAATAGAAAGATTTTAAAAATAGAACTTAGCTATTTGAGAATACCATTCACTATTAATTATGCTATTTTAAAATTGAAAAAATCAGAATTAAATATTTATTCGGGTATTAGTTTTGGCTTAGTCACTAAACGAAAAGATAATTACCAGGATATTATACTTGAATATATTCTTTTACCACCTGCTGAGAAAAGATATAAGAATAATGACTGGGCAGTTCCTATTGGAATTAATTATAAAAGGAAAATAACATCAAGTATGTTTGCAAATTTCGGTTGCGAATACATGGCTGGTTTGACCAATGCTTTTTCTGAAAATGGAGCATCTAAATTTGGGGTATTATCAGAATTTGACAATTCCAAACAAAACCGATTCGCTTTAAACATTGGTATTGGCTTGGGTTTGACAAAATAAAACGGCTGCCAACAAAAGTATTTGCAAAAGCAGGGCTGGACAATGTAACATCAGCTATGTGCTACTATCAGCAGCAGTTCGGGCTTGACGTTCATTATTCGGCTTTAGTTCATAACTTCAACAATATATTTTCAATCGGCATTTGTTCCGGGCCGGACATCATAAAATGCCCTGCTTTCGCAAATACCTGAACGTTGTACGTCAGCTTAAGGCACCCCCTGCTGCTTTCGACAATGCATATAACTGACATACCGCCGCCAAAACATGAAACTTTTACTAACTTTAAAATAAATTTTATGCGACAAAAAATTCTTTTACTCATTGGTAGCCTTGTTATAATCACCTTACTGGTCAGTAGTTCTTGCAATAAACCAGGGCCTTATATAGCAGATTTTAAAAACATCAATGGCTATGTTATTGGTAAAGAAACCTGCAATACAGATGATACCAAAGATTATTGGCTAATTGACTTTACATATGGCACCAGAAACCCAATTGTTGGCGACACTTTATTTTTTAACGGCATAACATATACAAATGTTTTAAAAACAAAAGGGCTTGACCAACAACTGAAAATAATAGGTATGAGGGTATCAATTGACTACAGAATAATTTCAGCAGACAAAGTAGTTACAACAGGCTGTAATGTACTCACACCTGTGACATACAATTTAAAGGACCTTACAATTTTAAATCAAGGCGAAATTCGTTAATCATTAAAAACATCAATATGAAAAAGTTACTTCTATTAATTTGCTTCTATACAATAGTCACTCAATCTAAAGCTCAAATACTACGTGTAGCAACTTCGTTATCTAAAATTTCCTCTCAAATACCTGGCTATTCGCAGGTTTCTACAATCAGTAAACTACAATCAAAATTACTCAACTAAAAAAGGTAAAATTATGCCAATAAAAAATAGAAATTATTTAGATGGCCAGCGGGGGTGTATTTAAAATTGTCGCTTGGGCTAAAGCCCGGATACAGTGTATGAATTAATTGCCACGCCTTTAAAGGCGTGGCAATTAAGAGAAAAGGTAGTGGCTTTAGCCAAATGATATTATTTCAATAGCGACAATTTTAAATGCACCCGCCAGCGGAAGCAGTTTACAATATTAATTACCAAAAAACAAATACTCCTAACAGATAATAAAAAATAATTTTAAAAAATAAAGAAAGCTCACTGATATTTTTTTATTTGAACTGCCCCATAAAATTTGCTGAATTGTTTTTTAGTGTATATTTAGCATTGTGTAAAAACTACACATCTTCACACAAAACGATTGCTATGTCCACAACCTACGATGGCGTAAAACCAAAACTGCGTATTTCGGAAATCATCAACATGAGCGTTGGTTTTCTGGGTATTCAGTTTGGCTGGGATCTGCAGCGGGCAAACATGGGCCGCATTTACGAAAACCTTGGAGCCAATGCAGACCAGGTACCATTATTATTTTTAGCAGCACCGCTTACCGGCCTGATAGTTCAGCCCATCATTGGTTATTTAAGCGACAGAACCTGGCATCCCAAATGGGGACGGAGAAGACCGTATTTTATGATAGGTGCTATCTTAAGTTCTATTGCTTTATTCTTTATGCCGCAAAGCAGTACTTTATGGATGGCGGCAGGCCTGTTATGGATATTAGATACCTGTGGCAATATTGCCATGGAACCTTTCCGTGCTTTTGTTACCGATAAACTGCCGGACTCACAGGTGAACCGCGGCTTTATAATGCAAAGTTTTATGATTGGGTTAGGCGGCAGCATTGCCTCTGCCCTGCCCTGGCTTATGCGGAATGTTTTTCATCTTGCCAACACTGCTGAGCAAGGTTCTATCCCTGAAAATGTAAAATGGTCATTTTATATCGGTGGTTTCTTTTTTATTACCGCTGTTCTTTATACCGTATTTACCACCAAAGAATATCCACCTTCGGATGTCAGCTACAAAGAAAAAGTAAAAGAATCAAATAAAGGATTTGGTTCCGGGGCAAAAGAAATTTTATCGGCCCTTACCAACATGCCTCATAAAATGAAGTTAGTAGCGCTGGTGCAATTCTTTACCTGGCCGGGCTTATTTTTAATGTGGTTTTATTACACCACCGCCGTGGCTGTAAATGTTTTTGGCGGCACAAATGCCAGCGATCCTGTGTATGCAAAAGGTGCAGATTTTGGCAGTCTTACTTTAGCCTATTATAGTGTAATTACTTTTTTGTTTGCCCTGGTGCTTCCAAAAATTGCGGATAGGCTTGGCCGTAAGTTAACACATTCCCTATGCCTTTTATGCGGCGCACTCGGTCTTATAAGTGTGGCCTGGGTGCATGAGCCGTATATGCTGTATGCCTGTATGACCGGTGTGGGCGTGGCCTGGGCAAGTATTCTCTCTATGCCGTATGCCATGCTCAGTGGGTCATTGCCAAAAGATAAAGTGGGCATCTATATGGGCATTTTTAATTTCTTTATTGTATTACCCGAAATTATTGCTTCGCTCGGTTTTGGCTGGCTGATGAAAAATGTGTTAAATAACGACCGGTTATTTGCCGTGCAACTTGGCGGCGGTATGATGATTCTGGCAGCCATCGTGTGTTTTATTTTTATAAAAGAAAACAGGCAGGCAGATGAAGATGAAGTGCTTACATCTAAATTAGAAATTCGGGAAGAAAGGAGTGTATAAGTAATTTGGATACCGGCAGCGGTTTTCCATAGCATCATTGTGGAGTTTACACTGAGTTTACGAAGTGTCAGAATCCTTTCACCGGTAGAATAAATAGCATCAATGTTTTTCCTGTTCCAGATTTTCAAATTAATTTAAACTATTGCTAAACTCATGAAAAAATCATTCTTATTAACCACATGTTTTATTCTTATTATTTCTTTTGCCTCCCTGGCGCAATTTGCAGATGTATATCCAACCAACTGGTGGGCCGGAATGAAGTGGAATAAAGTGCAGCTACTCCTGCACGGTAGTACCGCGGATTTCAACAAACAAGTGGTAACCATAAACTACCCCGGCATTAAATTAGATAAAATAAACCGGCTGGAAAATGGCCGGTATATGGCGCTGGATATTACCATTTCGCCGGTAGCAAAACCCGGTGTTGTAAATATTATTTTTAAAGATGGCGCCAAAATAAATACCATTCAATGGCCTTTAAATAAAAGACGTGAAGGAAGAGGAACTGCATTTGCACAAGGTGTAAGATCATCAGACCTTATTTATTTATTAATGCCCGACCGCTTTAGTAATGGCGATGAAAGCAATGATAAAATTGCCGGCATGAAAGACCAATCCCTTAACCGGGATTCGATGTATGCCAGGCATGGCGGGGATCTGCAGGGTGTGATGAATCACCTGGATTATTTAAAAGACCTTGGTGTAACTACCGTATGGATGACGCCGGTTTTGGAAAATGATATGCCGGACCGGACAGAACATGGTTATGCAGTTACCAATGATTATAAAGTAGATCCCCGGTTAGGCACCAACGAAACTTACAAAAAACTCGGCGAAGCAATTCATAAAAACGGCATGAAATTAATTCAGGATGTGGTATATAATCATGTAGGTTTATATCATTTTACTGTTGTAGATAAACCCATGAAAGACTGGCTGAATGAATGGCCATCGTTTACACAAACTACTTACAAAGACCAGGTACAGTTTGACCCGTATGCAGCAGCAGCACAAAAAAAATTATTGACCGATGGATGGTTTACCAGGCAAATGCCGGACATGAATGAGAAGAACCCTTTTGTTGCCAATTATTTAATTCAGCATGCCTTATGGAGTGTAGAAGAATTTGGTGTTGATGGCTGGCGGATTGATACCTATACTTACAATGACCTGAATTTTATGAACCGCTGTAACAAAGCCTTGATGGATGAATATTCTGCTATAAGTATTTTTGGAGAAACCTGGGTTCATGGTGTTCCCAATCAAAGTTATTTATGCCAGAATAATTATGCTATTCCTTTTAAAAGTAACCTACAGAACACGACCGATTTCCAGGAATTATTTTATGGCATTCAGCCAGCCCTTAACGAAAAATTCGGATGGACAGAAGGCATCAATAAATTATACAGCACCACGGCGCAGGATTTCGTTTATAAGAATCCATCTACCCAGGTTATCTTTTTAGATAATCATGATTTGCCAAGATCGTACTCCGTGTTTGGGGAGGATATAGAGAAATATAAAATGGCACTCGGCTGGCTACTAACGTACAGGGGTATCCCACAAATGTATTATGGCATGGAACATTTGCTTACCGGCTTTACTAACCCTGATGGCCTGGTGAGGCAGGATTTTATGGGTGGCTGGAAAGCTGACAATCTAAACAGATTTACTCCGGCAGGCCGTACGGCAAAAGAAAATGAAATGTTTGATTACATAAAAACGCTGGCCAATTTCCGCAAAAATTCCTCTGCCCTTACAGCAGGAAAGTTTATGCACTATACGCCGGATGACGGGCTGTATGTTTATTTCCGGTACGACAGCAAGGAAACCATTATGTGCATAATGAACACGGCTGAGACAGAAAAGCAAATTAATTTTATCAAATACGAGGAACGCACACAGGGTTTTTCATCCTGCAAAAATATACTTACCGGCCAGGAAATGGGCAGGAGTTTTAATGTGGCTGCAAAAAAAATGCTGATATTGATTTTAAAAAAATAACGCTTCCATCTTTAATTGTTTAGTAATCAGGCAACGTATTTTTTCTCAAACTTTTTGTTTAGAGGTTTAGGGTTTAGGAGTTTAGTTGTTTCACTAAATATGATCATTAATTTTTAATTAACCCTTTAACAGAGTTAAGTTCTATAACTCCAGAGGAGCAAAATGTTAGTAGTAAATTAGGTTACATTACATTACCTTTTTTAAGCTCCATAGGAGCGGCATGTAAGAAACATAACGCTCCTGCAGAGCTTAAATCAATTGCTTGATTTTATTATCTGCTAAGATTTCCACCCCCTGGGTCTTTTAAAAATCAAATTTTAGAATAGCTCTACCAACGGGTTAATTAAATTATTCCCCTTTTTGATTATACTAATTTAAGCGTAAGGCCCAAAGGGCTGAAATTCTATCACCCCGGGTTGTGGGCATCAAACGCCATAATCTTCTATATTAATTTCAGCCCTTCGGGCGTTCAAATCAATTTTAATACGTTTGCACTGAATAATTTTGTCATAAACAATAATGTGTGTATTTTACACATTAAACCGATTGCATGAAGAAATATTTACTTCTGCTATTAATATGCAGCCTTGCCACTCCCCTTTTTGCCCAGCGATTATTGAGTTGGACACCTGAGTTTCCACTTGATAACAGCAACCTAACTGTAACGGTTGACTGTAATAAAGGAAACCAGGGTCTTTTAAATTTTGAATCAGGCAATTCGGCTAATATTTATGTGCATATAGGCGTTATCACCAACTTAAGCACCAACGCAACTGATTGGAAATACACAAAATTTACCTGGGGTACTGCTGATCCGATGGCACATGCCACTGCATTAGGCAGCAATAAATATTCATACAGCATTAATAATCCCCGTGTATTTTTTGGAGTGCCTGTGGGTGAAACCATAAAGAAAGTTACCTGCATATTTCGCAATGCAAGCGGCTCTCTTAAACAGGTAAACTCCGATGTAAGCGATATGTACATCCCCGTATATGGAGCAACTCAATATGCGGTGCGTTTAAATCTACCTCCCTCTGAACCCCGCTATACGCCCTGGTTAGAGCCGGTCAATACTGCAAATCCGGTTACGGTTACAGGTGTTGCATCTGCAAACTCTAATCTTTCTTTGGATTTAAACGGTACTGTTTTAAACACTGCATCTGGCGCAACTAACATTTCAGGAACCGCTAATATTACTGCATCCTGTGCACAGGAAATAAGAATTGCAGGAAAAAACGGAACACAAACCAGTGGAGACACGGCACGTTTTTTTGTAGCACCTACAACTACTATGGCTGCATTGCCTGCTGGTGTGCAGGAGGGTATAAATTATGCAGCCAATAATACTTCTGTTACGCTGGTGCTGTATGCGCCAAATAAAAATAATGTGGTAGTGATTGGAGATTTTTCTAACTGGGCAGTACAATGCGCCAATCAAATGAACCGCACCCCCGATGGAAATTATTACTGGATAACATTGAATGGCCTTACCCCTGGTACAGAATATGGGTATCAATATGTAATTGATAATAGCATTAAAACTGCTGACCCTTATGCGCAAAAAATATTAGACCCCAACAACGATCAGTTTATAGATGCAGTTACCTATCCTAACTTAAAGCCTTACCCCACGGGGCTTACAACAGATCTTGTCAGCGTATTTCAAACAGCCGAACCGCAATACACCTGGCAGGTAAATAATTTTACCAGGCCAGATAAAAAAAATCTGAT
>JANLQE010000376.1:0-9620 GCA_031367625.1 Bacteroidota bacterium
GCCAAACAATGCAAAATCATATTTTGCCGGGTCGTTGGCATCCATTTTTTTTAATTCGTTTGTTAGTTCAACAGCGCTTTGCCAGTCTGTAGATTTTCTGTGTAATAATTTAAAGTGCCTGGCAACCCTTGCTACATGCACATCTAAAGGAATTATTAACTGCGCAGGAGAAATATTTTTCCATAAACCAAAGTCCACACCGCATTTATCATTACGCACCATCCAGCGCAGGAACATGTTTATGCGCTTGCAACCGGAATTCTTATCTGGTGAAGCGATATGTTTTAAAGTTCGGGTTGGCACATCGGGAAAAGAAAAAAAATATTTATAAAAACCATTAACAGCGCCTTCAACGTTAACATCATTTTTATGCAGGCCTTTTGTAAAAGCAACTTCCAGCGAAGGGTGCTTTTTATAATGCATATTAAAGAAGGATACAAAATACAAAAGGTCTGTTGCATTAAAAGTACGGTGCTTAAAGGAAAGCAATTTTATCAGATCGTTATCAGTATGGTGCAGGCAAAAATCATGCGGCGCATTATCCATAAGCTGCATTAACTCTTTAGATTTATTGATGATGGTGGTGCGGTTGCCCCAGGCAAAAATGGCTGCAAAGAAACCGGCTATTTCTATATCCTGTTTTTTGGTAAATAAATGCGGGATGGATATGGGGTCGGCTTTTATAAAGAATGGCTTGTTATATTCTTTTACTTTACTATCCAGGAAATCTTTAAAGGATTGTTTCACCTGCTAAAATTAGTGATTACAAAGCTGATGTGTACACTGCATTTGCGTGAGGGATAGAAGCGGAAATATTTTTTGAGGCACGAAAAAAATATTGCAGCGGATAGCCCGACCCTACTGGGGCACGCCCAAAATATTTTTATTTAATTATTTTTTTATCTTTTTTAAACAAGGCAGAAACGGCAATGAGCACCCAAATAATATTTACGATCATGGATGGAAATGCATTATGAACAAAGGTGTTAATTACAAAAAATACGCCGCCGGCCAGGTTGCATAAAATATAAAGCCGGGACGATGTTTTCCAGATGCCGTAAATATTAAGGGAGTAAGCGCCTACAATAAGTACGGCGCCGACCCAGCCAATTGCCTCCACTAATATGTTCATCAAAAAAAGATTTTAACCGATAGCCTGTTTTAAATCTTCAATTAAATCATCTGCATCTTCAATGCCTACACTCAGTCTTATCAGGCCATCTGTAAGCCCGTTCTTTATACGTTCTTCTCTTGGTATGCTGGCGTGCGTCATACTTGCCGGGTGGTTTATTAAAGATTCTACACCGCCAAGGCTTTCTGCCAGCGAAAATAATTTTGTTGAGGATAATACTTTGTTGGCAGCTTCTATGCTATCGTCTTTTAAAGTAAAACTCATCATACCGCCAAAGCCACGCATTTGTATTTTAGCAATTTCGTAGTTGGGATGATCTGCAAAACCGCACCAATATACTTTTTCTACATTTGGATGTTTGCGTAAAAAATGGGCAACTATATAACCATTTTCGCAGTGCTGCTTCATGCGCACATGTAAAGTTTTTATTCCTCTTAACACCAGAAAACAATCCATTGGGCCGGGCACTGCACCACAGCTTTTTTGTATAAAATATAATTGCTCTCTTAATGCTGCATCATTAATTATTAAAGCGCCCTGTATTACATCGCTGTGGCCGCCCAGGTATTTGGTAGAGGAATGCATAACAATATCAGCACCCAGATCCAGCGGGTTTTGTAAATAGGGAGATGCGAAAGTATTATCAACGCAAAGCCACGCCCCTGCTGCTCTTGCTATCTTTGATACGGCATTAATATCGGTGATATTCATCAATGGATTTGTCGGTGTTTCTATCCAGATCAATTTAGTATTTGGGGTTACTACGGCTTTTATGTTTTCAACATTTGTAGTATCAACATAAATAAATTTGATACCAAACTTTGCAAATATTTTGGTGAAGAGCCGGTAAGTGCCACCATACATATCATTGGCTGCTATTACTTCATCTCCGGGGTTTAATAATTTTATTACTGCATCTGTTGCTGCTACACCGCTGCTGAAAGCAAGGCCAAATTTACCGTTTTCTATTACCGCCAATGCATCTTCCAGAGCTTTACGGGTGGGGTTTTGGCTACGGGCATATTCATAACCTTTATTTACGCCTGGGGCTTGCTGCACATAGGTAGAGGTTTGATAAATGGGTGTCATTATTGCACCAGTGCTTGGGTCTGGCACTGCTCCTGCATGTATGAATTTTGTTCCTAATTTATGGGAGGGTTTATTTTCTGTACTCATTTTTTAAAATATTGAGTGGCAAAAATAGTTAGAAATTAAGCATTACTACTGCTTTTATTTGCTCATCATTTGTGCGGCACATAAATACCTCCAGTCGCTGTTATCAGCCTCATGCGCATCCATCGGCAGAATTTTTTTATTAAGAACAGATGGCTTTAGTATTTTTTCTGCTACCAGTTTCTTTTTAGCTTCGTGAAGGTAATCTTTAAAGCTGCCGTTTTGCATCCATTGTTTTTGCGGTGGTTCAAACCCCACTTTATCTGAGCGCCATACAATAGAATCAGGCAGTTTATTTTCCATCATTTTGCGCAGCAGCAATTTGGTACAGCCCTGGTTTATTTTATATTTAGAGGGCAGAGAAAAAATAAATTGTACCAGTTCTGCATTTAAAAAAGGCAGCCTTACTTCTACACCATGCGCCATACTGTTTCTATCGGCATAACGTAATAATTCTTCCAAACCATTTTCCATGGTATTAAAATATAAAATATCGTTTAGCTTGGTAACACTGGGTTTGTATATGCCTTCCCACTCTCTGCCTCTTAAACTGGAAAGGATATTTTTGCTGAGGTCGGAATGATGTATAATTTTTTTATACTCCCTTTTCTCTAATGCTATGGCTGCATGAGAAGGCAGCAGTGAAGCTATTACGTTTTTTACTCCCCATTTAAAATGAATATTATTTTTAAGCAATAAATATTTTTCTTTTTTTGTTTCAGAAAATTTATACCTGCTTACCATTTCCTGCAGGTACCAATGCACATATTTATGATAGCCTGCCATAATTTCATCTGCACCCTGGCCATCCAGTAAAACTTTTACATTATTGGCTTTTGCCAGTTCAAAAACTTTGTATTGTGCAAAAATGCTGGAAGATGGAAAAGGTTCTTCCTGGTGATAACAAAGCTTTTCAAAATCGGTAATTAACTGTTCTGCCGAAGGCGTTACACAAAAATTTTTTAATTTTAACTGTTGCGATACTTCATTTATAAAAGCAGATTCGTCTTTTTTAAACCCGGGAAAAATGGCTGAGAAAGTTTTAAAATTATCTAAAGCATTTTTGTTTGAAAGTAACTGGCTAATAAAAAATGCAATTGTAGAACTGTCCAGCCCTCCACTTAAACTTGAGCCAACTGGTACATCACTTCTTAACCGCCTTTTGATGGAAGTTTTTAACAATAACTCCATTTGGTTTTTAGCATCATCTTCAGTTATTGACTGTGTGTATTGCTTATCAATATCCCAATAGCTTTTAATGGATAATTTCTTCTGCTGCAGGTTATACAGGGCATAATGAGAGGGCGGCAATGAAAATATATTTTTATAAAATGTCTGCGATTTGTCTGATGGGTTTTGTACATAACCCAACGCAAGGTAATTAAGCAAGGTTCTGTTTTCAATATCCTTATCCATACCAACAGCCCAAAAAGCTTTCATTTCGCTTGCAAATGCAAACACATTTTTATCAGTACAATAATAAAAAGGCTTTTCGCCAAAGCGGTCCCTTGCAGCAAATAATGTTTCTGATTCTTCATCCCAGATGGCAAATGCAAACATGCCGTCAAAATAAGATAAACATCTTTCTTTATAACAGTCATAAGCAGCCAGTATTACTTCTGTATCGCTGCCGGAAGTAAAAGTATAACCGGCATTCTGCAGTGTGTTTTTTAACTCAATGTAATTGTAAATTTCACCATTGTAAACAATGCTGTAGCGCTGCAGGTAATGCATGGGTTGTGCACCAGTTGGCGTAAGATCAATGATGGCAAGCCTTCTGTGTGCAAAGCCTGCAGTATTCTTTTTATTTACCCAAAAGCCTTCGCCATCCGGCCCACGGTGAGCCAGGGCATCTGCCATGCTTTTAAGCACAACCGAATTTATGATAGTTTGGTTTTGGGTAATTATGCCTGCTATGCCACACATGCTGTAAATATAATTATAGTTACCTTAATGCGGGGAAAATCAAAAATTAGAAATTAAAATTTTTATGAAAGCTGGGTTTTATTCTTCAATATAAAACAAATAATACCCTATTAAAAACGCTAACCAGTAACCACAAAAGCCGTAACCCGTAACGCCTCAATTAATGCGCTCTATTTGGAAAATTCGACAGGTAGCTGAACTTTTACATTATCCCAGGCCATCAGTAAATCTGCACCGTATTTTGCGGGGATGAATACCATTGTAAAATCTTCTACCGGTGGCGATTGCAGCATTACGGGAATATCGGTTTTAAAAATATCTTTTGAAGCATCCATGTGCAGCCCCCAGGTATGTAAATTACTGTTCAGTATAATTGTCCACCTGTCTGCGTTTGGGATGCAGTAAAGAATGTAACTGCCTTTTGCAATATTTTTTCCGTTGATACTTACCGTTTTAAAAAACTCAATTTCGGTAGCTTCATTGGCACCGAGCCGCCATTCTTTTCCGTACTGGCAAAGGCTTTGAGGGCTGTTGCTAAAAATGATACGGTTTTTTTTATGGGGCCTGCTGTATATAATTCTTGCTGCTAACGGCAAAGAATCTGCTCTGTTCATTTTTTGTAAAGGGTAATCTACCGGAAAATAACTCATATCCATCGGCGACTGATCTGCCGTGGAATAAGGATTTTTTTCTGCACCCGTTAAAGAATCAATGATGATATTTTTTGCAGATGATTTGCTTTTTTGTGTGCAGGAGAGGGCTGTGCAAAAAAGCAGCAGTAATGAAAAAAGATAATTTTTCAAATTGTTGTGTATAATGTTATTGCAAAGATATTGGTAATGCTACTTTTACATTTTCCCATACCGCATTTAAAATAAACCCTTCTGTTGCTTTTTCAAAATACATAGAAAATGCTTCTGTAGTATCTGTTTGCTTTTGCACAGGCACATCCATCCTTACAATATCTTTTGCAGCATCATATTTAAAAGAGCCCCAGGTATCTAATTCTCTGTTTACAATAAACGTCCATTTATCTGCGGCAGGAATAGCGTAAAGTGTATAGCGCCCTTTTTTTATTTTGCTCTTGTTTATTTTTACATTTTGATAAAATTCTATTTCTGTGGCTTCGTTTGCACCTAACCGCCAAACTTTTCCATATTCAATCAGATCGCCAAAAATAATCCTTTTATCTTTTTGCGGCCTGCTGTAAATAACCTTTGCAGTTAAAGGCTCCGTAGCTTTATCCTGTATTTTTAAAATAGGATAATTGGCTGGGTAATAACTCATGTCCATGGGCGATTTGTCCAGTGCAGGAACGTTTGTTTGCGAAAAACTATTACTTAAACTAAAAGTTACCAGGATGGATAGTGCTAATATTTTATTCATTATTTTATTTTTTCAAAGATAAAAGAATCAACGCTTCAATAATTGTGCTAATGTATAGGCGGCAAAATTTTTAACATCGGGGAAAAACGTATCGTACTGCTGCTGCATTTCTTTTTTATGATTACAAAAAATGGAAAATGCTATTGCTGTTTCGGGAAGATATGCAGCTCTCCTTCTCATGCCTTCAAAGCTTTTTTGTATGCCCCAATCAAGGCGGTAATTGTACAGCCAGTTTTGTGTTTTCAGGTAAGGATACATTTGCCCGAATTTTTCTCCAAACCATTCCCTGTCAGCATCCAGTGATGCATAAGCGTTTTCAGTAAATAATTTTAATGCCTCTTCGTTTACAAATTCGTTATGGTCGTTGGCTAAAAAATAATCATACACAATATCTGCAAAGGCCCCGGCATACAAACGGTATTGCGGTTTAAAAAATTCTTTTAATTGCTGCGTGGCCGCATGGGTATCTGTAAATGTATCAATGGCCCGGTGAAGTTGAATGCCGGTTTGGATGGCCGCCGGATAATCAAATTGCTTTTTCCCTTTTACAAAATCGCTGATCATATTGCCCAGTAAAACCGGCGGATTATTAAAAGAAAGATATGCATGAGCCAGGTAATTCATTTTTAGTTTACATTTTTTTGTAACCAGTTGCCTATAATTTCAAGTGCCTTTGGCGAAAAGCTTTCTTCAAGATCGCCATATTCAGCGGGGTTGCATTTTATACAGGTTTGAAAAAGATGGTTTAATCCGGGTATTTCAATGACATCAAATTTTGGGGATTTACTTTTTTGCAAAGATGATTTTATGCCGGCCAAATTTGTTTTTGAGATCACCTGTACATCTTTGCTGCCGTTTAATGCAAGCACCTTACAATTTAATTTTTGCAGATAAACCTGGGGATTAAATGCAAGAAAATATTTAAACCATGGCGAAGAAATTGCCTCTAGCTGCGAAGCAATGTTTTTATTTATGATTGCTGTATCAGCAAAACCTAACGCTCTTACTATAGAAGTATCAGCAGTTTTAGCCCATTCGTTTATTTTTATCATTATATTTTTTTGCACAAGTTCTTTATCGGCTGTCTTATTTATTTCTTTTGCAACTATGCGGTATAAATCACCGGAAGCTTTTACTGTGGCAGGCGGGGCTCCATACGATTTACTTACGGCTTCTGTTTGTTCCGCCATAAGATCTACGATAGGAATGCCGGGCCCCGCAAGCAATACAATAAATTTTATTTCGCTTCTTTTACTGGCAACAACAGGAGCAATCATACCGCCTTCGCTATGGCCTATCAACCCTATTTTTTGTTTATTTACCTGTGGTTGTTTTTCTAAAAAATCAAGGCCGGCTTCTACATCTTTTTCAAAATCGGCGGTTGTGGAAGTTGCAAAATTACCGGTGGTTTTGCCAATGCCACGATCATCAATCCGTAAAACAAGAAAACCTTTTTTGGTAAGATAATCAGCAATAATTCCAAATGATTTATGGCCAAAAATTGTTTCGTCCCTGTCCTGCTGGCCGCTGCCGGTAATTAAAATAACCGCTGGGTACACGGGCGGTTTAGCATAACTGATAATAGCTGTTCCATCCGTATTTGGTTTTGGATAAGTAATGGTAGCGCCATACTGTATGGTTTTATCTGCATTAAAATATTCTACATCCTCAGAAAGGTAAGGATAAGGCGGCTTGGGGGTTTGCGGCCTTTTTAATTCTTTAACTGTGGCTGTTTTACTTGTTTTATTTACCGTTAATGGCAGTGACCCGCCGCCCTGATACCAGGTGCCTGAAATTTGTTTTTTATCAGCACTTAGCAAACCTTCATACTTTCCTTTTAGCACAGCCATCATTAATATAACGCTGTCTTCTTTTACTATAACTTCATTGCAGGAAAGATTAAAAGCATGCTGACTGGGGCTGTCAAAGCTTGCCACCAATTTATTACTGCTGTCTTTTGAAATATGAAAAACAATTGGAATTTGATTTCCCTGGAGCGTTATATTGCCTTCCCAGTTTCCCGTAATATTTTGAGCTTGTGAAATAAGGGTTATAAAAATTACGGGAAGTGCACTGATTATCTTTTTCATAAAGACTTCATTTTTGAATAAAGATATACAGTAAAACTGTGTCCTTCGTTCCTCGGGATAAACTCTATCACCTGAGTGCAATAGAAATTCAATGGCTGGGTACATAAAAAAAATTACTTTTGCAGCCTTAAACTTTTACTATGACACAAGGCCCTGTTTCTCATTTTATAGAACACCACTACCGCCATTTTAATGCAGCCGCTTTAATGGATGCTGCCAAAGGTTATGTAACCCATTTAAATGAAGGTGGAAAAATGATGATAACCCTTGCCGGCGCTATGAGTACGGCAGAACTTGGATTAAGCCTGGCAGAAATGATACGGCAGGATAAAGTGGCCATCATCAGTTGTACCGGCGCCAACCTGGAAGAAGATATTATGAACCTGGTGGCACACAGCCATTATAAAAGAGTACCTAATTACAGAGATTTATCTCCGCAGGAAGAGTGGGAACTGTTGGAAAATCATTACAACCGGGTAACCGATACCTGCATACCGGAAGAGGAAGCGTTTAGAAGATTGCAACAGCATATTCATAAGATATGGAAAGATGCAGATGATAAAGGGGAACGTTATTTTCCGCACGAGTACATGTATAAAATGTTGCTGAGTGGTGTGCTGGAACAATATTATGAGATAGACCCAAAGAACAGTTGGATGCTGGCTGCGGCGCAAAAAAATATTCCGATTGTGGTACCAGGTTGGGAAGACAGTACTATGGGAAATATTTTTGCATCGTACATTATTAAAAATGAATTGAAGGCAAGTACCATGAAAAGTGGTATTGAATATATGGTGTGGTTGGCTGATTGGTATCGAAATAATTCTTCAGGAAAAGGCATAGGCTTTTTTCAGATTGGTGGTGGTATTGCGGGCGATTTTCCTATTTGTGTTGTGCCCATGATGTACCAGGATCTGGAGTGGCATGATGTACCGTTCTGGAGTTATTTTTGCCAGGTGTCAGATTCTACTACTTCTTATGGAAGCTATAGTGGCGCTGTACCTAACGAAAAAATTACCTGGGGCAAATTAGATATTCATACCCCAAAATTTATTGTGGAAAGTGATGCCACAATTGTGTGTCCGCTTATATTTGCATGGGTGCTGGGTTGGTAGAAAAAATAAAATATTTTATTTAAAATGGCCGGCTCCAATACGCCGGCCGTTTTAATCAGCCTAATAAATTTTCTGCCTTAGTTTTATCTTTTAGCAATATCTCATCAATTAAAATAACGTATGAAAAATATTTTCCTGTTAACGGTTTTGATTTTTTGTATGCAAAGTGTTTTTTCACAATCTCTTTTACCTACGCCTTTAAATATTAAGACGGCTACAGATAAAGGCACCCGCAGTAATGACGGAAAGCCCGGCAAAAATTACTGGCAAAACTCAGCAGATTATTCCATTGCCGTAAATTTTGAATTATGGGAACACAGATGAAATGGATTGGGTTGATGGGTCACTGATTTGCTGATATTATTTATAAGCAATAGCGTGAATGGAAATTATAAAACTTGTTTGCTTACTTTTCTATGAGCTTGCACATTTTTTGCAGCATTAAGTCTCATAGAAATATAAACGATAACAATTATCTTTATAACAACGCCACTAAGGTTATAAAAAATGTCCAAAAAAAGAACAAGCCCTAAAACGCAGATAGTAGTTATAAATGCTGTGTAAGGTTTATCGCTACTATATGATCCAAGAAAAAGATAAATCACAAGTATGATAATATTAATAAGCACATTTAACCAATTAAAATTATTATGGTGTATCAGAAAGTAAATCAGGTACGATAAAAATGTAATTCCCGTAAATATATAGATGGCCCAAGTTCCCTTCTCCACCTGTTGTCTGTCTTTTTTTAATTGATAATTATTCATATCATCAATCAAATCAACAACAGAATTTTCA
>JANLQE010000378.1:0-16729 GCA_031367625.1 Bacteroidota bacterium
TCATATCATTTAGGGCAAATCAACTACCATAGACGATTAATTGACGAATAAAACAGCACACAAAAGGTTTGCTATTTTCTTTATTCATGGCAATATTTTTTGGCACCAGCAAAGAAGCAGCAACGCTCAACATAGTTGTGTTACCCGATAGCTATCGGGTCTCTTGTACGGCAAATTGCTGTTGGGCTTTTATCAAAGCGCCAAAAAACCTTCGCATATTCTGCCATACAGGAATGCTTTGGGGAGAGTAAGCTGCAATTAGGCACTTTTACATTCAATCGTAATGAATCAACAAACCCATATAACTTGTTCTAAGTGTCAGAATATCTACATGCGAAAGAATGGTAAATACTCATCTTTTCTTATTTGTCAAACATGCTTAGACGTAAAAAGGATTCAACACGAACATTCTGATTGGTGCATAAATCCCAATATAATAACGGTAAAGAAAATTTCTGAAAGTAATACCGTTTACGCTTATGAACAATGCTCTTCATGTGGCCTCAAAATTAAAGGCCCGATTTCTCAAAAAGGATTTGACATAAAATCGCTAGCAATATTTAATGAGGAGTTAAACAACCAAGTAAACGAAGATATTTATAAAGAATATTTTACCATTCAATCTGAACTAGGTGTCATTAAGAAGGATAATTTTTTTATAAAATACGATGAATACCTAAAAAGCAATACATGGAAAGACAAAAGAGACAGAGTATTAAAAAGAGACAATTATTTATGTCAAGCTTGTCTGCGAAATGAGGCTACAGAGGTTCATCACAAAACCTATAAACACGTTTTTAACGAACCTCTTTTTGAATTAGTATCTATTTGCAAAAGTTGTCATGATAAAATTACAAAAATGGATAATGATAAAGAACAGCTTTATGGAGGGCATGGCAACAGTTTATTCAACTAAAATAACTGCTGCCAACAAAGTGTTTTGCTCAAACGTGGCTGGACAAACTAACTTCAGCTAATTGCAAAGCTGGGCATTGGTTCCGGGCTGGACAAACTTCGCTGAACTTTAATCCTTAATTTCAACAAAATATTTTCAATCAACATCGGGGCCGGGCGGACACAATCCTAAGTCCACACCTGCGCAAAGCCCCTGCTCGTTGGTGACAATTTTTCACGACCACCCTACTGACTATTCTGATTTAGCGACTAAAATTTCTTAAAATAAAGTTGCCCTTTCGGACTACTTTTGTATATTTGCATTGTGAGTGAAACAAAGAAATATAGAACTGTCATTACTTATAAAACTTACTTCGAGGATTTTTTAACCAAGCAACGGCAAAAAGTTCGAGAAAAGATTGTTTGGACTTTCTTACTAATTGAAGAAGTACAACAAGTTCCTGAAACCTATTTAAAACATTTGGAAGGTACGGACGGACTTTATGAAATTCGTATTCAGCTTGCGAGTGACATTTTTAGAATTTTTTGCTTCTTTGATGAAGGCAAATTGGTTGTTTTAGCAAATGGGTTCCAGAAGAAAACTCAAAAGACACCGAAACAAGAAATTGTAAAAGCATTAAAAATAAGGGAGGAATATTATGAAAACAAAAAATAAAATAAAGACACTTGCCCAGCTTATTGACGAACAATATGGTAAAAAAGGAACACCTAAAAGGGATACTTTTGACAAAGGTTATGAAACCTTTAAATTAGGGGCAATGATACACGAAGCCAGACTTGAAAAAGGGTTGACACAAGAACAACTTGCGAACAAATGTGGGACAAATAAAGCATACATTTCTAAAGTTGAAAATGATATTAAAGATGTACGCATTTCGACACTTCAAAAGATTATTGAAGTTGGACTTGGCGGGCACCTAAAATTATCAGTAACACTTTAACAACGAGCAGGCTAAAACTGCCACCAACATTGGGCTGCAAGGCTGGCGGACGTTGAAACTCCGGCTGTTTGCATCGCTGCACTTTGGTTCGGGCAGACGAGTTTCAATTTGGCTTTTTGTTCTTAACTTCAACTTTATATTTTCAATCAGCAGCGGTTCCGGGCGGACGTTTTTCAAATGCCCCACCGAACGCCAGGCTCTAGCGTTGGCTGCAAGGCTATTGCACATCACGATAACAAATAATAAATATTTTTTGAAACTATTACTTGAACCACTAAAATAAAATGAACTACTTATTATTTGGAGCAATTCTAACCCTATTGATATTTATTTTTATTCATTATTTAAATAAACGAAAGTCTGGAAAACAAATAGACCAAATTCGGGCTGCATGGGGTAACTCTAAAACAGAATTATTCAATTTTGATGGAATTAGAAATTATTCTGAAGAAGTAAGAGGTAATAACTTTCACCTTCTGACTGAACAGACAATTGATGATATAGATTTTTATGGACTCTTTAAATTTATTGACCGTACCACGTGCAAAGTTGGGCAACAGTTTCTATTTAGGAAAGTAATAGAACCAACAAATCATAAAACTGACTCTTCGCAAAGCCTTATTGAACTATTTTCAAGTGACAAGAAATTACGGGAGGAAATACAATTAGAGCTTTTGAAATTAAACGAAACCGATGCCTATCATATCCCATTATTACTAAAGGACAATTTATTACAAAAACCTAAATGGTTTAAGCTTCTAAGCATAGATATTATTATTATAATCTGCCTGATTATTCTCTCATTTAAATATCCGGTTTTTATAATTTTTCTTATTATTCCATTTGCATTAAATATGTTTTTACACTATTGGAATAAAAGTAATGCATTTCAATTTGTCAGATCAATCCCTCAATTGAATTTGCTCATTAAAGTGTCAAAGTCTATATCACAAAGAAATGAAGTCTTTCATGACAAGTTCGTTGAAGAAAGTATATCCAATCTCAAACGATTTCAACGAAAATCAAGCATAATAAACTTTGACAATGGAGGTGGGGTTCAATCTGAATTAAATCAAATAGGGACATATTTACTGGAACTAATAAAAGCCTTTTTTTTAGTAGAAGTATTTACACTTTTTAAGGTAATAAAAGAATTAGAGTCCAAACGTTCTTCCATAATTACACTATTTGACTATGTTGGTAATATTGACTCTTCGATTTCAATTGCCTCATTGAGAGCAGGTAACTTAAAAACTTGTCAGCCTGTTTTTAGTCGGGCAGGTAAAAAAGTATCTGTTAAAAAGATGTATCATCCGCTTATTGAAAACTGCATAGAAAATGACCTGTCAATAAGTGATAAAAGTATTTTGATTACAGGTTCTAATATGTCCGGCAAGTCCACATTTCTTCGAACCTTTACAATTAATTCAATATTAGCTCAGACTATTTTTACATGCTTTGCCGAAGAATTCATTTCTCCAATTTTAAAACAGTATTCATCAATCAGAATAGATGACAACTTGTTTCAAGGGAAAAGCTATTATTTGCAGGAGGTTTATACCATGGCAAGTTTAATAGCAGAGGTTAAATCCCCAAATCAAAATTTATTTGTTTTAGATGAAGTTTTTAAGGGTACAAATACTATAGAAAGAATTTCTGCAGCAAAAGCGATCCTTTCTTATTTGAATCACAACAACAATATTGTAATTATATCCACTCATGATATTGAGTTGTCTGAAATGCTGGAGAGTGAATACGATTTATATCATTTTACCGAGACAATTGAAGATGGCGAACTTTATTTTGACCATAAAATTAAATGTGGGCAACTAAAAACAAGAAATGCTATAAAATTATTGGAATTAGCAAATTATCCTACTGATATAATCAGTGAAGCAAGGCAAATTAGTATGACTTTAGGAATGGTTAAAAGCCCAGCAGCCAACATTGGTATTGCCAATAATGGGGCTTGATTGGAACAATCAGCAACTCACTATCAGCAGCAGTTCCAGCTTGACGTTATTAATTTAGCTTTTAGTTGTTATCTTCAACTTTAGTTTTCAATCGGCTTCAGTTGCCTGGCGTACAGTTATAAAATACCAGTCCTGCCGCAAGCCTGAAGAGAGTTCAATAATTTAATGTTACTTACAATGAAAGTCTATTTTCTATTTATTTTTTTAACACATTCTTTTTTATCGTTTTCCCAACAACACAATAAGCCAAAAGAAATCCCAATAGATAAAACTGCTTTTGCAAAAATAAAATTGGCAGGCTCTCCTGATTTTTTAGCCGCAGATAAAGATGATGTCTGGATTTTAAATATTGATAGGGTTGAAAAACTTTCTGTAAAAAATAAGAACCCTGTATTACAAGTGCATATTCCAGGTGCATGCGGAGCGATGATTATTGGTTTTAATTCTTTATGGGTTGCAAGTTGCACAAAACAATCAATTTATAGAATTGATAATAAAACAGGAAAAATAATTGAGGAAATACCTTGCGGTATTTCAGATGTAAATGGCGAAATTATGTTGGCTGCTGGTGACAGTTCTTTATGGGTTTTGTCGGATAGTACTGGCATTTTAACACGAATAAATCCTAACACGAATACTGTTCAAAAAAAAATAGCCGTATTGCCCGGCTCGCATTGTGCGGTGTATGGCTATGATGCTGTTTGGGTATCAAATACTACTTTAAATTCAGTTCAGAAAATTAACCCGAAAACAAACAGCGTAGAAGTTACTATTAACGTTGGAAAAACGCCAAGATTCATTGCAGCAGGCGAAAATGGTGTTTGGACTTTAAATCAGGGGGATGGAACAGTAAGTCACATTGATCCTACATCAAATACAGTAGTTGCAGTTGTTGCCACAAATGTTCCGGGAGGCGGAGGTGATATAACTACCGGAGCAGGTCTAGTTTGGGTTCGTGCAACAAAAGGAAAGTTTTTGCAAACCATCAATCCAATGTCTAACATTGTCGAAAGTATTTATAGTCCTGTATCAGGTAGCGGAGCAGTAAGGATTACAGATCATTTTGTATGGGTTACATCTCATGATATTAATACAATCTGGATTTTGAAACAATAAGCAATCCGCCAACAAAAGTATTTCTGCAAGCGGGTACAGACAATGATTAGCTTCGGCTGCAGGCCGCTATCAACAGCAGTTGAGGCAGATGTTATTAATTTAGCTTTTAGTTATTATCTTCATCTTTAGTTTTTTAATTGGCTTCGGTTGTGGGCTGAAAGTTATAAAATACCATTACATCCCAGGCCTAAACCGTTAATGCTGAAATAATATAATCACCATGAAATTAATAGCCATTTTATTTCTGATAATTTCGTTTTCGTCATGTGTCAATTCTCAAAAGCAAAGTAGAAATACATCCCGGTTAGCAGGTGGGCCGTGCGAAGGCTGTGAAGCAATTCTTGAGTATGGCAACAGAAAGTTATTATCTGTTGATATTTTACCTGACTTTAATGATGCAGGAACAAGAATAAAACTGACAGGTACTGTTTATCTAAATGATGGAAAGACACCCGCAAAAGAGGTGATTATTTATATTTATCATACAGATCAAAAAGGAATATACGCTGCAAAAGATGGAGAAACAGGTTGGGCTAAAAGACATGGCTATATAAGAGGATGGATAAAGACAGGCACCGATGGAAAATATACTTTTTACACTTTAAAACCCGGCATTTATCCTGACAGGTCATCACCTGCTCATATTCACGTGACAATTATGGAACCTGATGGAAAATATTATTGGCTTGGCAGCTACCATTTTGAAGGAGACCCATTACTCACAAAAAAAGAAATAGCCCCTGAATTACCAAGAGGAGGAAGTTCAGGGCTTTTGGTTTTTAGAAAAGAAGAAACGCTTTTAGTTGGACAACGGGATATTATTTTAGGAAAAAATGTTTCAGACTATAAATAAAAATGAAGTTTCCTTATGCTGGATGGCGGAATAAAATCCGATAGCTATAACTTAATATCAGCATAGTTTTCAGCAGGAGTTAGTAATTTAAACTTTATGTAGTTATCTTCATTTTTAGTAACAATATTCAGCTTTAGTGACGGGCTTTAAGTTATAAAATACCATCCCATTGCCAAGCCTGAATCGAAGGCGGAAATTGCACCGGCGGCGCTGCTGGCTCTCAACATCCCTTCCATGACAGACACAAAGACGGGCAATATTTACTATTTTTGACGAATGAGTTTGGATAACAAAAATTTACAACCTTTGGGCGAAGTTTTCGGCTTTCCTATCGACAATAAAAGTGATAGAGCAAAACGCTATCGGGATAATAAGTTATGCCCGTACAACAACATTGTTTCAAACTGCACTAAAAACAGTATTGAGTTTCCATTAGGTGTTTGCAGCTTAAACCACAAAGGCAAACAAGTAATAATTTGCCCGATAAGATTTAGAGAAGATTGGATAATTATAAGCGATGCAGCAAACTTCATTTTTGACGGCAAAACGACATGGACACATGTTGGCGAAGTAAGGTTAAAAGACAAACATGGCAAATCTGCAGGCAACATTGACTACGTTTTAGTTTCTTATGACGATAAAGGCCGTGTTGCAGACTTTGGTTCACTTGAAGTTCAAGCTGTTTATATTTCAGGAAATTTGACCGGTCCGTTTACAGTATATTTGGAAAATCCAACGCCTGAATTTAGATGGACACAGGCATTTAAATATCCAAAACCTGACTACCTTTCTTCATCAAGGAAAAGATTAATACCTCAAATAATTGCAAAAGGTTCTATCTTGAAACAGTGGAACAAAAAACAAGTTGTTGCATTGCAGGCAAGTTTCTACAATACATTGCCAGCACTTCCAGAGTTTGACAAAGCTGAATCCGACTTTGCCTTTTTTCTTTACGACCTTGTGCCTGACAAGAAAACAAAAGTTTTATCTCTCAAACTTCAACGGATTGTTTATACAAAATTTGCAAGTGCTTTAGAGCAGATTGCCAAATTTGAAGCAGGTTCTATAAGCCAGTTTACAGAAATTTTACAGAAAAAACTTGACGCTAAAAGAGCAGGTACTTCTGACATTGATAACCTTGAAAAAGTAGTTGTAGTATGAAAAATCAAATGGCTATGTTTGACATGGGCGAACAAAATATCACACAAAATATAATCAATGTTGCATCAGTTCCGCAACGTAGCCCTTTCCGTTATCCAGGCGGTAAAACATGGCTTATTCCAACGGTTAGGCAATGGCTAAAACAGGAAAACAAAATTGCAAAAGAATTAATTGAACCTTTTGCAGGCGGTGGTATTGTAAGTTTGACGGCAGCATTTGAGAAATTAGCCGAACAAATCACAATGGTTGAATTGGACGAAGAAATTGCAGCAGTTTGGGAAGTCATTTTAAATAGCAAAAACCAATGGCTTGCAAACAAAATATATTCATATGACTTAACACATGCAAACATAAAAACAGAATTAGAAAATCCGAACAAAGAATTACAAGACATTGCATTTTGCACCATTTTAAAGAACAGGGTTTTTCATGGTGGTATCCTTGCCAAAGGTTCAGGAATGATTAAAAATGGCGAGAACGGAAAGGGAATTGCTTCACGTTGGTATCCCAAAACCTTGCGTGACAGAATACTTGCCATCAATTATGTAAAAGACACAATAAATTTTATTTTAGGTGATGCGTTTGAAGTTTTAGAGCTAAATTTAAATAATAGAAATGCATACTTTTTTATTGACCCACCTTACACAATTGCAGGCAAAAGACTTTATACATATTTTGACATTGACCATGAAAGGCTATTTAAACTAACTGCACAAATAAAAGGAAAGTTCATGTTGACGTATGACGACACACCAGAAATACGGCAGCTTTCCGATAAATATAATTTGCAATACAGGACAATTCCCATGAAGACAACTCTTCACTTTAAGAAGAACGAAATTATTATTTCGGACAACTTCTCATGGTGGACAGACAGCAACAACAGCTAACACAAGTATTGCTGCAAGTGAGGGTACTACGTTGTTATCTTCTTCTGCAGCCCGCCATCAGCTTTAGTTATGGCGGGTTTAAAACCCGTTTCCGGTCAGCAAAACATTAGCTTTTTTTGTAAATAATTACACCTGATTTATGGACACAAAACAAGCATATAATATTTGGTCGGAACAATACGACACTAATGATAACAGTACACGGGACCTTGAAGCATATACTTTGAGGACAACTTTGAAAGACTTTTATTTTACCAGTTGCCTGGAGATTGGTTGCGGTACAGGAAAAAATACGGAGTGGTTAATTACAAGAGCAAAACAAATTACTTCTGTTGACCTTTCAGATAAAATGCTTGCAAAAGCCAAAACAAAAATTCATTCTGATTATGTTCAGTTTATACAGGCAGACATTATAAACAACTGGACTTTTAGAGATAAACTTTACGAGCTTATAACATTCAGTTTGGTTTTGGAACACATAAAAAACCTTGACCACATTTTTAACGAAGTTTCTAAATCATTGGTTAAAGGTGGGCATGTTTATATTGGCGAACTTCATCCTTTTAAACAATACGCCGGAAGCAAAGCCAGGTTTGAAACCGAAAACGGAACGCATACAGTAGAATGTTTTAATCACCATATTTCAGACTTCATCCAGTGCGCAAAAAAACACAACCTTACAATTATAGATATTAATGAACATTTTGACGGCAACGACAGAACAACTATTCCAAGAATACTGACACTGCTTTTAAAGAAAAAATAACAGCACATTTATCAGCCAAATTAAAACGATCAGCAAACAGAAAAAGATGATCTCTTCCACTCAAAATTTAAACCATTCAAGCAGGCTAAAATTTGATTGCCCTTTAAATAGGGGGAAGTGTTTCCGGGTTTATAATGGCTTTACGCCATTTAAATAAAATCTTTATACCTTTTAAAATACCTTTACGGGTAAACAGTATAATAAACATTTGAAAAAATTTGCTTTAAATAATATAAATAAAACAAACCAATACCTGGGCAGTTTTGCGCTGGTTTTTTTTGTTGCAGCTATTTGCTATTTTTTTTCAGATATGGTAGGGTACAAAGTTGCTGCGCTTATTTTAATGGTAACCGTTTCGCTCATTGCCATGGTTTTTGATATTCTGCCGGTGTTATTGGCTGCCCTGTTAAGTGCATTGGTGTGGAACTTTTTTTTTATACCGCCAAAATATACTTTTCATATTAATAATGCCGAGGATACTCTGCTGTTTTTTATGTATTTTATTATTGCATTGGTAAATGCCACGTTAACTTTTAAAATAAGGGCAATAGAAAAAGAATCAAATAAAAAAGAAGAAAAAGAAAATACATTAAAACTCTATAACACCCTGCTCAACTCACTTTCACACGAACTGCGTACGCCTATTTCTACCATCCTGGTGGCAACAGATAATCTGCAGACCGGTAATGAAAAACTTTCTGAACAAAATAAAGCTGATCTTGTTTCTGAAATTTCAAAAGCCTCCCTGCGGCTGAATACACAGGTTGAAAATTTGCTCAATATGTCGCGGCTGGAATCTGGTGTTATTGAACCAAAAAAAGACTGGTGCGATATAAATGAATTAATACATGCCGTAGTAAACAGGCTTAAAGAAAATTTCGAAAACCGGATTGTCATCATTTCCATTGAAAAAAATATTCCTTTATGCAAACTCGATTTTGGTTTAATGGAACAGGTATTGTATAACCTTATTTTAAATGCCCACCTGTATATTCAGGATGAAGGAGTAATTAAAATTAAAGCAACATTGATGGATGATAAGCTGATATTAATTGTAGAAGATAATGGCAAAGGGTTTTATCCATCTGAAATAGACAGCGTATTTGAAAAATTTTACCGCTCAAAAAATACAAGTACCGGTGGAACGGGTTTAGGCTTATCTATTGTAAAGGGTTTTACAGAAGCTCATAACGGAACAGTAAAACTGGAAAATATAGAAACCGGCGGCGCCATATTTACAATAAAAATACCCGTTGAAACAAACTATATCAACAATTTAAAAAATGAATAATCCGCATATTTTAATAGTAGATGACGAGGCACAAATCCGTAAATTATTACAAATTACGCTGCAGAGCAATGATTACAGCGTAACAGAAACTTCCTCTGCAAAAGAAGCCTTAATATCCGCTGCCAGTCATCCGCCAGATGTGATATTGCTTGACCTGGGTTTGCCCGATGAAAGCGGGCATGTTGTTTTACAAAAGTTAAGAGAATGGTATTCAAAACCAATCATTATTTTATCTGTACAAAGTGAGGAGAAAGACATAATCAGCGCATTGGATAATGGTGCAAACGATTACCTGGTAAAGCCTTTCAGAACCGGAGAATTACTGGCAAGAATACGGTCTGTATTAAGAGATACAATAAACGAAGAGGAGAACCCCGTTATTATTTACGATGATCTGGAGATAGATTTAGCTGCAAGATTGGTTAAGAAAAAAAATGAACCGGTAAAACTTACCGCAACAGAATATACATTACTTTCTATATTAGCAAAAAACCAGGGAAAGGTTTTAACGCATCAATATTTATTAAAACAAATTTGGGGGCCCAGCTATATAAATGAGTCGCAGTATTTAAGGGTTTTTATTGCCCAGCTTAGAAAAAAAATTGAAGATGATCCCAATAAACCATTACACATAATTACCCTTAGCGGGGTGGGCTATCGTTTTTTGTAATCATCTTTATAAAATCTTTATACTGTACCAGTAATCTTTACATAAGCCTTACAGTAAATGAATTTCCTTTGTTGCTTCAATTTTATAAAATGAACGCATCAAATAAAACGGTAAGTAAAGTAACCACAGCTTCTTTATTAGTAGCCCTTGGCATAATTTATGGCGATATCGGCACCAGCCCGCTCTATGTTTTAAAAGCGGTAATTGGAGAAAGAAAAATTGATGAAACGTTGGTATTTGGCGGTGTTTCTTTAATATTCTGGACATTGGTTTTTCAAACAACCATTAAATATATATGGCTAACCTTACGGGCAGATAACCAGGGCGAAGGTGGCGTATTTTCTTTGTATGCACTGGTGCGCAGGTACAGCAAATATTTAGTGATACCAACAATATTAGGCGCTACAACTTTATTAGCCGATGGCATTATTACACCGCCCATTTCTGTTTCATCTGCAATAGAAGGTTTAAATACAGTAAATGGTTTAGAAAAAATAATTGTACCCGGCAATTTTCTTACCATCGGTATTGTAGCAGCAATAATTTCTTTATTATTTTTCTTTCAGCGTTTTGGTACGCAAATAATTGGTAAAGCCTTTGGGCCTGTTATGGCAGTTTGGTTTACCATGTTACTTGTTATTGGTGGTGTAGAAATTATGCATTTCCCCGATGTAATAAAAGCAATCAACCCATATTACGGATACAATTTACTGGTTCATTATAACCAGGGTTTCTGGTTACTGGGTGCAGTATTTTTATGTACCACTGGGGCAGAAGCATTGTATAGTGATTTAGGACATTGCGGAATAAAGAACATCCGCATTACCTGGATTTTTGTAAAAATAAGTTTGGTAATAAATTATATTGGTCAGGCGGCATGGGTAATGCACCAGCAATTGCCCTATTTAAAAATTGTAAACCCCGTTACCAAAATAGCAACACAGGAACTAAATCCTTTTTTTGAAATGATGCCACATTGGTTTTTATTACCGAGTGTGTTAATAGCTACTGCTGCCACTATAATTGCATCACAGGCTTTGATCAGTGGTTCTTTTACGCTGGTAAGCGAAGCTATGAACCTGAACTTTTGGCCAAGAGTAACGGTAAGGCAGCCGAGTAATATAAAAGGACAGATTTATATACCCAGTGTAAATACCATTTTATGGTTTGGTTGTATTTTAATGGTTATTTATTTTAAAACATCATCCAACATGGAAGCTGCTTATGGTTTTTCAATTACTGTGGCAATGATGATGACCACCATTTTACTAAATTATTTTTTATTGTTTAAATTAAAATGGAACAGGATTTATGTAGCCCTGATCATTGGCGTATTTGCTATTATTGAAACCTCTTTTTTTATTGCCAACGTGGCAAAAATTAAAGAAAGATGGATGTTTTTGTTTTTTGAATTATTTATATTTATGACCATGTATGTTTGGTATTATGCCAGAAGGATAAATAACCGGTTTATGAAGTTTGTGGACATAGGAAAATATACCCCTCAACTGATTGAATTAAGTAACGATGATGAAATACCTAAATTTTCCACACACCTGATCTATCTTTCCAAAGCCAATAGCCGTTCACAGATAGAAGAAAAAATCATCAAATCAATATTTGCAAAAAAACCAAAAAGAGCAGATGTGTATTGGTTTGTACACCTTAACAGAACAAGCGAACCCTATACAATGAGTTATGATGTATCAGAACTGATAGACGACAAAGTAATAAAAGTAAATATCAATGTAGGGTTTCGTATTCAGCCAAAAACCGAATTGTATTTTAAAAGAATAGTACAGGAATTAGTAATTAATAAAGAGCTTAATTTACACATCCGCCCGGATGGGTCAACAAAATATAATCCCGAACCTGATTTTAAATTTGTGGTGATAGAAAAATTTCTGTCAATTGAAAATGAGTTTGCATTACGGGAGGGCATGTTGTTGAAATCTTATTTTTTACTGAAAGATATGAGCCTGAGCGATGAAAAAGCATTTGGATTAGATAAAAGCGATGTGATTGTAGAAAATATTCCCCTGGTATATCACCCGGTATCAAATATTGAATTGAAGAGAGTGAAAAAAGAAGCTTTGCAAAACCTATAAAATTTTTTGTAGAAAATAAAAGTGTGTAATGGAAATTGCAGATAAGGAGGTACACTAATGCAAAACAAGCTATTGAATATATTGATAACCAGCAACCGATATTGTTTTTCCTGTTATTGAAATGCCTGTGATGAATGGATTTTTAATGCTGCAAAACTTAAGCTATAAAAATTTTGAACTCATCTTTACCACAGCCTACGATCACTATGCTGTAAAAGTGATCGGTTATTGAATTATACCACACTGAATTTCATTTTATGCTCCGGAATCTATCGGGATGCTGTAAACCGAATGGCTGCTATATTTTTTTGATGCGGTTTTATATGGCGGCATTTTAGAATGGGTAAACCAGGAGCACGCCGTTTATAATATATTACTGATAGTGTACATGCTTACTGTTATTTTTGGGGCAAGTGGTTAGATAAAGGTATTAAGCTGTACAATAAATAAATTATACCCATGCAGTTCATAGATTTTATAAAGATCATTACTCCATATACTTTGGGTATTGTGTTCTTACTTATCTATGTGAGTGAACATATTTTTCCGCAGCGGAAAGATTTAATAGACCATAAGCATGATGCAATAAATATTCTGGTGGGGTTAGTAAATCTGGTATTGGTTTTTACCGGCGGATATTATTTTCAGCAGTTTATTGAATTTACAAATGCCAGGCATTTTGGCATTTTGCAATTATTACAAATGCCTTTTTTTATTGAATTAATTGCGGGGGTTTTATTTATTGACTGTTTTCTGTATTGGTGGCATCGTATTAATCACCTCGTTCCATTCTTTTGGTACTTTCATAAATTTCATCATAAAGATGAAAAAATGAACAGCACCACTGCAGTTAGGTTTCACACCGGCGAACTGATTCTTTCTTATGTTGTAAAGATTATTTTATTTCCTTTGCTGGGCGTAAGCTTAGGTTCAGTTTTACTACACGCTTTTATTTTATTTCCGGTTATACTTTTTCACCATTCCAATATAAAAATATCTATGGAAAAAGATCTATTTCTAAGGAAGTTTTTTGTAACGCCACAAATGCACCGGCTGCATCACAGTGTAATTAAATTTGATACAGATTCTAATTACAGTTCTATACTTCCATACTGGGATATGATTTTTAAAACCTATCATAAAAAAACTGATAAGCCTGTTAAATTTGGTATATAGCTGCACCTGCATAATAATTTTAAAATAATCTTAATCTATTGTAACAAAAGTTACTGAGGTTTCATTGAGAGTAGTTTATCTTTCCGCTTTAAATATAATTTATATGAAAAAAAATATGGGTAACACAGACCGCCTGATCCGCATTTTGCTGGCAGCTTTAGTAGCTGTTTTATATTTTACCAATACAATCACGGGTACTTTAGGAATTGTTTTATTAGTAATTGCCGGTATTTTTGTACTCACAAGTTTTATAAGTTTTTGTCCTGTCTATAGTTTGTTTGGGTTTAATACATGCCCGGCTAAAAAAAGTTAATTATGATTTTTAAGAAAAGTTTTTTTGCACTTATTTTTTGCAGCAGCCTGCTAACAGCCTGCAACAGCAATGCACAGCAAACCAATCTTTCTGTTCCTGAATTTGAAAAAGAAATTGCTAAAAGCAATATTCAATTGTTAGATGTTCGTACAGCAGGCGAGTATCAGTCGGGGCATTTAAGCAATGCGTTGCTGGCAGACTGGACTAATGATAAGGAGTTTAAGGAAAGAGCAAAAGCATTGGATAAAAGCAAGCCGGTTTACACCTATTGCCTGAGTGGTGCAAGAAGCAATGCCGCTACGCAATGGTTAATACAAAATGGTTTTACTGCATACAATTTAACAGGTGGTATCAGTGCCTGGAAAAGAGATAACAAACCTGTGGAGCAGGCTGTAATGGTAAAGCAAATAACTTTAGATGAATACCTGGCTCAAATTTCAAAAGATAAAACGGTGCTGGTTGATTTTAGCGCCGTTTGGTGCGCCCCCTGTAAAAAAATGGCTCCCGTTTTAGATTCCTTAACAGCACAACATGGTGATAAATTTGTTTTGGTAAAAATAGACGGTGGTGAGCAAACTGATATTTGCAGAGAATTAAAAGTAGATGGATTTCCTACATTTTTTATTTACAAACAGGGAATAAAAGTTTGGGAAAAACAGGGGTTGATAGATATGAAAGAATTTGCAGCGCATTTATAAAGTGGTATAAGCATTTTTATAAACCACTCAAAATATTTTTACTCCTGTTCAATGCTTCTACAAATGTATCGGTAACATTGGCTTTGCCAATAGCAAATAACAGGCGGGCATCTTTCAGTTCATTCATCACTTGCCTGCTGTGCACTTCAGATAAAATTAATTTTGTTCCCCGGTGTTTTGATTCTTTATACACTTCTTCAATCGTCTTAATACCTGTAGCATCTATAATAGGAACCTGCCTCATGCGGATGATGAGAATTTTTGGTGGCTTCTCTATAAACTTCATGGCATCTTTAAACTTGTATGCAGCGCCAAAAAATAATGGACCGGTAATTTCAAATACCTCTACCTGGTTTGGTACAGCAAAGTTCCCCACAGCTTCTTTATCTTTTCCATTGCCGTTATCATCAATATCTTTTGTAAGCATACTTACATCACTAAACATAATCATCTTACGCATAAATAAAAATACAGCCAGTACCATTCCTATTTCAATGGCTACTGTAAGATCAACAATCACCGTTAAAAAGAAAGTAGTCAGCAATACGGCTACATCACTGCGTGGGCCTTTTGTTACAGAAATAAAACTTTTCCATTCGCTCATATTATACGCCACTACTACTAAAATTCCTGCCAGTGCAGCCATCGGGATTAATGCAGCCCATTTGCCAATAAATAGCATGATGAGCAATAGTGTTATGGCATGAACAATTCCTGCAACCGGTGTACGTCCGCCATTTTTTACATTAGTTGCAGTACGGGCAATAGCGCCTGTAGCAGGGATGCCGCCAAAGAGCGCAGAAAAAATATTAGCCGTTCCCTGTGCCACCAATTCCATATTTGATTTATGATTGCCGCCAATCATTCCATCAGATACCACGGCTGATAAAAGCGATTCAATGCCGCCTAACAAAGCAATGGTAAAAGCAGGTTGTATTAAATCTTTGATGATAGCAAAATCGAGGTGCGGTATTGCCGGCATAGGAAAGGTTGACGGGATACTGCCGAACCTGCTGCCAATTGTTTCAACAGGAAGATGAAGTAACTGCATGGCAGCGGTAGTAACCACAATGGCAATTACAGACCCCGGGATTTTATGCGTAATTTTTGGCCATAGAAAAATAATCAGCACAGTTGCAGCGGCTATCAATGCAGCATAAATATTCAGGGTATTAAAATAATGTATATAGCTTTTCCATTTATCTATAAAATCTGCAGGTACTGCGCCCATCTTTAATCCAAAAAAATCTTTCATCTGAGATGAAAAAATAATCAGTGCAATACCACTTGTAAATCCAATTATTAAAGGATGAGGAATAAATTTTATAACAGAACCCAACCTGGCAAGCCCCATAATGATGAGCATAATACCGGCCATAAATGTAGCAATGATTAATCCGTTAACGCCATGCACCTGTACAATACCATAAACAATTACAATAAATGCACCGGTAGGGCCACCAATCTGCACCCGGCTGCCACCCATTGCCGAAATTATGAAACCCGCTATCACAGCAGTGTATAAGCCTTTTTCCGGAGATACTCCTGAAGCAATGGCAAAAGCAATGGCAAGCGGCAGCGCTACAATTCCTACTATTAAACCTGCCATCAGGTCTTTACCAAATTGCTGGCGGGTATAATTTTTTAGCGTATCAAATAACTTCGGCTTAAACACTGTTTAAAAATTTAATTTTGGCTCCGGTTCTAATTTTTGTTTAAGTTGATTAAAACAAATTCTTGCCATTTTGATATTGCTCCACTGCTGTGCATCTTTATTCATAGGGCTAAACATTTCTAATTCATCTGTCAGCTTGTACACAAACCGGGTAACAATATGTCCGTTTAAATTATTTTGTTC
>JANLQE010000383.1:0-5837 GCA_031367625.1 Bacteroidota bacterium
ACTGCATTGGACAAATCGAAAATTGCTTCGGTTTGTCCAGTTTTATTTTTGCTGAACTCCTGTACAGATTTTATATAAGCAAACTTCTTCATCTGCCCCACAGGTTTTATAATATTTTTAAATTTTCAATCATGCCGCATCCCTTCTGCAATTTTAAATACATGGAGTATAAAAGGAAATAATGCATCAATAGTTTCTGCGGCAGCTTTTGGAGAACCGGGTAATGTAAGCACTAATGTTTTGTTGATAAAGCCGGCAACTCCTCTTGACAGCATTGCATAAGGCATCCGCTGCTGTCCATAATTTCTAGCGGTTTCCATAATGCCGGGAATTTCACGGGTGAGTAAAGGTTTAATTGCATCGGGGGTTACATCTCTTGGCGAAAGGCCGGTGCCGCCAACAAAAATAAGCAGGCTGCAATCTGTGGTTGAATATTTTTTTGCATGTTGCTGAATCAATTCAACATCATCAGGTATAGTTGAGTGATTAATCACTTCAATATTATTGCTCTTTAATTTCTCCACCACTTTTAATCCGGCTGTATCTTCTTTTTCTTTTTTAGAAACACTGTCGGAACAAACAATTACAACAGCTTTTAACCCGGCAATTTGCTGGTCACGAAAATCTGTTTTGCCCCCTTTTTTTGAAGCTAATTTTATTGTAGAAATATAAACGCCTTTATCAATCGGTTTCAGCATATCATAAATAGTAAGTGCAGCAACAGAGGCTCCATGCATGGCTTCTACTTCTACACCGGTTTTATAAATGGTATGCACTTCTGCATTGATGTGTATTTCCAGTCCGTCCGTTTTATAAGTAATGGCTGCAAATTCTATTGGCAATGGATGGCAATCGGGTATTACATCGCTTGTTTTTTTTATGGCCAGTAAACCTGCAGCCCTGCTAAATTCAAAAATATCCCCCTTTGGAACTTTGCGCTGATTGGCCGCTTCAATAGTTTCCGGCTTTGAAACAACAACTATTGCTTTTGCAATTGCCTGCCTTAGTGTATTTGATTTATGTGTGATGTTTACCATAGCCCCATGCCCCTAAAGGGGTTTTAGTCTCCGTTTCTCGGAGTTACTTTTGTTTAATTAATATTATTTCAACTGTTATAATTTTAAGTCCCCCTCCGGAGAATTTAGGGGGCTTTCCATTGATAGGTTTCATCTTCAAATAATTCCTTTCCCCATACCGGCAGTTCTGCTTTAATTTTTTCTACAGTTTCTTCGCAGGCATCAATAGCAACCTTTCTATGTTGGGATGATGTAAAAACAAAAAGGCAAATTTCTCCTGCAGCAACTTTACCCAAACTATGATACACATGCATGCATACCAATGGATATTTTTCAAAAATTTCTTCTCTTATTTTACTCATTTGTTCCAAAGCCATTTCTTCATAAGTGGTGTACTCAATAGCCGCCACAGTTTTACGCTCTATTGCATCTGCTCTTACCTGTCCCAAAAAAATACTATGCCCGCCAATATCGGTTTTGGTTTGATGCTTTGCAATACTTTCTCCAATGAAAGCCGTGCCTATAGCTCCCTGAACAAAAATATTTTTTTGCTTCTTCTCTTTCATGTTAATTGTTTTTCATGTAGTTTTTTCCATGCAACAATACCTCCCTGTAAACTATAAAATCTTTCTTTATCTCCAAAATATGCTGATGCCATGGCAGCAGCCTGCAAACTTCTTATACCGGACTGACAAAAGAAAATAATATTTTTTTCTGTCAATTCCTTCAGCTTATTTTTTAATTCTCCCAATGGAATTTTTATATGTTCAAATTCAGTTACTAAAGGTAATTCATCAAACTCCCTCACGTCTATAAACTCAGTTTCATTTTTTAAAAGCAACTCATCCATTTTTTCTGCATCAATTACAAAACGATTGTCTTCGGTTATACATTCACTTTCATAATTCATTTTAAAAAATTCATTTTCATTTCGGGGGATTACTGTTGCTGATGGAGCATTGCTTTCATAATTAAAAACTGCAACCCGGTTATTCAATGCACTGTAGGTTAATAATTGGTTTGCCAATGGCTCACCAATTCCGGTAATTAATTTTATTGTTTCATTAGCCTGCATACTGCCAATTATTCCAGCCAAAACACCCAACACACCAGACTCCGCACAATTCATCACTTCTCCCGGCTCCGGTTGTTCAGGAAATAAATCACGGTAGTTGCCTGTTTGTTGTTTTCCATCTTTATTAGAATTAAAAACAGCCACCTGTCCTTCAAATCTTGACACTGCCCCATAAATCAATGGTTTTTCTTTTAGCACACAGGCATCATTAATCATATAACGGGATGCAAAATTATCTGTGCAATCAACAATAATATCGTATCCGTTTATTATTTGCAGGCAATTATTTTTATCAAGATAAATTTTATATGCTGTCAATTCAGTATCGGGATTCATCAACCGCAGTTTTGCAACCGCAACATTTACTTTGGGTTTACCAATATCATTTGTATCAAATAAAACCTGGCGGTGAAGATTAGAAATGGAAACCACATCATCATCCACAATGCCAATGCAACCTGTGCCCGCTGCAGTGAGGTATTGTAAAACAGGGCAGCCCAGGCCACCGGCACCAATTACCAGCACTTTTGCCTGTAGCAATTTATTTTGTGCAGCTTCTCCAAAACCTTTTAGAGCAACCTGCCGTTGATATCGTTCGTTTGAGCTTGTCATTTTATCCTCCTGAAAATGGTGGCAATAATGCTATACTGTCCTGTTCAGCAATTGCTGTTTTTTGCCTTATTATTTTTTGATTTACCGCAATAAGAAATTTTTTTTCTTTCAATAATGGAAACCCTGCGTATAATTTTTGTAACAGCAATCCGGTATCCTTAACGGCTTCAATAGAAACCACAGAAGATTTGGTGATGTCTTCCAGTTGCCCAAATACCATTATGTTTATCATCGTTTCCATCTTTTATTTTTATGCGGCTGTAAAAATTAATTTATAGGCAGCCATAGCCAACACCAATGCCAGCAATATCTTCAATACATTTTGGTTAAATTTCATGGCCCCAAAATAAGCCCCAAAAAATCCACCGGCAAAAGCTACACATACATAAGAAATCATGTGGGTATTAAACTGTATCCCTTTTGTAAATTGCCCCAATAAGCCCGACAATGAATTTACAAAAATAAACAATGCGCTGATAGCGGCTGTTTGTTTTTGGTCGGTCCATTTTAATAACAGCAGCACAGGCGAAAGAATAATGCCGCCGCCAATTCCAATCATGCCAGAAATAAAACCAATAACAGCCCCCAGCAACAACGACAATAAAATATTATTTTTGCGAATTTTTTCTACCGGTATATTCGGAAAAAACAAAAAACGGATAATAGGCACCAGCAGCAAAATGCCTAACATCATTTTGTAAGTGCCGGGGTCAGTGTTTATTCTACCACCAATAAAAGCCATGGGGACTGATGCAATTGCAATGGGCAAAAATATTTTAAATACAAAATGTTTTCCCCGGTAAAAATGAATGAACCCCGTGAGAGAAACAAATAAATTTAATAACAAAGCTGTTGGCCGCATTACTTCTTTTGCCAAATCGAAAATGGCCCCCAATGCAAGGTAACCGCTTGCTCCCCCATGCCCAACAGATGCATATAAAAATGCAACAGCAAATAATAAACAATAAAATAAAATCATCAACTCTACCGACATAAAAAATAATTAGGGTAATAAATGAATTTCAACATTTTCTCCGGCTGCTGCTTCCGTAACCAATTCAGGAATCATCACCAGGCAATTGGCTTTTGCAAATGAATTTAATTTGTACGATTCCTGGCCTTGAGGTAAATGCACCTGCGCCCCATCAAATATCCCTTTTAAAAAATGGGTAATGCCTGCAGGTTTTTTGTACAAAGATGAAATGGGGGTTTGTTTAATTTCCAATTGCAGTTTTTGTACTGTTAGTTTTTCCAATGCCGGTAAAACATATTCGTAAAAGCAGGTAAGCACCGATGCAGGATTGCCGGGCAAACCAAAAAATAAAACATTTTCTTTTTTACCAAAGAAGATGGGCTTACCCGGCCTTTGTTTAATCTTATGAAATATTTTTTGTACACCACAATTTTCTGAAGCCTTTACCGTAAAATCATAATCACCCACACTTAACCCGCCGGTCATTAATACCATATCGCTTTTTGATAATGCTTCGCTAAGAATTTTTGTTAATGCAGTAATATCATCTGCCGAAGTATAAACAGCAACATCATGAATATGTATTTGTTTTAACGCTGCAAGTAATGCAAACGAATTGGATTCATACACTTTGCCATACTCAGCAACAGTTCCGGGGTTTTGCAATTCATTTCCGGTAACAATAATACTTACCCTTGCATTTGGAATAACATCAACTTCGGCAATGCCCATGCCTGCTAAAAAACCAATGGCAGCCGGTGTTAATCTTGTACCTGCATTAAGTGCCAATGCATTTTTTACAATTTCAGAACCGGGCAGGCGAACATTATCACCTTGTTTCAATTTATCATCTTCAATATACAAAAACCCGTCAGTTACTTTTATTTTTTCCTGCATTACCACTGTGTCTGCTCCATCGGGAACAACTGCTCCGGTAAAAATCCGCACTGCCGTTCCGGGTTTTACTTTTGTTTGAAGATTGTGCCCTGCAGCCTGTTCCCCTTCAATTTTAATTTGTTTTGCAATGCTGCTAAATGCAAAGGCATATCCATCCATACCCGATTGCGGAAATGCAGGAATATTTACAGGGGCATAAATATCTTTTGCTAAAATTAAACCTGCAGCTTTATCAAGAGGAACAATACAAGATGTGAGTTGAATAATATTTTCTGCGATTTTAAGTTTCGCTTCTTCTGTAGAAATCATATTTGTTTGTACGGCTGGCATGAAGATATTTTTCTGTTTATGATAATCAACCCCCGATAGATATCATGCTCCGGTTATTAATTTTTGTTGTATCTATATGTTCGGTATCAGTGGTAAACTGCCCACCCAATGCTTTTTTCTTATCTAAAATACTTTGATAAATAAGCGGAAGAATGTCTTCTTTATTTCTGAAAGGCGTGAGCAGGTCTGTTTCTGATTGTGAAAAAAGACAGTTCTTCATTTTGCCATCTGCCGTTAATCTCATTCTGTTACAATCGCTGCAGAACGGCGCACTCATGGTACTTATAACTGCAAAGGTTCCTTTGTGCCCCGGTATAATATATTTTTTAGCCGTTTCATTTTTTTCTTTTTCCAAAGGAAGAATATCAAATTCGCTACTAACGGTTTCTAATATTTGCTGCAATGTAAATACCTTTTCATTTTGCCAGTGGTTGCCGGTAAATGGCATAAATTCTATAAACCTTACATGCACCGGTTCATTCTTTGTCCATTGTACAAAATCAATTATTTCATCATGATTCAAATTTTTTATCACCACCATATTAATCTTTACATGAAACCCTTTTTGAATCATCAGTTGTATATTTTCATACACTCTTTCAAATTGATTGCGCCTTGTCATTAAGTTGAACTTTTCTTTGTTCAATGTATCCAAACTAATATTCAAAGATTTTACACCTGCACTTTCCAATACATCTGCAAATTCATGCAGCCTTGTTCCGTTGGTGGTTATGGTAAGATTGATGGGCAGTTTAGATAACCGCATAATAATATCCGCAGCATCTTTTCTTACCAATGGTTCGCCACCGGTAAGGCGGATTTTATTTACTCCCTGTGCAACAAATATTTTTGCGATGGCTTCTATTTCTTCCGGCTGCATCAGTCTGCTGGCGGGAGTAAATTCGTAATCTTCTTCGGGCATGCAATAAAAACA